>VHBK01000005.1 GCA_016872015.1 Nitrososphaerota archaeon
TATACTGAACTCAAACCCAAAATTGGTTATACATTTTGAGGTTGATTTTCCACACTCTCCGCTTATGGTAAAATCTTATTTCAAAATGAGGGACTATCAGGATAACCTAGTTACAGAGTTAGAAAAACTTCAAACTGAAAATATGATAGAAATAATTCATAATGAAAAACTAAATTTCGCAATATCACCAGTTAATAGATTATCATGTATTGTGTGGAAACCAAAATCAGCCATAAGTAGTTAATCCTCAGGATGATGTTAAGTTATTTTTCTTTCAATAATTTGATTTTTCTTATGTGATCATCTGCTAGAACCTCTAGTAGTGGATAGTTTTTCTCCAAAAACGTCTTCATCTTGAGTTCTGGTATTTCTACATCCATCAGATTGTTGCCATAGAAAAACTCAACAGCAAGCTTTGCCATAAAGTCAGCATAGTCAAATTTGGAGATGTTTTTTACCAACAATGTAATGTATTTGTCCAAACTATCTGGCTCTATCTTTTGAGATAGTGACTTTCTAATTAATTCAGGAAGATCATTCAAACTCTTCAATGTATGAACTGATGGCAAGAGTGAATAATTCAAATCAACAAACGTAATGACTGGTTTTCCATAACATGCAGCTTCAAAACCTGCCGTCCCAGCAATGGTAATGAGTAATGAACAATTCTTGTAGATCTCCTCATTTGAAAACTTTGGGTGCAGGAGAACTACGTTTGGTATATTCATGATTTCTTTGTATTCTGATATGCTCCTCCATGCTCTAGCAACTTGCGCAGGGTGTTCCTTAACATATAATTTGAAATCAATTGGTAATGATTTTGCTATCCATTTTATTGCCTCAATTTGGTTTGTGTAAAATGGGGCTGCGATCAACAACGATCTTTCTATTTCGGTGTGAAGTGGGAGATACACAAACGGCTCTGTGTGTTTCATCCTCGTCTCGAGATTCTTATTGATGAATGATCCTCTAAATTTTGTTTTTAGGTAGTCATTTAAATAATAAAAAAATACCTTGAGTTTGGTTCTGCCATAGTATGTGTAATGTGTTTTGATATTTCTGGAATCGGAATGTAAGAAGAACTCAATGGCAGCTTTTATTGAACTAGACATGCCTGATCCTGGTTTGAGAATTTTACTGTCAAGCTGCTTTAAGAGATCAAATTTATGCAAGTAATTCTGAAGATCGTCAAAGTTTCGATTTTTACTATCTATGTTGTTCAGGTCCTCAACAAGATCCAGCTTTGCGGGTTCTTGTGCAATCATACAGTGCTGCCCTAAGGTGGAATAGGTAAGAACTTGAACCTTGACACCCGAATTTCTGCACATCTGATAAAATAACTCTTGGTGGTGAAGGCTGGATATCTTGGTGAAAAAGAAATCAGGTTTAATCTCTTCTAAAATCCTGTCGAAGAATCTACACTCATCCTCTAGTATGCCTAAGATTTCCTCAGAGGAAAATTTATGAAAGTTGTTATAGTAAAGAAAAATTCTTTCATTCTGGACTAATTTCCAAAGATCTACTTTGTACTTATTCTCAAATTGTGCTAAGTATTCTAAATCTGGTTTGTCGGATTTTTTTTTGATATTGTCGTGAAAAAACCACATCTTGTGAAAGTTCACAATCTTCTGATTCTGAAAAAAGATTTTGGGCCTCTCTGTAACTTCAACAATCCCGTATAACTCACACTCGTATTTTTTCTGGAATGCATATGAGAGGCAATAATGTGTATAGTCGTTTCCAAGCCAAAAAATAATCTTGTCCTTCATCTGAATTACATGTTCGAAAATTATCATTTAAATCTTTAAGATGTTGTTGACAAAAATTAATCACAAATTAATTTCACAATTGACTGCGTAGTTTGCTATTATTTATTCAACATGCGGGTATTGTGAATCGTTTGTCGAATACTAGTTGGAAAATCTTTTCTTTTCATTAAACTGTAAAACAGAAGCATCTAGGATTTTAATTATTACAAATTAATATAGCTGAGAAATATTTTTTCAATATGGAGTACAGCTTCAAAAATAAAATTGAAATTGATGGTACTGCCATAGGCCACGAACACCCTTGTTACATAATCGCAGAAATTGGAATAAATCACAATGGTGATCTTCATGTAGCAAAACAACTCATAGATGTAGCCGCTGATGCTGGTGCAAACGCGGTAAAATTTCAAAAACGTAATTTGGAAAGTATATACCAAAAAGAGATACTAGAAAATCCAACACTGGACAGTCAAGGCACTGAAATTCTGATTGATGTATTAAACGAGGTGGAATTCAATGAAGATGACTTTCAAGATATAGTGACATACTGTAGAGAAAAGAAGATCACATTTCTTTGTACTCCTTGGGATATTACTAGTGTTGATTTCTTGGAAAGACTTAACGTACCTGCCTACAAGATTGCGTCGGCTGATATGACAAACTTTCCATTACTTCGTTACATCTCAAAAACAAAAAAACCAATGATAATCTCTACGGGAATGTCAGATATGGACGAAATTGAAAGGACTGTGAACTTTGTAAAAAAGGAAAACGTTCCTTTTCTGTTATTGCATTGTAATAGCACGTACCCCTCTCCAGTCGAATTGTTGAATCTGAATCTGATTCCCGTCTTAAGACAAAAATTTGATGTTCCAATAGGCTACAGCGGTCATGAATCTGCCATAGTTCCTTCGGTTGTAGCTGCAAACATGGGTGCAGTAGTAATAGAACGACACATCACACTGGATAAAACAATGACTGGTTTGGATCAGGCGGCTTCCTTGGAACCGCAAGAACTAAAGACCCTAATCCAGTACATTCGTGAATCTGAAAAAGCAAAAGGCATTCCAATTAAAAAGATGACTAGAGGAGAAATATTACAAAGAGAGGTTTTGGGAAAAAGCATTGTGTGTTCTTCTGATATTAAAGAAGGCGAAATCTTTTCAGAAAATAATGTGGAAGTTAAAACCCCAGCAAGAGGATTATCACCGCAATATTACTATGAATTAATTGGAAAAAAAGCCAAACGAGTGATAAAAAGAGGGGAGTATATCCAATTGGACGATCTTTTATGATTCTTGGGATGAAAGTAAGGAAGAAGGATCTAAATGATATGCTTAAGTTTAACCCTAAAATACTTGAATTCCATTTTTCAGACAGTGATCTGAATCTTGAACTAGATAAAGATTTTAATCAAAAGCTAATTGTTCATTGTTTTGAATATTTTGAAAGAAAGTTACTTGATATTGTTAGTCTGAAGGAAACTAATCAAGTCCATTCTAAAGAAAAGTCATTGGAATTAATACAAAAAGCAATTGATAAAACTATCTCACTTAACGATCATTTTCAAGGTGAACCTACTTTGATAGTTCATCCCGGGGGATACTCACTACACGAGTCTCCAAAATCTGATGTTGATACGATGAAAGGCCTTGTAGTTGACTCCGTACGAAAACTGGATCTCAAAAATGTCGATTTTCTTCTGGAAAACATGCCGCCATATGCGTGGTTCTTTGGCGGACGTTGGAATAGCAATGTATTCCTTAGTGCAGATGATATGCTGACATACTGTAAGGAAACAGGCATGAATGTTTGTTATGATTTGTGTCATTCTCATCTTTACTGTAACAAGAACCATCTGTCGGTCACCGATGAGCTGTTGAAAATTGAAAAACATGTACAGCATTTTCACTTATCCGACGCCGGTGGCGAAGACGGGGAAGGATTACAGTTTGGAGAGGGTGACATGCCATTTGAGAATGTAATCCCAATTCTTAATAAGCACCATGAAAAAAGCTTTGCAATAGAAGTCTGGAAAGGCCATGAACAGGGCGGAAAAGGTTTCGAAGAATTTTTAGATAAGGTGACTAAAGCAGGATTACTTATATCATGAAAAATGCTTTGATAATTGGAGTCACTGGTCAGGACGGATCTTATCTGGCAGACTTTCTTCTTAAAAAAAAATACAACGTATTTGGTACATTTAGAAGAACCAGTCACAAATGTTTTGAACGAATTGAAGAAATGGGTAACTACGATAAAATTACGAGAATAAAGGCCGACCTTGCCGATTATTCATCAATCCAATCTGCCATCCGTCAATCTCAACCGGATGAAATCTACAATTTAGCTGCCCAGTCGTTTGTTGGAGTATCATTCCAACAACCAATCTTGACTGCAGACATAACTGGACTGGGTACATTACGCGTTTTAGATGCGGTGAAAGAAAACATTCCTGACGCAAAGTTCTATCAAGCCTCATCAAGCGAGATGTACGGGAATTATCTTGGCATTAAAAACGAAGACTCTTATTTTAAACCTCGAAGTCCATATGGCGTAGCAAAAGTCTTTGCCCATCATATGACAAATCACTACAGAGAAGCTTACAACATATTTGCCTGCTGCGGCATTCTGTTTAATCACGAATCCCCTTTGCGTGGAATTGAGTTTGTCACAAGAAGAATAACTTGGAATCTTGCCCGAATAAAGTTTAAACAAATAAAAAAATTCACACTTGGCAATGTTTCTGCTCGGAGAGACTGGGGGTTTGCTGGTGATTACGTCGAAGCCATGTGGTTAATGTTACAACAAAACAAGCCTGATGATTATGTGATTGCAACAGGAGAATCCCATTCCGTTGAAGAATTCCTTACATTAGCTACCGAATATGCCGGACTGGGCGATTGGCACGATGTTGTTGAAATCGATAAGTCAATTATGAGGCCCACTGACATCGATGAACTGATTGGAGATTCCTCGAAAGCACAAAAACAATTAGGCTGGAAACCAAAAATGACCTTTAAGCAACTAGTCAAAACTATGGTGGAACACGACATGAGCTACTTTAAAGCTGGCATGGATCAGTTTCATCTTCACAATTAATCTAATTCTCATAGTATCTTCTTCATGATATGTTCAGCTTTTACAAGATCTTCCTTGGTGTCTATGTCGACTGACAATTCTGATGGCATTTCATAGATGCCTATCTTTCCAGAAATTCGACATTTACTTTTCTTGAATGCTTCGTATTTTGTAATGTAAATTGCACCATTTTCAATAAATTGGTTGTTGAATTGCTGCCGGTTTGGCCTTTTTTTTGGGTTATAGTTGATTGGTGTGATTTCATTGTTTCTTTTTTTCCAAATAAAATAGTGTGAACTGTATGCGCTTAACATTGAATCATATTTGTATCTCAAAAATAGTGATATCGCTTCATCAATATGTCTAACAGTTCTTAGCGGCGATGTGTTCTGAAGTAATACAACTAGATCTGGAGTATACCTCTCCTTTCTCTTGAGATGTTTTAGACAGTGTACTATCGCTGATTCAATTGACGCTGAATCAGTTGATAGAGCTTTTGGTCTTTTAATCACCTCTGCTCCTTTCTCTATTGCTCTTTTGAGTATCTTGTCATCATCGGTTGAAACTATTGTCTTGTTAATCCATTTTGAATTTAATGAAGCCTCAATAGAATAATCAAGTAGATGTTTTCCGTTTATTATTTTTAGATTTTTCAGAGGTATTCCTTTGGACCCGCCTCTTGCAGGAATAATCGAAAGTATTTTCACATCAATAATTAAAACAAAACATAGTTATCAACTTGCCTGATTTCTTCTAATTTGTTAGAAGAGTCCTTTTGCAGCTTCAGCAATGTCATCTTCAATTTTACCTGATGCTTTTGACCAATATGTTTTGACAAATTCATCGCTTAGCTTTGCGCGTAACTCTGAATCTGTTTCTGCTTCCTTAATCTCAGGCCAACGGTTTTTTGGAAACTTGATATACATTGCAAAAACATCACGCAGTCTTGTTATGTCTTTCTTGTCCCATTGCGGCATACTCAATAGACTCTCGCCAGAATTGCTGACTGCACATATTGTATCTGGATGTAAATATCCTTTTCTTACTGCATATTCATGTAGTTCGGTGCCATGGAATGGAACAAATATTGAACAACTGGTATTATCAGAATTAAATTGTCGATTTAGCTCAATAGTATCAAAAGCCAGCTCTCTTGTCTCATCTGGAAATCCTATTATGTTATTTACACTAAACACAATTCCGAGTTTTTCGACTATTTTTATTTTCTTAATGGCATCTTCGTTTGTATAGTCTCGTTTAACAACATCTCTGCGAAATTTCTCATTACCATGCTCCATACCAAAAGTGATTCGATCTAAACCAACGTCTTTTAGTTGCCTGAATTTTCCTTCTTCTATGGTTTCAATTCTAGTTTGGCACCAAAATGGTAATTTTATGTGCGAATACATTTTGATAAATTCGTCGAATTCCTTATCCGTCCAAGCTAGAAAAGTATCTGCCCAAAAATAGATGTATTCTACATTGTGTTTTTTTATGTGATTTTCAATTTCTGTTTTTACTAACTCCATATTCTTTTTTCGGAAAAATGATAGTCCCTTTGAAAAATCTCCTCCACCGTATAGTCTATTTTGAGCAGGAGAATTACAAAATGCACAAGTATATGGACAACCACGATGTGTTTCAACAGGTAACAAACGGCGAATTTTTCCACCCATTGGACGGTAGAATCTCTTCTCACCAAATAATCCTACATCTGTTACTGGTGGTAATTCGTTGATATCTACAGGCCTCGATACGCTGTTTTTCTTTATCGTTCCGTCTTTTTGTCGTATCCATAAATTTGTAGTATTGGAGTAATTCTCACCATTAGATATACAATTGGCCAAGTCAATGATCGTATTTTCACCTTCACCTACACATAACATGTCAACATTCGGATATTTCATGACAAGATCTGGAGCAAATGTAGGGAATACGCCTCCAAAAATATTTTTAATTCCGCAATCTCGTGTCTGATCTATCAACTTCATGCCGCGCAAGAATGTTGTTTCTGTGCATGATACCGCTATTATGTCTGGTTCAAAATCATTAATTGCTGCATAAAAATCAGCAACAGCAGATCTGGTGGTTTTCTTAAAATGTAAGTCGTCATCGTCCATGTCTAAAACAGGTCTGTGGGTTAGAGCCTTCTGATTCACAATATCGGAATCTTCAATTGCTAACTCGTCATCAAATTTGTAAAATGTAGTATCAAATAATCCTGTCTGATGTCCCTCATTTTTTAAAATCTGTGATAGTGTAGCTATTGATGGAGGAACTGTACTCATGCCTCGTTCATTTGGATATAGAAATAATATGCGAGCATCTCGTGTATTCGGTTTTCTTATTACTTTAGATGTTAAGAAAGGATTCTCAACTTCGGCCAATTGAAGTTTGGGTGCCACAATAAAAGTTATTTTTTCATATTTATATACATAACAGATAATTTATTCAACAAATTAGGAACAATCTTTCATATTGCTAACATTTTAATTTATTTATCGTATTACTAATTAAAATCGGGCCAAGGAAGCTTTCTACCCAATAAATCTTCCAAATCCTTAACATCTTGCTGAAAGATTTTCTTAAGACGTTCTCTTTGATATTTATTCATACTGGGTTTTTGAGATTCCTTGACAAAGAATCTCTCACCTACTTTCTGTCTTGGTACGGTAGGAATTGTTTTTTGGACTATTTTTCTAAAAACAGAATTTTCTAATAGGCTTTTTGTTATGCTATTTCTGGGTTCCCGGAATGCACCCTTTGGCTGTTCACTGAATATGGTTGATTCATTAATATCTAGAAATTTCAGAATAGAGTTAATTGTTGGAATTATGTTTTTTATGTATTCTTCAAATATGACAATCTTAATTCTATCTTCTGGAAAAATCTTCTGAAATCTTTTAATGTGCTTTGTATAAAAACCCGCAATTAGGAGATTGTCTATGTGGAACTCATCTCTCTCAATTTGCTTTTCATCGACATCTAATATTTCGTCAAAACTACGAGACGCATTAAACTTCATAAATTTCAGAGAGTAATATTGCGAATCAGTTATCTCAATTGGGTTGCGTAATGAAATAATTATCCTTGAATTCGGAAATTGGGTTCTAATGTCCTCTGCCGCATGTGGGCAATATAGATAAACCGGACTTGATTCTCCTGCGGCCTTATGATTTGTCGCCTTTTTGTACAGATCTAGGTATTTTTTTTTATCACTTATTATTTCTCTCTGATAATTTTCGGGTATATCCAATCTTGCAAAATAGTATGGTTCAAGATTTTCTGGCATAAACACCTGTGGGTGTTGCTTGAGATAGTAAGACATGTTGGTGGTGGCACTTTTTGGTGCACCAACAATAAAAAAATTGGGTTCCAATTTGCTCTCTGATTATTATTTGTGTTCTCTTATGACACTTATTATTGAATATAATATGATTGCAGTGATTAACAATACAATTCCAACAATCACTCCTGCTATCCCAATCAATGCTATGTTTGTGATCAGCTCTCTCTCATTAACGAATACTTGTATTGCCCATATGCTAAAAGCTAGTCCTATAGTAAGAAGAATAATCCCCGGTATTCCATAAAATGGAAGTGGGCGTTCAATTGAAACATATTTCAGAGTACTTATAATCACAGATGATCCGTGCGATATCGCATTATGGGTAGATGTTTCACCGTCATATCTGATGGTTATTGGAACTTCGGCAATTCGAAATTTGCTCTTTGCAGATTTAATCAAAATTTCTGTAGATACGCCCATTCCATGCTCAGAGGGAATGATACTTTCTAGCACTTTTTTATTGTATGCTCTGAATCCACTTTGTGCATCTGTGATTTTTGATCCTGTGGTAACATTAGTGAGACCAGTTATTGTTTTAATCCCGATTTTTCTATATCGTGGAACCATACTGTCATCGCCCATGAACCTCGAACCGATAGCAATATCCGCTTCATCTCTGATCACTGGTTCTAATACAGCTTTGATATCCTCAAATCTATGTTGTCCATCTGCATCAAAAGTCACTAATGCATCGACTCCAATCTCTCGCGCTTTAGAAAACAAACTCGAAATGGCTGCCCCGTAACCCATATTTTTTTGATGTACTATCGTGATCGCTCCTAATTCACTAGCAATCTTACTTGTAAGATCAGTAGAACCATCGTCACACACTATGACGTTTTTTGTAAGCTCTTTTAATTTGATTATTATTGATCCAATGTTCTTTTCCTCGTTGAAAGCAGGAAGACCTATTGCAAAATTCAATTACATAGAATTTTTATTAATACAATGTTAAAAATGATTGTAATAAAATTATTTTCTTTTAAATATTGTTGTAGAGATTTTTAAACACACTTCCACCAAGACTGGCATCGCAAAATCATTAAATTAAATACGAAAATCAAATACGTAGATCTTTCTATATCTTAACTGAAAGACAACATCAACTATACGTCATAATTGATATCTACAAAAATTAACAATCAGATTTATCTCATTTTATTTTTTATAAAATCAATTGCAGTAACTGGCGTGGGATCAATTTTTGACATCACAGCAAGATAAATTGTTGCGTAATCTAACAAATAAATCAAATTGACTAGCTTTGTCAAGATACTTCCTCCAACTGAAGAAATCTCTTTGTATTCTATGTTTTTTTGCTCAAAATATTCTTTGATTATGTTCCATCGTTCTTTTGTTTTTATGTAGTCATCATGACCTCTAATCAAAACTGGTTTAACATTTGATCTTTTTTCCCATGCAACAATTCCATTGTGACATACTTCTATTACATCTTCAATCATTGCATGCATTTTTGCATTTTCTTGTAAGGAGTTTTTGAATCTAACTGCAGCTGCTTGCAGCCCCCATGGATAATAAATAACTGGAATATCCGTGAGATAGTTTGCCAAGTCTATTGAAGGATTATCTGGAGAAATATTATGTGATGCAATTTCTTTTTGTAGGTTTTCTAAATTATTAATTGATTCGATAACGTCTTCTTTTTTTATTGGTATGATATGTGCTAAAACCTTCAACATTGAAAATAGAAATGATGGAAATGATGATCGTGGAGAAAGATATGTTGGAATACTCCTATGTTCTATCCCATTCTTAAAACAATAATCTCTCATCTTACCACCGTTTGAGAATGCGATCAATTTGCAATTAGATTTTTTAGCTAGATCTAGTACTGTTAAAGTCTCAACAGTATTCCCAGACACACTGGATGTAATGACTAATGTTTCAGAATTAACTGTCTTCGGTAAATGATAACCTTTAACAATACTTACATGTATGTTGGTTTTTGATAAGATTGCTGAAAATATATCATGCAATGCACCTGATCCGCCCATTCCAGCAAAAACAATATGATTAATATTTTCAAAATTGATTTGTTCATAATTTGTATTGTAACTTTTTTTTGCAATTTCAGGCCAATCGTCATAAACCTTGTGCATACCGTGAGGATCAAATCTGTTTAAAATTGAATAGTCTAACAACCAATTTTCGAATAATATCTCAAGATATAACGGTTAACAAGTTTATTTTAAATAACGAAAAAATCTCGTTTATTGTGCTTGTCTGAGAAAACTTTATCACTATTAAAGACAGTAGAATGGAAAAACAACAAAGTGGTAATGATTGATCAGACCAAGCTACCAAACGAGCTAGTCTTTGTAGAATATTCAGATTACATTGATGTTGCAAGAGCAATTAAGAATCTAGTTGTACGGGGAGCTCCCGCTATAGGTGTCTCCGGAGCATTCGGCCTTGCACTTGCATCATTACAAAGTAAAGCGGCAACAAAAGAGCAACTCTTATCTGATCTTGAAGAGGCACGAAAAACTCTTTTTGAGACAAGGCCTACGGCAGTGAATTTGGCATGGGGCCTAGATAAAATCATGCAGATTGCAAAAGAAGGAAAAGATGTGGATGACATCAGCTTCTCTATTGTAAAATCTGCACAGGAAATGGCAGAAGATGATATCAAAATAAACATGCGAATGGGCAAAAACGGATCTACTTTGTTTGATAACGATGACACCATAATGACGCATTGTAACGCCGGCTCACTAGCTACTGTAGCATATGGTACAGCACTAGGAGTAATACGGGCCACTAAGGAAAGCGGAAAAAACATCAAAGTAATTGCAACAGAAACAAGACCGGTACAACAAGGCTCAAGGCTTACTGCATTTGAACTAAAACATGATGGCTTTGATGTCAGTCTAATTCCTGATACTGCCGTAGGTTATACGATGGCAAATAAACTGGTAAACAAAGTGGTGGTAGGCGCTGACAGAGTTTTGAGAACGGGTCACGTCTACAACAAAATTGGAACATACCAAGTGGCACTCATGGCAAAACAGCATGGGATCCCATTCTATGTTGCAGCACCGCTTTCCACATTTGATATGAAAAGCAATCCACAAGACGTCATTATAGAACAAAGAAATGGAACCGAAGTCACACAAATTGGTGATAAAAAGACAGCCCCAGACGGAATCAATGTCATAAATCCCGCGTTTGATATGACGCCACCAGAGCTGATCTCAGGCATCATCACGGAAGCTGGAGTTGCAAAGCCTCCATTTGATGTGTCTATACCAAAATTATTTGAAGCTAACAAATAGAAAGTTTTTATTCATTTTTGGAATCAACAACAAAATATGTCGACCGTTAGCGTTGAGCAAGTCCGTGAATCCCTTACCAAATGCATGGACCCAGAAGTTCCATTAAACATTGTAGAGATGGGCCTAGTTTATGGAATTGATATTACTCCATCAAATGACGTCAATATCAAAATGACACTCACAACTCAGGGATGTCCTTTACATCAAACTCTAGTTCAAGATGTTACAAGATATGTAAAAAAAGTTCCAGGAGTAAATGATGTCAAAGTCGACATTGTTTGGAATCCTCCATGG
The DNA here is from genome assembly GCA_016872015.1 of Nitrososphaerota archaeon. Lineage (GTDB taxonomy): Archaea > Thermoproteota > Nitrososphaeria > Nitrososphaerales > Nitrosopumilaceae > Nitrosotenuis. The sequence goes on from VHBK01000005.1 coordinate 11,790, forward strand.
ACAATGGACAAAATGTCAGAGGCTGCCAAGGCAAAACTTAAGAGCTTTTCATCCACAAATACTCCTGCACCAATTGATTATGAGACTGCACTACCACAAGGTGTAGGCTCTGTAGTGCAACAAGAAGATGGTGAAATGGTTTTGGCAAACGAACACAACCAAGGCTTTATGGTAAATCAGGCAATCATTGACTTTTGGCGATCATGCAATGGTAAAAGAAAGATCACTGAACTGGTAGATATCTTTGCACAAAAAACTGGTCTACAACGCGCTCAAGTAGAAAAGGAAGTAATTCAGTTAATTGGTCAGCTCCGAGACGGTGGATTAATCGTAATACCGCAGCCAGAAGCTCCAAACGTTCAGTTCAGAAAATAAGGCAAGTTTGTCGACATAGAACAAACAGATCCCTTAAACTCACTATCATATCATCAAATTATGAAACACGAACACAAGTGGTCATATTCTAAAACCTTCAAAGAATGCAATCTTTGCTGTGAAATTGAATTTCAAAAATAGCTAGACTTCGTTTATTTCAAGAATAGTAGCGTGAACCGAGTCCATTCGTATCACTATTCGCTTGTCAGCAAAGCCTAATGCAACATACCAGTCTCCGACTTCATCATCATATTGTGTTTCCAAAGTCATGATTTCTTCTGGTTTGGCATTGTATTGTTTTATGATTCCAGATATTGCTAAAGCAAGTGCTTGCTTTTCTGTTTCCAGTCTTTTTTTCATTAGGCCAATTCCAGGCATGTCATTGACAATATCATTTGTTCTAATATAGTTATACTGGAAAAATAATTTCAGGGCTCGGAGGGCTTCGATCCCTCGACCTGGCGGTCCGAAGCCGCCCGCACTATCCAGACTGTGCTACGAGTCCAAAAGCACTTTAACGGGGCTAAATATCTGTCTAGCTGCTCATGAAGATATCAAAAAAAGTAGCAGGTGTTGAATATGCAATTCGTGACATTGTAGTTGCCGCACGTCAAGTCGAAAGGCAAGGAAAAAAAATCACGTACCTGAACATTGGTGACCCAATTCAATATGGATTCCAACCTCCGCAGAATGTCAAAGAGGCAATGATAAAGTCAATTCGAGAGGGCCACAATTATTACGCACAATCTGAAGGGCTACCGGAGCTACGAGAAGCAATTGCAATAAAAGAAAAAGCAAAGGGACTGTCTGTTTCTACAGATGATATTTTGATTACAAATGGCGTCTCAGAGGCACTAGACATGGTAATGTCTTCTATTGTAGAAGAAGGCGACGAAGTCCTCTTACCAGGACCGTACTATCCGCCATACGCGTCATATGTTAGGCTACATGGTGGAAAACCAGTCGAATTTGCAGTGGATTTGAAAAACTCTACACCAGACATTGATGATATAAAATCAAAGATAACACCAAAAACAGTCGCAATCTGTCTAATTTCACCAAATAATCCGACCGGTGCAGTATTTTCTGAAAAATCGCTAAAACAGCTAGTAGGCATTGCAAATGAACATGATCTGTACATCATATGCGATGAGATCTATGACCAAATCGTATTTGACGAAAAATTCACAGGAATTGGCAAGGTTTCCGGCAACTCACCTGTAATACTACTCAATGGATTCTCCAAAGTGCACCTAATGTCTGGGTGGCGAATTGGCTATATTGCATTTAACAATTCACCAAAACTTGCACCCATTAGGGAAAATCTGCCAAAATTAGCACGTGTACGAATATCTACAAATCTACCAGTACAATATGCAGCACTAGAATCATTGCGAGGACCGCAAGGTTATGTCTCCGAATTTGTCTCCGAGCTCAAAGAACGACGCGATTTTGTAGTAAAGAGGCTAAATTCAATTCCCGGATTGTCGTGCTCTAATCCAAAGGGAGCATTCTATGCTTTCCCTAAAATTGAAAAAAACCCATACAAGACAGATCAGGAATTCGTAATGGAGTTACTTAGAAAAACAGGAGTACTAACTGTTCATGGATCTGGATTTGGAACGCAATACGGTAGTGGTCATTTCAGAATTGTGTTTTTGCCTGACCTGAACACACTTGACTTTGCTCTAAACGAAATAGAAAAGTTCTGTCAGTAATGCCAAGTAGTTGTCTTTAGCGGCGTGATTTCTATTACACAGTCTGTCTGATCAAGTAATTGCTTTGCAGATTTCTCTTTTAAGGATTTGAAATAGCGAAGCAAAATTTGCCCTGCAATTTTTTTGACTGTACTTTTCTCTTTGATGAGTCTTGCCTTGCCTGATGCCATCATGCCATCAATTGGGTGCCAAACCCCAACATCTATGCAAAAGCACACTTTATTGTTTTTTGAAACGTTTTTTGCCTTGACTGTCTTTGTGTTTGTGCCAATATAGAATTTGGCTCCAATTTTTTTGTACCATACTGGAACAAGATGTGGCGTGCCGCACAAATCCACTGTGGCTAAATGCATTACTTTTTGTTTTTTTATCAGGGTTTCTTTACGCATATTTTTTCCTAAATCCCCATAATATCAAAAACCCGCCAAACGCAAACATGCCTAGTGAGACTTTTTCATTTGTTATTTCTCCATTGAACATAAAATCCACTACAAACTCGGGACTCCAAATTATCAAATTCCGCACTATTACTATGGCGCCAACTACTATGAAAAGAACGCCCATTGCAGAATACCAGTTTCTGCCCCTTCGTGGATGATATTCACTCATTTATAGAATTTTGATTCCTGGGTTTTTCATCTTGTTTTTGATCATGACATTGAGTAGCAAAGGTGTTGCAATCTCTGCCATGTATGCAAGTGAGCCAGAGCCCAGAAATATTGGCCGCAGGCCACTAATCTCACTAATTAGGCCATTTACTGTATCGACTGATTCCTTGTCATCACCACACACAAAAATATCATAGTCTAGCTTGTAATTGGGGTCAACTAGTTTTTTTTCTGATATGACATGAAATGCTGATACTAGCTTGTTTTTGTTTTTCATGTGTTTTTGCACGGATTGGTGTGAAAATGGCTTGCCTTCCTTTAGCGGCAGAAATTCAAAACCAATATCCGTCTTTGTCATTGGAACTATGGGTGATATTACAGTGCAGGTATCTTTTACTTTGTCCAAAAGACCGGAACACACAGAGTCAATGTTCTCATATGGTATTGATAAAATCAAAACATCACTTTGGGATGCGACTGAATTGTTGTCTGTGCCAGAAATTGTTCCATTTATGTTTCCATATGCCTGCTTTGCAGCATCCAAATATTCTTTGGCCGCATCTGACGCTCTTTGCGCATCACGAGATCCAATAATCACTTGATGATTTTTGCACCAACGCAGTGCAAAGCCTTTTCCCATGCCGCCAGTGCCACCAATAATTCCTATTTTCAACTAAACCACGGCAGGCAATGTTATTATTATCTTTATGGAGAAATTTGAAAATCCATGGGATTGATAATATTTTTGCGTCATGGACAAGCGCAGAACAACACGTCTAGAGTTTTGGCAGGACGTGCGCCTGGAGTTTCACTAACACCAAAAGGAGTTAGCCAAGCCAATGACATTGGCAAATTCCTAAAATCCCTAGACATTTCCCACATCTATGCAAGCCCAATTGAGCGGGCGCACAAGACTGCCCAAATCGTAGGCGATCACATTGGACTGCCGACAACTGTGGATGAGCGCCTCTATGAGCTAGAGATGGGTAGATTTTCCGGCATGGCATACGATGATTTGTTTGCAAAACATGGAAATGTGTTTTTGAAATTTTACCAAGGCGATCCAACAATTGAGGAAAACGGCGTGGAAACGTTTGCCCAGGTCAAAAAAAGGGTCCTAAGCATTGTGGATCACGTCAGAAAGGAACACTCTGGCAAAAATGTTCTTCTTGTGACACACATGGATCCAATAAAGGCAATGATATCAAATGTTCTGAACCTGAATGCCCAATCACTCTTTGAGCTCATAATAGCAAACGCATCACTAACAATAGTAAGAGAGGAGCAGGCCAAGTTTTCCTTGTCTGCAATCAATGCGATGAATTCTGATCGATACAACCAAGGGCCTTTCTGATAATTCACAAAAGCCTTAAATAGAATCTGTAGACCACGAGCTGTAATCGGTCATGGCAAGAGCAATTGTATTAATGTCAATTTTGACTGTTTTAGTCATTTTACCAATGATACACCTAGTCTTTGCCGAGCCTGCGGAGGCAGGCCAATACATTAATCGTAAGGCAGAGATCTGGAACCTCTTTTTCAAGATGATGACAATAGCATTTACTGTTGGTGCTGTGGTATCTGGCACACTCATTTGGGTTGTATGGCGATTCAGAGAATCTCATCCTAAGGCTAAGCCGACAAAATACGAAGAAAAGGGTGAATGGTAAATGAGCGGACACTCTAACTGGCCTGAATGGATTTACGTGGCAGTAGTTATCTGTCTACTGACTTATGTTGGCGCAGAAGCATGGAACGTGGAGCGAATTGTAGAACATACTCCCGCTGAAGCCGAAGTGATAAAGGTTACCGGACAACAGTGGTTTTGGACATTTGAACATGAAGATGGAACTAAAGAAGTAGGGGAATTGCACCTCAAAAAAGGAAAACCATACAAATTTGAAATCACAGCAAAAGACGTTAACCACTCGTTTAACATTCATGATTATGTTGTATTACAGGATGCCATTGTTGGAAGACTCAACACTGTTTGGTTTGCACCAGACAAGGCCGGAGAGTATACCATCCAATGTAGGGAATATTGCGGACTTTTGCACTATAACATGAGAGCAACTCTCTATGTGGAGGAATAAAATTGTCAAGTGGTAACTTTATAATGGAATCTGAGGTGGAAAACTAAATGGTACTTGAGCTGGCCAAACCACGCCCGATCTGGCAAATAATGTTTTCAACTCACCACACAGATGTCGGCCTCTTGTATACCATAATGTCAATCGCATTCTTCTTTTTGGGTGGAGCACTGGCTCTTGGAATTAGAGCAGAACTATTCTTGCCTGGAAGTCAAATAATTGGTGATTCAATGACGTTTAACCGAATGTTTACTGTTCATGGCACTACCCTCATCTTCCTATTCTTGCTTCCTTTTGCATCTGCTGTTGGCAACTATTTTGTTCCAATTATGGTAAGATACAAAGACATGGCATATCCAAAACTAAATGCAATTGCATTCTGGATGATTCCTCCAGGAGGAGCACTGATCTGGCTTGGCTTTGCAGACTTTTCTTGGTACGCGACTCCTCCGTATTCTGCAATTAGTGCCCCAGGACCTGCTGCAGACATGTGGATTTTTGGTCTAAAGATTCTTGGTGTTTCATCCGTTCTCGGCTCTATCAATTTCGTAGTCACAATTCTAAAATGCAAGCATCCTGATCTACCACTAAGCAAAGTACCTTTACTGGCTTGGTCATTTTTGTCATCATCGTTGATTGTGCTTGTCGCAATTCCGTCTTTTGCCGCAGCCCTTGTTATGTTATTGACTGATAGGCTGGGGGTAACCGGATTCTTTGATCCTGCTAAAGGCGGAGATCCAATTGCATACCAACACTTGTTCTGGTTTACATTCCACCCTGAAGTGTATGTGTTAGTCATCCCTGCAATTGGAATGATGTATGAGATAATTCCTAGATTTTCAAGAAGGCCAATATTTAGTCAATCATCTGGAATCTTTGCATTCGTTGTACTGAGTATAGTTGGGTTCTCATCATGGGCACATCACATGTATGCCACTGGAATGTCATTTACGGAAAAGACAGTATTCATGGTTGGAACACTTGCAGCTGCGCCAGCATCTGCAATGCATGTATTCAACTTTATAGCCACAATGTGGGGTGCACGAATGCGATTCGCAACCCCAATGATGTGGTCAGTGGGCGGAATTGCGTTATTTTTCTCAGCAGGAGCAGGCGGTGTGGCAAATGCTGCAATGCCATTTGACTTTATCACGCATGACTCGTATTGGGTTGTAGGACACTTCCACCTGTTTGTGATGGGAACAATTGCCTTTGGCTCAATTGGATTCCTGTACTACATGTTCCCATACATCACAGGAAGAATGTACAATGAGACAATGGGTAAGATTCACTTTATCATGTCATTTATTGGAACAGTCATGGTCTTTTTCACACAACACGTGCTTGGGTTGTATGGAATGCCAAGAAGAGTTTTCGATTACATGCCGTTGCCAGAATACATTATAATGAACCAAATTACATCAGTAGGCGCAATGATAATTGGTGCAAGCATGGCTCTTTGGTTATTCAATATGTTGTATAGCTCTGCTAAAGGAAAGGAAGCAAACATGGATGATCCATGGGGTCTTGGCGGCAAATACTATTACCCACACCAGGCAAAGACGCCACACCACTAGGAGTAGTATCATGTCACACGAAACACCAATCTATAGGACGACGCCGGCAAGAACTGCAAAAATGATGGCAATCATGTGCGGTGTCTGCATTGCAGGTGGAGCATTGTTCTTTGCATTTTGGGATTACTGGATATCCATGCCGCCAGGAGTTCAAGCAGCAAGCGAAGATCATGCAGGACCTGCAGTTGCAAGTGGTAAGACAATACCGGTAACATTAGATTTTGTAGAATCATCTGACTTTAAACAATTGGCGTTTAATGCACTACCTGGAGAGGAAGGTAACAATCCAACAATTCAAGCAAGCGTTGGTGACAAAGTAGAATTTACCATAGTGAACAAAGGAATCTCATTCCATGCATTCGGTGTAACTCCAGCAACTGAAGGCTTTGGTGAGATTATATCTGGAACCGAGGTGGCAAGCATGAACAACCCACTAAAGCCAGGACAAAGCGGAACCTCATCATTTGTCCCAACTGAGGAAGGCACATTCTACTATATCTGTACCGTCCCAGGACACAGAGAAATGGGAATGGTAGGTGAAATCACAGTAGGACCTAAAGGCGAGGCCCCAAAGGCAGCAGCCCCAACAGGCATTAGCCACACATTTGACCTTAATTTTGTAGAGTCTGCTGATTTTAAGACCCTAGCATTCAATGCACTACCTGGAGAGGAAGGACACAACCCAGAAATCAAGGTAAAGTCTGGTGATACTGTCACTGTAAAATCTGCCAACAATGGTATATCCTTCCACTCATTTGGCGTAGTGTCAAATCCTGATGATGTAAATTCCATAGTGTTCAACTCTGCAATTGGCTCTATGAACAACCCAATCAAACCAAAAGAAGCAAAAGAGGTAACATTTACTGCAGGATCCCCGGGATCATATAGCTATATCTGTACAGTTCCAGGTCATGCGGCACTTGGAATGAAAGGCAATTTCATAGTAGAATAATTTTGCGTCTTCAATACTTAGCCCTGGCATCTCTGATAGTTCTGTATTCTCTGATGTTTATCGGCGGATATGTTTCTGCATCAGGCCTTGGATTATCATGTCCTGACTGGCCACTATGCCCAAATGGATTGCTGCCAGATGATGAGTTCTTCATAGAATGGGTTCATCGATTCATTGCAGCAACCACCGGCAGTCTGATAATAGCAACTACAGTCGGAGTTTGGCTAAACAAAAGGTCTGATGGAAAAATCAAGATAACATCAACTTTGGCAACAGTATTTGTCATTACACAAATAACACTTGGCGCACTAGTCATAGAGGCAAAGCTGCACGCAGTCCTAGTTGCAATACATCTTGGCATTGGAATTTTGTTATTTGCAATGACTTTGCTTACTGCGATATTTGCATTCAGAATGGCAAGACAACAAGTAATCGCTAAAGTCTAGCGCTTTTTTAGCCTCTTTGGCAAATAAATATACCCAAAGACAAGTGCTGCGCCAATTGCGCCAGAGGCAATAACATAGATGAAAATAAAGCCAAAGGGGCTTTGTGTGCTCATATTAAACGTGTGAGTAATTACCTTGCCATTATCTCCATACAAGTCCACTCGAAATACATGGTTGCCAGGCCTATCAAAGGTATAATCAAAGTTCCAATATCCACCATCTACTGTTTGGGGTGGGATTCCGTCCACCTGAATATCATCATAAAAGACTCTAATTCCAACTGTGAACTGTTTGACGTCGTTTAGCTCAAGGTCTGTTACATGCATTAGGATTTTGGCCTTTTGGCCGGCACTTGGGAACTCGGGGTCTGTTGCTATTTGGACTCTATTGTTTCCAATGGTGGATTCTGCTGAATTAAACAGTGCGTGGCCGGATGCGTAATAGATCGGAAATAGCACCAAAACTGTAATGGCTACAAATGCAATCTGGCGCATTATTTTCTGATCGATGCGATCAATATAATGCAAAGCGGTTTTGTTAGAAAAATGACAAAAGCTTTAAATGCAGACTTTGAAAAAGGCCAATGTTGACTACAGTTAGAAAATCAATCGATATCAAAGCTCCAGTTGACACCGTTTTTACATACTTTGCAAGACCAGAGCATGTCTCTGATCAAATGTCTGACAAAGGAGTAGGAATGACAGTCATTCCAATGGATATCAAAGACGGCATGGGTGTTGGAACAACATTCAGAATCGTCGGTGACTTTAGCGGGAAAAGATTGGAATGGGACTGTGAGACAACAGAATTCATCAGAGAGCGCAAGATCTCTGCAAAAATGACCTCAGGACCATTCAAAAAATGGGACATTACTACTGAATTTACACCAAAGACTGAAAGACTAACCACTGTTATCATGACGGTAAACTATGAGATGCCATTTGGTCCATTGGGCGGAATTCTAAACAAGGTCAAATTCGCAAAAACTGCTGAAAAGGGAATGGAAAGTGCCCTCTTTAAGGTAAAAGGACTATTGGAAGGAAATGGCTCCATACCAGTATACATCACACTAGATGCATACCAAAAAATACTTGCAGAGAAAAAGAAGATGAACAATGTGCCAGTCTCGACAGTTTTGACTGCAATTCTGGACAAATACAACGAAATCGAAGCAAAAGCTTCAAACTAAATTTTTCATCTCAATTAAATAACCGTACTAATGTTTTTTGCTCAGTGGGGTCTGTGGCTCAGCCAGGTAGAGCGAAGGACTCTTAAAATTACTTGGAGACATCCTTATGTCGTGGGTTCGAATCCCACCAGACCCGCTACTAAACCTGAAATTCAAAAATAGTTTTTTATTAAATCAGGATTTGCTTGATTTTAATGGTAAATCTTGGCATTCGAGTTTTTGACAGCTATACACTACAAGACATATTGGGTGAAGCCCCACCAGCTGATAAAAAACTGCAAGAAAGACTCGAAAATGAAACTAGCAAACTAATGCAAAGCCTTGATGCTAAATCCAAGTCAGAACTACAAGAAATCCTATCGCAACATTTGCGGGCAAAACAGGAAATAACCAAGTTCTCTGGTGCCCAAGCCATGGACCAGTCCAAAATTGAAATGTTTCACGAGTTTTTATCAAAATACATAGATGCAATAGAATCTAAAATAAAATAGAAAAAACCAGTTTTACTGGTATGGTTTTTGGTCTTGCTTTTGTTGTATCATCTGTTCATATGACACACTAGAAATGTTGTAACCTCCACAGGTGATGGTATACTGTTCCAGTACTGCAAAGGCGTCTTTGCCGGTAAAGCTTTCTGATTTGTCAAATTCGGTGTTTACCTTGTAGTTTGTGATAAAGCATCGGCTGTATTCGTATGAGATGAGGGTTTTTTGCCCCTGCACCAGATTTACAGTCACATCAAACTCCCATTCGGAATTTGATGAGGTGGCCCGATTTGATCTTTCATGTGTGAGCTCTGTCTGTCTGTGCAAATATGGTGTATTGCCGACTACTTTTTGCAGTGTAAATTCTGGAGTTGAACCTCTACCATTATTTCCAAATCCGCTGATCTGAGAAAACAATTGAAAATCATCAGTCTCAGTTGCGTCATTGAATTTGAATGTGGCAGTTGCATAGACGTCTTCTGCAAATGGGTACAACTTGTTCCCTGTAGGCGTATCTTGTGCATGTGTAGTATGCATTTGGGATGCACCTGTGATTATAGCAAGAATTGCTATGGATGTTATGATCCCAATTTGAAATTTCTTTTCTTTCAATGTTCTCACTAATCTCCGAAAATTAGAAAATTGTTTAACAATTTAGCATATAGAATATGCGAACTATATAGAAAATCAAAGTTTTCTCAGCAGTGTAAATCTGGACTTTTTAGGCTCGATTTCCTCGTGCATGTCTACATTGCTTACTATCTTTACGTTATAGTCCATCCAGTGTTTTTTCATGTTCCGTCCGTATGTAGATGGATTGTCACCTATTTGCTCTTCATTTTCAGAAAATAATTCAATATTGAAAATGTATTTTTTTGATACGCGAAACAGCTCGTCTACTGCCTTTTTGATGTACTGGAAGTCAAGGTAATTTAGGACATTTCTTGTAAATGCCAAGTCAACGGAATTGTCCTCAAATGGAATCGCGGTAATATTTGATACTTTGAAGCTAAACTTTGGCAGATTTTCCTTTGCTAGTGTGATAGCTAGCTCAGAAATATCGATTCCACTTACATTTGATTCGTCTGGGAATAACTTTAGGTCATTTCCAGCACTGCAGCCTACTTCTAGAATATTTTGTGCCCGCAGTGAGATTGCCAAATCGCGGATGAATTTTGCCATCTCATAGTTAAAGTTGCCAAGATGATTCTTTGCGTAATCATCCCAATATTCTAGTGCTGGCATTGGCATGGAACCATCTTGGTGTCAAATGTGCAGTCGTGCGGGCCTTCTGATCTGGCATCTATTGCGATTTCTTTCATGCATTCAGAGTGCCTACCCTTTTTGCAAAACCAGCAAATCCTGTCTGTGTTTCCGCCGACTGAACACGAGTCCATGATTGTGATTTGGTAATAATGTGTAAAAAACCTTAGAGGTATTGCAGCCAGTGGATAAATCGCTCATCTTTGCCCATGGCAACATCCATGAATGATTTTTGCAGGGATTTGGTGACATTGCCCATCTTACCGTCTGCTATAGTTACATCGTCTACTTGGGCAACGGACTTGACCTCGGCTGCAGTTCCAGTCATGAATATTTCGTCTGCTGAATATAGATCGTCGCGCTCTAGTTCTCGCTCTGCAATATCCATGCCATTTGACTCTATTATTTGGATTACAGAGTCTCGCGTGATTCCTGCAAGGCATCCTGATGTTAGTGGCGGTGTGTAGATTTGGCCGTCCTTTACAACAAAAATATTTTCTGCACTGCCTTCGGCAATCTTTCCATGATAATTCAGCATGATAGCTTCGTCGTATCCGTTTTTGAGTGCCTCTACTCTTGCTAGTGCGGCATTTGCATAGTTTGATGCTGCCTTTGCTTGCATTGGCTGTGATCTGGAATCAATTCGCAACCAGCTGGAAATCTTGCATTTTGCGCCAGTCTGCTTTCCTGCTTTTGATTCGCCCATCTTCCACTCCCAACATGCAATGGAGACATCAACCTTGTTTGGCGTAGGGGTGAGGCCCATAGTGCCATATCCGTAATATGCCAGTGGTCTGATGTAGCACTCTTTTAGCGTGCTTGCCTTTACTGTCTTTACTATGGCGTCTGTTATCTGCTCTTTTGTATATTCCATTTTCATTGAATATAGTTTTGCAGATCTGAAGAACCTATCAACATGTTCTGGCAGTCGAAATATTGCAGAGCCCTTTGGGGTGTTGTAGCAGCGAATTCCCTCAAAGACTGCTGTTGAATAATGTAATGCATGAGTCAGTACGTGGACTTTGGCATCTTTGAATGGTACTAGTTTTCCATTCATCCAGATTTTTCCTATCTCTTTCATAGAATGTCGGAAAAGTGCCACTAATTAAAAAATTATCCGAAAAACCCACGCACAACTAAATACTGGGATTGCGTATTGGTACCATGGAAATAGCATCATCCATTCTAGCCATGGGCCTAGTGGCCGCAGGCCTAATTGGGCAGGGATTTGAGATGAAAAAGATTCGTGCTTCTATTAGGGTCGACGAGCAGCTAAGCTCAAAGAATGTCTTTACAGATAGGCGCAACTTCAAGTGGTACGCACTAATTGTTGCAGGACTGCTTCTGAGCTTTGCAAGATTCTGATTTGTGCCTAGCTCACAAAAAATTCTAGATGATCTATATAGATCAGGTCTAAATATTGCGATCGCTTACTATAATCAGCGCGTGTTTTGGGTAACGCCGGGCTAATTCTAGACTATGGCCCATGAACAAACCCAGCATGGCACTCTTGGAATACCAAGGGCGCCATATGCGATTTGTACTGCATTCAGGTGAAGGTGATTTTTGACCTTTCTGAATGAACAGCACGAATCGCTGTTTCTATATTATTTGCAGAATCATCTACGACTATTATGACTCGTGAGGTTTCTTCTTGTGCATCCATGTTTAGAATGTTGAGGCCCGCCTCACCAATTCTGGAGCTTGCCTTGGATACAATTTGGTGAACGCGCCACATCTGGTCTCCTATCAATGTGATGACACCCCTGTTGTACTGGATGGTGGCCAGTGGATCAAACCCTAGGAAATAGCGCTCGTTTCGCTTGACATAATCTGCATCCAGGAATAAGATTCTTGTAAATTCAATGTCGTCCTTGGTAAATGGCGACAAAATGACAAACTCGGAATACCGCTTTTCCTTTTCTAGTGATTCCAGAAGGGTTTCTGCTGCCAGACTTTCTATTTTTAGGATGGCACAGTTTTTCTTGCCTGTGACTATCTTTAAGGGATGACCGTTTTGGTTGTCGGATTTGCGCAATATTGTGGTAGTCTTGCTAGGATCCTTCATGTTGGTAATAATAATTGGCATGTCTACTCCGTTTTCCAGAATCTCTTTGATTGCAATTGGATCTAGAATTTTCATGCCAAACATGCCTGCAATTCTTGCCTCATTGTATGATAGTAGTGTAATGTCTTCTAGCTCTTCTGTTACTATTCTTGGATCTGCCGATACTACGGCACTGTCTTTTTCAAAGTCGATTCTGGTATCGTATTTTTTGTGAAATAATATTCCTAGGTCTGCAGCAGTTCTGTCTGATCCGCCTCGCTCATATGTAGTCTCTATTCCATCTGGTGTTTTGCCGATAAATCCGCCAATTGATACCACCTCGTTGTTTTTTACTAGCTCTTCTAGCGGCCCAAGCCTTGCAGCAGACTCTGAGGCAAGAAAATTGGTTGATTCAATATTGTTATCAGTTATGATTGGCCAGGCATCATAGCTTGCAACCCCTGATTTGAGGCCGGCACCCTTCAGAATGTAGCTCATAACATATGACATGAGAACTTCTCCTGAAAACGCCAGTGCACGTGAGCGGACTTCGTTTGCAAATGATTTTTTGTCTTTTGCTTCTGTAAACGCCTGAGCCGCCTTTGCAAGAAAAGAATCTACTGTTTTTTGGCATTCTGACTTGTACTCCTCAGATACTGATGATAGGATTTTTTGGTATGATTGCCTGATTGGTGTAATGTCTGGCGTTGTCCCCTCTTCTGCCTTTCTGCCAATGTGTAACGCCAGGTCTGTAAGTGATTTTCTTTTTCCTTCATGTATGGTAAGTGGAGCTGAGAAAACTGCAATTACTTTCGAGTCTTGCTTTAGGTGCTTTATTCTAGATATAATATCTGATACAAATTCGCCGTCAATTCCACTTGCGCTTCCGCCAAACTTTGCTACTACAAGTCTTTCCAAGTAAGATTGGTTGCATTCAAAACCACTTTTAAGGGTACGCTATGAATATTGCAAAATAATCTCGGCTGCCTTTTTTGCACCATCTGTTTGCATTTGTGTACGTCTTGAATCTAGCTTTTGTGGAATTAAGGAATCTAGCTTGTAAATGTCATCAAAGAAATAACCTTCCTCTTTTGCATTGTCTTCCTGCTCAAAGTGGCCCTTGATTGGAATGAAAATTCCCTGCGTGCCGTATGCTTTTGATTCATCTATTGTGGACTTGCCGGCAAGCGAGATCACCAGGTCTGATGCAAAAATTATCTCATGCAAATTATTTACAAAGCCTAGATTTCGGATGTTTTGATTTTCAACTTTTAGTGTTGGGCCGCTGATGAGCACCAAGTCGATGTCTTTTAGCTTGGAGGCCGCCTCGATTACTTTGTGGATTAGGAATTTTCCTGCATCTGTTCCGCCAACGCTTGCAACGATAGTTTTTTTCTCAAAACCAAATCTTTCTCGCAACTCTTCTCTGGTGTGTTGTGTGGATCTGACTATTGGGCCGACTCGCCTGATATTGTCTTGGTCTGGGCCTGCCTCTGGAAGTATTACTGTGTTGCATTTTTGGATGATTTCTTTCATGGACTTGTTCATCTTTTTTTCTATTATCGAGCCTATTCCCTTGGTGAATCTGGTCTCCAAAATGTCCGTGATGAGTATGTTGGGGATCTTTTTTTGTTGTGCTATTGTTAATGATGCGAAGTCTTCATCACTTACTATTATTTGGGGATTTTCTGTATTGATGAATCTCTCTGATATTTTCTTGCAATCCTTGTAGTATTGATAGTATTTCCAAAGCCAGCCTAGCGAGCCCTGCAGTGCGCCATTTTGTACATCAAAGTTTGGTGGTGTGTATTCGACATTTACTGCAAACCCGTACTCTGAGATCAGCTTGGCAGCACCTGTCCCTGTGAGAAATTTTAGCGGTTTTTGCAAAAACTGCGCTATTGCGATATCGCGCGTTGCATGTCCTAGGCCTATTGGACTGCAGAAAAACCCAATGTTTTGGTTCAATGATTTTTGTGTTGAATCTCTCAAAGTTTAAATGGTTTCTGAAAAGGAATTTTGCTGGGCTCATAGTCCAGTTGGTTATGACGTCGCCCTTACACGGCGAAGACCCTGGGTTCGAATCCCAGTGGGCCCATTTTCATATTAAACAGACAGCATCTTACTAGGCCGCAATGCCATAGTTATTCATGGAAATCCAGACAAAGATTCCAAAATTCAAGTGGGGTACAATATCGGAGCTAAATTCAGGCCATACAAAATCTGAATGGGGCTCTGGCAACTAGTTTTTTGCCTTGTTGCGCTTTTTTTCCTTGATTCTTTGATTCATTCGCCTAACTCCTTGTGCAAATCTCTGTTTTTCTTCCTTGGTTTTGAGGACTAGCTTTGGAACTGGGGTTGGCTTGCCGTTTTCATCTAGTGCTACTGATGTTACCAGTGCGGTTCCAGTCAGGGTCTTGGTTCCTTTGATGAGATCTTCTGCTTCAACTCGGACCTCGATTTCCATCGAGGACTTTCTGACTGCGTTGAGTCTGGCATTTAGGATCAAGGCGTTTCCAACATAGACTGGCTTGAGAAAGTCCACTCTGTCAATGCTTGCGGTTACTGCATTTTTCCTAGAATGTCTGTGAGCTACAATTCCGGCTACTACGTCTATTTGTTTTAGGATCTCGCCACCAAAGACGTTTCCCGCAGGGTTTGCGTCATGCGGAAACATTCTTGATATTACCTCTACTTTGGATTCGTTTGCGCTTTTTGCACTCAAGGATTTCAATTATGGCATGATGGCAGTATTTCTTGTTTTTGTCGTCTTGATGCTTTTAGAGTAATTTTCCTAGGAAAGCATACGTTGGTTGCACAAGATTTTTTATCACTATACGAAATAATTTGTTAGTTGAGTGAACTATCATCCACTGACAAGCTGACCATAATCCAGTATGCCATAGAAAAATATGAAAACGAGGCCGTATTGCTTGAGAAGCTAAAGACCATTCTGTCAGAAAAAGATGCACAAAGAAGCATTGACACTCTGATTGGCACGCAGCGGGTGCGCAGAATCGGGCCAGAAATCCTACAGAACAATATATCCCACACAGAATTGCCAGATCTGCCGGAGAATCTAAAGCCAATAATTGATAGCTTATAACTTGATCTCACACAGACAGGCAATTTTTTAAACATGTTATAGTAGGTGGTTTTGTATAGCATGGAAGAAATTCTAACACAAATCGGAGAATTGTCACCAGTCTTGGTTTTGGGTCTGGGATTGTCAATTGGATTGCAGCATGCGTTTGAGCCTGATCATGTTGCTGCAGTTGGTACACAGGTATCAAAAGGAAAATTCATGCAGAAATCTACTGGTCAAGTAATTAGATCAGGTACACTCCGATCCTCTCTTCTTGGCGCATTTTGGGGTGCAGGCCACACAACAACGCTTGTTCTGATGGGATTGTTGGTATATACACTTGCAATCAAAATAGAACAAAACGTCTTTTCAGGTTTGGAGCTTGTAGTTGGAATGATGCTGATATTTCTGGCAATCACTACTATGTCAAACAAGAAAATTATTCAGCTAAACCATAGACACCCTCATCAACATCAAGACGGATCAACACACTATGATGCACACAATCATGATGATGTTGATCACAAGCACACCCACAAATCATATTTGATTGGTTGCATTCATGGCCTTGCGGGGAGCGGCAGTCTGGTTGTTCTGACTGCGGCAACTCTGAACAATGTTGGAATGGTTCTGGGGTTCATTTTGATTTTTGGAATAGGAAGCGTCATCGGAATGGCTTTGGTCTCTGGAATAATGGGTGTTCCATTTGCGTTGTCTAACAAGGCAACAAAAATCAACAAAATTGCTCGTTATGTCGCAGGTGCATTCTCTCTAATAATTGGTGCAAACATCGTGTACCAGATCACAATAGTTGATAACTTGTTTGCACTCTAAAATCCTCTAAGACCAACAGGCCTGATTACTTCGGGATGCTGCCTCATCCAGGATATTTTATCTAGCATCATTTGCTTGTCTTGCGGGAATGTTCCCTTGATAGTGTAGGCATTGGAGCCGTGGTTTGCGCGAAATATTATTTGGTCTGTAACATCAATTTGTGATACTAGGTCTTCCAACTCGTCTCGTGCTTCTGAATCGGAAACGGGAATGAACGGCTCGCCAAACTTGTCCAAAAACTCTTGCTTGATTCCGTTTTCCAAGTATAGTGTCAGAGCCCCTACATAATGGGGTGCAGATGCATTGATGACCTGGGCTGTTCCGCGAATGTGTTCTTTGGAATAAGTCTTGCCTCCAAGGCCCAAAATTATCATGCATGAGAGTATGTATCCGGCATCCTTTGCCTTTTTGCATGCACGAATTATTGTAGTAGATGTTGCACCCTTGGTTACTTTTTTTAGTATTAGATCAGAACCACTTTCTATTCCGAGATAAAACATGTCAAGGCCTGATTCACGTAATAGCTTGAGTTCTTCTGGTGTTTTTTTGAGAATGTTCATCGGCATTGCATAGCACGAAATTCTCTCTATTTTCTGGAATTTTTCTCGAATGTACTTTACTATTTTTTGCATGTATTCCACTGAGAGATTTAGCGCATCGCCGTCTGCCAAAAAGACACGTCTTGTATCTGGTAGAATTTTTACCATCATGTCGATTTCTGCCTTTACCTGTTCCCATGGGCGCTCTGAATATTCCTTTGAGCGGTACATGTCGCAAAACGAGCACTCGTTAAATGAACAACCTAGTGTAACTTGGAAGATAAGCGAGTCTGCCTCCGATGGCGGCCTGTACAGCGGATAGTCATAGTTTAACATCATGATATGATTAGAGCAAATTTGGTAATATTATTTTTGTATATGTTTTTCTAGCTTCTTTAAACCTCTGAGGGCATTGGCAAATGATCCGTACGCAAAGAGGCTGCTTTGGTTTGTGTTTGCAGGATCTCGTGGAGGCGCAAACAGGCTCAGACTAGTTCAGGCAATCAGGCAAACTCCATTGAACGCAAACCAGCTGGCAAAGGAGCTGGACTTGGATTACAAGGCAATCATTCATCATGTTGAGGTTTTAGAGAAAAACAACATCATTACAAGAATTGGGGAAAAATACAATGTTACGTTTTTTGTATCAGGATTCCTGGAGGCAAACATGGGCTCGTTTTTGGAAATAGCGCAAAAACTGGAAAAAAGTAAATAAGTATAGCAAAGGTGGTTTTTTCTACATGGAGCAAACATCCGCGATTCTGTCTGGCGTCTCTATAGCAAACATGATTGCACTTGGGGTTTTGATGTTTGTCTTTGGAAGAATGTATGTGCGAACACGGGCGCAGCTTCCATTGGGGATGATTGTGTTTTCCGTAATGCTGTTTTTGCATAATACTATTGGCGCATATGCATACTTTTCCATGTCGACATTGTTTGCACCAGAGATCTTTCCATATTTGCTTGGGGTGCACATTGCCGAGCTTGCAGGTATATTGATATTTCTTAAAATCACAATGGACTAGGCAATAGTGTTAGATCAGAGATTGGCTTTCTGCAATTATTTTTTTGAGATTATTTCTGCACATATGACATCCTTGTTTAACAAATTTTTTACAAAAATCAATTATATCATTAAATATATTATCTAGTTTAATCTTGATCATGAAATATGGATTAT
The DNA here is from genome assembly GCA_016872015.1 of Nitrososphaerota archaeon. Classification (GTDB taxonomy): domain Archaea; phylum Thermoproteota; class Nitrososphaeria; order Nitrososphaerales; family Nitrosopumilaceae; genus Nitrosotenuis. Next base: position 30,178 of record VHBK01000005.1, read on the forward strand.
CATAATTTTCATGGAAAAAACATTCCTCACATAGAAGTGAATCCAGACATGAAAATTGATGATCTTGTGGAGATCTATGCAAGCTCAGGCTTCAATGCAAGACAGCTGGGAGAAGCTGCAAAGCTGTTCCGCAAGATGATTGAAGATGATGCAACAATCTGTCTTACTATTGCTGGTGCCATGACGCCAGTTGGTTTTGGAGGTTTTTTCAAGGCCCTCATCGAAAAAGGATTTGTAGATTGGATAATTTCTACGGGCTCTAACTTGTATCATGAGGATCATTTTGCTTGGAATCTGCCTGTCAAACAAGGACACTTTGAGGTTGATGATATGATTTTGTACGAAAAGGATATTGTCAGAATAAGAGACGTCTACATCAAGGGCGAAGAGACGCTCAAAAAACAAGACACAATCGTGCAAAAAATGTTCGAAAATAACTTGTTTGAAAAACCATTCACCACTGCGGAATTTGCAAACTGGATGGGTAAATATTCAAAAGAACACTCAATGCATCCCGAGCGCAGTTTTGTAGTATCGGCATATGATTATGATGTGCCGCTTTACATCTCAACCCTGAAGGATTCATCTCTTGCCCTTGATCTAGCTCCGCTCAGACTTGCCAACAAGCCATTCTCGGTTGACTTTGTAAGGGAGATAATTGAGCAGGCTGCGATTCTGTATAATTCAAAAAAGGCAGGAATTGTGGAAATTGGTGGCGGTGTTCCCAAAAATACTGCACAGCAGACTGGACCGCTGTTGGACCAAATCTTAGGCCTAGGCCATGGCGGGCAAAACTATGTCATCCAAATAACAGATGCCAGACCAGATACTGGAGGCCTATCTGGCGCTACGCTACAAGAAGGCAAGAGCTGGGGCAAAGTAAAGAATTCTCACGAAGATGTAATTGTAGTCTATGCCGATGCCACAATAGCGTTTCCGATTTTGTGTCTGTATGCTCTTAGCATGGAAGGTCCAAGAAAACCAAAACGACTATACAAAAAATTAGACCAATACTACCAAAAACTATCTGATGACTATTTCAGCAAAACAAAAAAGTAAGTTTTTTCACTGTTTTACCAAATTTCCAGACACAAGTGTAACGACAAACCTTCTATGAGAATAATCAGATAACCATGAGATTTCAAGAAATTTATAATGCATCCCAAGCTACAATGGAATGGAAGATAGTCGGGCGGTAAAAGACATTTCAATAAAAGACGGAGATAACATTCAGAGCATATTTAATCAAATGTCTCTATCTGGAGGCTTTGAATCAAGAAATCTTGCTGACGGCCTTGAGATTCTCTCAACAATGATAAACGACAAAGAATGTGTCAAGTTTCTCTCGTTTGTTGCAGCAATCACATCCACTGGACTACGGGGAATAATTGCTGATATGCTCAAGAAAAAAATGTTTGATGTTGTAATTACTACATGCGGTGCACTAGATCATGATATTGCAAGATATTTCTCAAATTATCTAGAAGGTTCGTTTACTCTAGATGATGCAGATCTTTTGGAAAAAAACATCCACAGACTGGGAAACGTGCTTGTCCCAATGGAAAGCTATGGCCCAATAATTGAGGAAAAAATACAGGCGTTTTTGGAAGCAGCATACCAGTCGGGCAAAAGGGAGATGTCTACTGCAGACATTGCCAGAATGATAGGCGAAAACCTGGGTGAAGGCTCGTTTTTGTACTGGGCAGCCAAGAACAACATTCCAGTAGTAGTACCTGGAATAGTGGATGGTGCTGTGGGTAGCCAGATCTGGATGTTTGCCCAAAAACACAGCGATTTCAAACTTAATGTGGTGGCCGACGGCGAGCTTCTCTCTTCGCTTGTATTCAAGGCAAAAAAATCCGGCGCCTTCATGATGGGTGGTGGAATATCAAAACATCACACCCTTTGGTGGAACCAATACAGGGACGGCCTTGACTATGCCGTCTACATCACCACTGCACAGGAGTTTGATGGAAGCCTTAGCGGCGCCCTTGTCAGAGAGGCAATCTCGTGGGGCAAGGTAACACAAAATGCAAAACAAACCACGATTCATGCAGAAATAACCACAATCTTGCCGTTTCTTTATTCTGCACTTTTATCCAGAGTGAAATAGACAAGAATCAACTACAACACGGCTCATCTGTAAATATTAAGTCCCAAAATGCCTCATGTATTTTCCTTTTTTTCTCCAGCGTTGTTCTAAAACAATGCGAAAATTCCTTGAAAGTATGGCAAGAATGTAAATGCATGTAATTGAAACATCAAATGCCTTTAACTGTCAGGCATTACGACATCCAAACATCCAAGTTGATTTATTTCCAAGCCTGTTTAATATTGCATGATGCAAAAAAGTTATCGTCAGTACATAGTGTTAAACAAAAATCTGATTATTGCGTTCCTTGCTGCAATAATTGTATCTGCCATTGTGGCACAGACTTTATCTGATCAAGCAAGCTACATCAATTCTACATATACTGTAGCGATTGACTTTGTTGTATTTTATTCAATGTTTTCTTTTTTATTTTATTTTGATAATCGCAAAAAGTACTATGCCGAATCAGGCAATCTTAACAAAACACGACTCAAAAAAGATCTTCTAAAAATAATTTCCTCACTCGGTGTGGCAGAAATTGTTTACACCATATCCAGATGGGCATTGCAGTATTATTTTCTAAATCTGGAATATGAAGCGTATTTAGCATCAATCATCGCACATGTCATCTCCACAATACTGTACATGATAGTTGTAAATGTGAGTGTGAAAATAACGAGGCTGTACAAAGATGGAACTTAGCGTTTACGTGGATGGTTCTGGGGGCGATAATGCCGGCTATGGTTACTTTGTCAAGGAAACAGGTGAATCCTTCTATGAGAAAAAGCCCGGAATCACAAACAACCAGGCTGAATATCTGGGAATAATAGCTGCCCTGGAAAGACTTGGGGAGCAGGGCAATACCATTACAATTTATTCTGATTCCAAAAATACGGTCTCGCAACTGAACCACGAGTTTGCAATAAACTCCGAAGCCTTGCGCGAGCTGGCAAGAAAGGCGTGGTCATTAATGGGCAAAATCCCAAATCTCAAAATTGTTTGGATTCCGCGAGCTCAGAACTTGGCCGGCAAAATGCTTGGCAGCTAGGGATCAGAATTTTTCAAGAATAACTTTATTTACAAAACAACGCAGACCCAACACATGACTTCCCTTTTGGAGCCAAAGTCTATTGCAATTGTTGGTGCATCCGACAAGGAGGGAAGTGTAGGCCGTACTATAACATCCAATATTATGAAGGGCTACAAGGGCAAGATTTACCCAATTTCTCCAACACGTGATGTTGTATTTGACATGAAAGCATACAAGACTGTACTTGATGTAACAGAGCCAATTGATCTTGCTATTGTTGTTACAAAAAATGACATCGTGCCGGCGGTACTGGAAGAATGTGGCAAGAAAAAAATCAAAGGAGTCATCGTTATCACTGCTGGATTCAAAGAAGTAAATGAAGAGGGCAAAAAGCTAGAAGAGCAGCTAAAAACCATAGTCAAAAAATACGGCATCCGAATGATTGGCCCAAATTGTCTTGGAGTGATGAACTTGGATCCAAAGACAATGATGAATTCTACTTTTCTCAAAGTTACACCAAAATCCGGTCAAATTGCACTTATATCGCAAAGCGGCGCAATTTGTGCGGCACTAGTCGAAGACGCAAGTGCGCAAGGAATTGGATTTTCTGCAGTAATTAGCGTTGGAAACAAGGCTGATCTGAACGAAATTGATCTTCTCAAGATGCTTGCAGAACACGATCAGACCAAGGTAATTGTCATGTACCTAGAAGACATGGGAAACGGCCAAGAGTTTCTCAAGGTCTGCAAAACTATTACTAAAAAATACAAAAAGCCAGTAATCATTCTAAAGTCAGGTCGAAGCCCAGAGGGCGCAAAGGCAGCTATGTCGCATACTGGCGCGCTTATGGGCTCTGATGAAATCTATGATGCTGTACTGAACCAGTCTGGTGCAATTCGTGTTGATACCATGGAAGAATTATTTGATTATGCAGTTGCATTCTCAAAGCAGCCATTACCAAAGGGCGACTTGGTTATAGTATCAAATGCAGGAGGCCCTGCAATCATTTCCACTGATGCCTGCTCCAAATATGGAATCAAGATGGCGTCAATTGAGGACATTAGGCCAAAAATCAATGCAGTGATTCCTCCATGGGGAAGCTCACGAAATCCAGTGGATATAGTAGGCGATGCCGACTATAATCGATTCAGCGGAGTCCTAGACAATGTTTTGGGACACAAAAATGTTGGTTCAGTCATTGCAATGTGCACTCCTTCTGCCACACTAAACTATGACAAGCTAGCCGAAGTTATAATATCAATGTCTAAAAAATACAAAAAGACAATGCTTGCATCTTTGATGGGCCTAGATGAGGGAATTACAAACAGGAAAATCCTAGCAGACGGCGGTGTTCCATACTATCCATATGCAGAGGGCGCAATTAGAGCACTACGAGCAATGCTTCGATTCTCAAAGTGGGTCAACTCCACAGAAGGAACAATAACTAAATTCCAAGCCAAAAAGGCAGCCGCAAAAAAGGTCTTTGACTCTGTCAAAAAGCAAAAGAGAACAAACCTCCTAGAAGAGGAAGGCCAAGAGGTACTGCGCGCCTATGGATTCCCGTTACCGCAAAGCATCCTGGCAAAAACATCAGCAGAGGCAGTAAAGGCAGCCAAAAAAATTGGATTTCCAGTAGTAATGAAGATTGCATCACCGCAAATCATTCACAAGTCAGATGCAGGCGGAGTCAAGGTCGGCCTTGCAAACGAGCAATCAGTAAAGGATGCATTTGATATTATAATTAAAAACGCCAAAAAATACAACAAGAACGCGCAGATCAAAGGAGTCCTAGTTCAGGAAATGGTAAAGGGCGGAAAAGAACTCATCATTGGATCAAAACAAGAGCCGGGATTTGGCCAAGTTATCATGCTTGGAATGGGAGGAATTTACGTCGAGGTTCTCAAAGATGTTACATTCAGACTGGCACCAGTCACAAACCGCGAAGCAGACGACATGATTGATTCCATTAGAACTAAAAAATTACTAGAAGGAGTCCGCGGAGAAAAGCCGGCAGACAAGAAAAAACTATCAGAGCTAATACAGAGACTTTCTGCATTACTCACTGACTTTCCAGAAATAAAAGAACTTGACATGAACCCAGTACTTGTTATGGAGCAAGGAAAGGGGTGCAAAGTTCTTGATGTTCGAATCGGACTATAATACAGTCAGAGCAACTGCTGCAGCAACTGCCGCGCAAACAAGCGAATAGAAACCAATTTTGTGTCTTGGGAGCTTTTCCATCAAATCACTATCTCTAGTGCTTCTTTTGCTTTATTGTGTATGTGGTACTGAGGGTCTGAGACTAGGTTGCATTTGAGGCACGTAAACTGGGCGAATTCCCTTCCACAGCTCTGGCATCTTTCTGCATAGCCGTATTGGCGTAGCTCAATTCCACATTTTCTGCATGAATCTATTCGCATATCGTACAGCAATATCTGTAAGATATTAGATCGAATCAACAACTTAGCTGATTTGTAATCAAACTAGCTTAGTGATGCCTATGACTTGGATCGTCCTAATTATGTCAGTACATGTTTTTGTGTGTGCAACGTATGCTCAAGTGTGCCCAAACAAACCCTATTCCTCAGTTTGGGCACATTCTTGACATGCATAAAATACGTGATGTTTTTGTGTTAGATGATAAATGGCAGAAAAAAGCACACTTGCAAAATCACTTGATTTTGTATTGCTTGCGATGGCAATAGTATATTTTGTTGGGTTTGTGTCGTTTCATCCGGAATCATTACTCCTAAAGGAAGCACCGTATCACATTCCGCATGAATATGAAATTTATTTTGAAATTTTACTATGGGTTTTCTTTGGATTATTGGTGCTGGATCTATACTTGAAATACAAAAAGCTAAATGACTGGAAACTTTTCCTGAAAAAACACTGGCATGAAATTGCAATGATGACATTGATCCCATTTTTGACTGCATTCAAAATAGTCAAGTTTTTTGTCAAGATGGTAAAGGTGATAAAGGCAGCCAAAAGCGGATTTAAGATTTTTTACAAGGCAAAAAAGGCATCAAAGCATCTAAAGAAATGATCTGCTATATTGATCACATTCTTTAAGTGAGCACAAATATTCAGAATCAGAAGCTTTGCAAAAATCTAGACTAGACGTCTCTGACACAAAAAAGAGGTTCATTGCAGAACTCATTGGGACATTTGTGATAGTAGTATGTGCAACTGGTTCTGTTGTGGCAAATGCCCAATCTGGAGGCAAAATTGGGCTTTGGTATGAGGCGTTTGCGCCATTTGTAGCAGTATCTATTGCGGTGTATGTGTTTGGCAAAATCTCTATGGCTCACTTTAATCCTGCAGTGACGCTTGCGTTTGTAATAACAAAACATCTGCCAGTCAGACTAGTGCCAGTATATCTTGGTGCAGAACTCATTGGGGCTTTTTTGGGCAGTGCATTTGTTTGGGCGGTGATCGGCCCTGACGCAAATCTTGGCTCAAACGCTCCAAATTACAGCTATTCACTAGTGGAAATAATTGGAGTTGAGGTCTTGGCCATGGCAATTTTAATCTCGACTATTTTGACTGTAGTGCATACAAAAGGATTGAAGGGATTTAGCGGTTTGGTAATCGGCGGCGCTATCTTCGTTGATATCTTTTTTTTGTCATTCATTTCTGGAGCATCAATGAATCCCGCACGTGCACTAGCACCTGCGGTTCTTTCCGGATTTTTAAATGACTTGTGGATTTACTGGAGTGCTCCACTTGTTGGCTCATCAATAATTGCAATAATATACAAATTCAAATTTGCAAAATCATGAATCGCTGTACTTGGGCACAGGGCGAAGAAATGATCCAGTATCACGACAAGGAATGGGGCATACCAGTACACAATGACAAAAAAACTCTTTGAAATGCTTATCTTAGAAGGTGCACAGGCCGGTCTGTCATGGAGTACAATACTAAAGAGAACAAAGACGTACAGGGCGGCATTTGATAATTTTGATCCCAAAAAGGTATCAAAATACACACAAAAAGACACAACCCGTTTGCTCTCAGACGAGGGAATAATCCGAAACCGACTAAAGATAAAATCCACAATCAATAATGCGCAAAAATTCCTAGAAATCCAAAAAGAATTTGGCAGCTTTGACAAATATTTGTGGAGTTTTACCAAAGGCAAACCGATCAAAAACAATTTTGCAAAACACACTGACATTCCTACATCCACTGAACTTTCCGATCAAATTAGCAAGGATCTCAAAGAACGGGGATTTAGCTTTGTTGGTACCACAATAATCTATGCATACTTGCAAGCAGTCGGCGTTGTAGACGACCATACAAAAAACTGTTTTAGGCACTAGCAAATTTTTATCGCATTTTTAAACCGACACAAAACGAAAACAGTCGCTTGCTGGTCAATATTTATACAAGTTCGTGGGGATATCGACATGGCAATTAGGACTGGCCAAGATTACATCAATAGTCTTAAGGGCAGAAAACTGACTGTCTATCTTTTTGGAGATAAAGTCCAAGATCCAGTCGAGCATCCAATGATTCGACCGTCAATTAACGCAGTTGCAGAAACATACGATCTGGCAGTGCGTGAAGAAGAGCTTGCATACCCAATGTCAAAAATAGCGGGAAAGCGAGTAAACCGATTCTTGCATATTGCAGAATCTGCAAATGATTTGGTACTCCAAAACAAGATGCAGAGAAAGCTTGGCCAGCTAACCGGAACATGTTTTCAGAGATGTGTGGGAATGGATGCACTAAACTCACTTCATTCCACAACATTTGAAATTGATGAGAAATATCATACTAATTATCACAAAAGGCTCTTAGAATTTATCAAAAAAATGCAGGAAAACAACTACGTAATCGGAGGCGCGATGACTGATGTCAAGGGTGATAGAAGCAAGGCGCCATCAGAACAAGCAGACCCAGACCTCTTTGTGCATATTACTAAAAGAACACCAGAAGGAGTATACGTAACAGGAGCAAAAGCTCACCAGACAGGCGTTATCAACTCTCACTGGATGATAATAATGCCAACCATACGCCTAACAGAAAAGGACAAGGACTGGGGAATTGTTGGCGCAATCCCAGTTGATGCACCAGGTATAACATACATCTATGGAAGACAGTCCTGTGACACTCGAAGCATGGAGGAAGGTGACATTGATGCAGGCAACTCTCAATTTGCAGGCCAAGAGGCAATGGTCATACTGGACAACGTATTCATTCCAAATGATTTGATTTTCATGAACGGCGAAGTAGAGTTTGCCGCAATGCTAGTTGAGCGATTCACTTGTTATCACAGACGAAGCTATGTCTGCAAGACAGGCCTAGGCGATGTTCTAATCGGAGCAGCAGCTGCAATTTCTGACTATAATGGTATTCCAGACATATCGCACATACGAGAAAAACTAGTAGAGATGACCCATCTTAACGAATCCATCTTTGCTGCAGGAATATCCTCATCATACCAAGCACAGGAAATGAAGTCCGGTGTATGGCTAAACGACGACATGCTGGCAAACGTATGCAAGCACAATGTGACACGATTCCCATATGAAATCTCTAGACTGGCACAAGACATTGCGGGAGGAATCGTAGTTACAATGCCTTCTGAAAAAGACTTTAGAAATCCAGAAACAGGACCACTGCTCAAAAAATACCTGGCCGGAAGAAAGGGAGTAGATGTTGAGAACAGAATGAGAATTTTGCGATTAATTGAAAACATGACTCTGGGCAGAAATGCCGTCGGCTATCTGACAGAATCAATGCACGGCGCAGGCTCGCCACAGGCACAGAGAATCCAGATTGCAAGACAAATGCAGCTAGGCTACAAGAAAAACTTGGCAAAGAATCTTGCAAACGTAAAGAATGACCAAGAAGAGACCAAAGAAAACTCTGACTATTTCAAGCGAGTCTTCAAAATTACAAAATAACTCAAAACAAGTTGTATAGCCTTGCAAGCGAAACGCTTGTGGCCGGCTTTGTTGTTGCCAGAAGATTGTGGACTGGTCGTAAAAATATTGGGAGATCTATCTGAAGACATCAAAACTATAATGCACCAGTGCATCAGAGTTGTGCGAAAACACATCTTGGGTTCTACATTTGATGATCTCAGAAAGACCTAATTTTATAATAAAATTAATTCTGACCTTTTGCGCCTGTTTTGTCTTTGTCTGATTGTATGTCGTCTGGTTTTACCGAGTCGTTATATGCAACATCATCTTGCTTTGTAAATTCCTCTTTTGGTGGAGCAGGATCTTTTGCAGGGTCTGTCTCAAATTTCGGTTCTTTTTTCTCCTTTGATTTCTGAGAATATTGCTTTACTATCATTATACCTACAATTACTGCAATTATGACATAGTTGATTGGCGGGGCCAAAATTCTTGTGACATAGCCAATTTGCGGCACCACATAGAAGACTTTACCGATGTATTCTTCTTCTGTGATTGGATAGTCGGTTCCTGGAATCGAGATTGGATTTGCGTCTCCCTTCGTGCGTATTGTTTTGGATTCAGGACTGTCGTCCAGTATTGTCTCTACCCTATGCACAATTACCCTGTCGTGTCCGTTAGGTCGATTAAAGACAATGATATCGCCTACTTGGATGTTCTCAAACGGCTCGTTTCCATTTACTACTAGAACATCATATACCTGCAAGACTGGAATCATACTTCCACTGGACACAACATAGAACGGATTTTGCGTTCCAAAGACTACCTGGAGACCAATCCAGATTGCGGCAACTCCTACTGCTACAATTAAGACATCCTTGATGATGCTCTTTGTCTTTGCCATGTTACAGCTTGGTTCCGCAGCTTTCACAAAACTTGGAGCCAGGCTTGTTCTCAAAGCCGCACTTGCATAGTGCGCTTGATTCTGAAGAGCCGTCGCCAAGCAAAATGATTTCGCCTATTTTCTTGATTTTGGCCCATTCTATTGTTTGATCAGAGCCATCGTTTTTGGTGATAACTAGAACCACTTGGTGTGAAGAATCGATTCCCACCTGCTTTGCAATTCCGACTCTTTTTGCATTGGAATCATAGACTGCCATGCCGGTAATTGAGCTAAATGTGGAATCTGCTGATTGGACTGGTGTCATGTTGACTGCTGGCGGAGGTGTTGGAATTACAACTGGCTGCTCAAAGCTTGCGGCTGGTATGCTTGGTTGTTCTGGTGCTATTGGCTTTGCAAGACCCACTTCGCCAACCTTTTGGAATTCTCTGTATTCAGCAATTGTACTGCCGCATGTGGTGCATACGTATTGTCCACGCTCTTTTAGGATTAGGTTTTGCGCAACTTCCTCGTTTGGGTTTTCAAATTCGATTTTTGGGCCTCCCTCATAGTCTTTTTCACAAGTGTTGCAGAAATATTTTGAAATTAATTGAACGTCCAGTCTTCCTATGGGTGCTAAAAACAAGTCAGGTCCGCCAAGGTTTCCCTTTCTTTGCTGATCGTCGCTTACCTGCGCCATTACAAATCCGCCTGATCCCCGTAGTTTTTTTAGGCGAAGCTCAGAACTCATAATTCCAAATCAAGGCCAGATCCAATTAAAGTATATGTTGTTTGTTCCAGATTCGACCTCAAGATTTTTAGGTCTCTTAGAATGGAGCAATTTTGATTAAAATGGGACTAGATCACGTTTCAAACGCTAAAGACTGGCAGACCAAGGTAGTAGACTCTGCCAAGCCTGTCTTTGTGGACTTTTGGGCTGAATGGTGCGGACCGTGCAGAATGGTAGGGCCAGTAGTCGAGGAGCTAGCAAAGGATTACGCAGGCAAAGTTGAGTTTGTCAAGGTAAACGTAGATGAGGCCAATGAGCTAGCAGCAAAATACAACATCTTTTCCATTCCGACACTAATGTTGCTAAACAAGGGCCAAGTCGTTGCACAGCAAGTAGGCGCAGCATCAAAAGAATCTTACAAAAACATGATAGAGCGCGCGCTGGCAAACGCCTAAACTCTTTTTTTCGATCCCAATAATTTAATACCGGTTTGAACGGATTTTTTGCATGTCGCTAGGCGAAGTAGACACACTCAATCTTTTGGCAGAAAAACTAGATAATTTGTTCAAGGACTCCCAGGGATACTATGAATCGTTTTTGGATGCAAACACAATGTACAAGCAGGGCAAGCTGTCTGACAAGGAATTCTTTGAAAAACTAGGAGACTATACAGTTGCATATTCCGCATTAGAGTTTTTAGCAGTCAAGGTAATCTTTGAGCTCAAAAAAGCACTCGATAGGGCAGGCGCAGGAGGTCTTGGCGGAACACAATCTCCGGGATTGATGCCTGGAATGGGTGCACCAGGAATGGGAATGCCAGGACGAATCCCAGTAATGCCTGCACAAACACCAGGAAGGCCACCCTCTATAGTGTCTGCCCAACAAGGATTTTCTGCACCGGGAACATTGCCGTCTCCAGATCCGGCACTAATGCCAAGATCATCTGTACAATCTTTAGGGTCTGGATGCAGGTCTTGTGGTGCTGAGCTACGAGCAGGTGCCAAATTCTGCACAAAGTGCGGAACCAAAGTTTAGAAAAAATTTAAAAAAATTATTTTTGCCACATTTTTTGCCAGGTTTTTGCAAAGCTGTCCATAAGCTCGCCATATGCCTTTAGCTGGTCCATGCCAGATTCGGATGTGACATTTTGCCAGTTTTTGTCAAACTGCTTGAATGCATCCAGTGCAGCATCATTCATTGCTTTTTGCCAGTTTTTGTGAAATTCCTTTAGTGTCTTTTCGCTGGATTCGTTTGCTGCCTTTAGCATTACTTCGTTGTATTTTGCCTGGACATCGGAGCTTGTCTTTTGTAGGGTCTCTAGGTTTTGTGCCCATTTTTTGAGCAGACTCGAGTATTCATTCCATAGAGAATCCCAGTTCCTTGTCTTTGGTGCTGGTGCCTTTTTCTTTGCCATGATACTATACAATAATGATTTGAGATAAAGATTCTCTAATCCTGGGTTGCGCCGCATTCGGTGCAAAACTTGGCGGATGCAGAGATCTTGGAGCCACACTCTGAGCAAAACTTGCCATCGCCTGAGACCTTGTTGACATTGCCGTATGTGCCTGTGATTCGTACAGCGCCTGTTGGCTCGTAGTGTTCATCATCTATAATTTCAACTGGTGCAAAGTCTTTTTCCTCAACATAGGCCATTATTCTTGGAATGGTGTTGTCCTTGTCCTTTGGGTCCGGAATGATGTCTCCCAACCAAAACGCGTATCTCATCAATGTCAACTCTGGCGTGGAAAATGCCAATGTGTGTGCAGACATGTAGTCCTGGGCTGACTGTTTTCCGTTGAAGACCTTCATGAATAGTAAGTGTTTTGTTAGCTGTATAATGTTTACTTGCCTACATATTGAGATTTTACATAGATATGATTTGAATTGTGTTCAGAGTTTTTTTAGCGCTTTTGTTATATTTTTCTGCAGTTTTTGATTTGTTATTTCTGGAATGATATAATCATAGGCTAGATCTTTTTTTGGCACTGAATCTGCTATTGCTTTTGCCGTAAGATAGAGCATGTCTGAAGTTATCTTTTTGATTTTCTTATCTAGAATTATTCTCATCAAATATGGAAATACAATTGCATTGTTTACCTTGTTTTTGTATAGATAGCTGCCAGTTGCTATGATTTTAGCGCCTGCATTTTTGGCAATCTTTGGATCTACTTCTGGTTCTGGATTTGTCAGTGCAAATATTATGGAATCTTTATTCATATTTTGAATCATATTTTTAGAAAGAATGCCACTCATTCCGGAAACACCTATGAATACGTCTGCATCTTTTAGGACTAGGTCCAATGATCCCTTTTCCAATCTGGGATTTGTAATGCCTGCAATTTCGTTTTTGTAGTGATTCATGTTCTCTGATCTGTTTTGATGTATTGCACCAGACGAGTCGACAACTAGGAGATTCTTACACCCTGCAAAGCTTAGGAGCTTGCAAATCCCATAACCTGCCGATCCTGCACCAGCAATCACAATTTTTACAGTTTCTATTTTCTTTTTTACAAGCTTGAGTGAATTTAGTAATGCTGCAAGTGCCACTACTGCAGTTCCATGTCTGTCGTCGTGAAATATTGGTATTGGCAGCTCCTCTTGAAGCTGGTCAGATATCTCTAAAACCTTTGGCGACTCGATGTCTTCTAGGTTAATTGCGCCAAATACCGGCTCAATTGCCTTTATGACATCAATTATCTCCTGTTTTTTTGTAGTGTTAAGACAAATTGGAAATGCATCCACTTTGCCAAATTTTTTGTACAAGACTGACTTGCCTTCCATTACTGGCATGGCAGCATATGGGCCAATGTTGCCAAGGCCTAGAATTCTTGTGCCGTCGGTTACTATGGCAACGTTGTTTGCCTTGGATGTAAGGGTGTATTTTTGGCCAGGCTCTTGATAGATTTTCTTGCATACTGCGGCAACTCCTGGTGTGTAGATTAGCTGTATGTCACGTGGTTTTAGCTTGGAGATCTTACTCTCAATTGTGATTTTACCTCTTAGCTTTTTGTGAAGGCTTATTGCGTCTTTTGCCTGCTTGTCTGCCATGCCTTGATTGGATGTGAATTGCTTATTTACAGTTGTACGCAAAATGCGTACGGACATGCAAATCGCGTCCTATTTTGTAAATTGCTCTGGGTCTTGCTCAAAAGCCCACCTGCATGTAGCGCAGCAAAAATAGTATTCCTTTCCGTCACGAATGACTGGCTCACCTTTTTGCCAACTTCCATGCCGCACACAGGGTCTTTCATGTTGTGACTTTTTCCTTTCTGTTTATGTAAAGTTTCCACATGATTGGCACTGCCAAAAGCACAGCCAATATTGCCGGAACCATATTCTTTGGTATCTCTATTGGCATTGGATCATGCATGTGCTGGCCTACATGAAATTCCGGAGGAATTCCAGTCATGGAAACAAGATTGTTCCACATGATATGTACAAAAGTATCTTCGTACCATTGGTGTCCGCCAGGCATTCCGTTAATTATCAGAAAAGAGCCCAAAAACACGAGCATCCAGCCAGTAGCATTTTCAATTTTTAGTCTGTTTGCGACAAGGCCCTTCGTGGTGTTTACTCCTATAATTGCCAGTACTGAAATCAGAATCAGAGGTATTGCGCGGCCCACTCCGTGGACCAAGCCAAGTGATGAGCCAATCTCCATACTTCCCGTTCCTGCAATGTAAATCAAAAGCCAGTAAAACATTGGGTTTGGGCATCCCACTCCTGCGTTTCCAAGGAGTAATCCCATGAAGAGAGACTTGGTGTAATCACCGCGATTCAGTATGAATTTTGGAGTCCCGGAATATGTCGGAATTTTTAGCTCAACTAGTCTTAGCTGCGAGAGGCCAAAGACATATGCAATTATTCCAGCTATTACAAACATTGTAAATGATATCTGGTCCAAGGATGCAGTATTGCCTAGTATAGCAACGCCAAGACCGTACAGAGTTATTGTGGCTACTAGGCCTGCTCCAAAGAGAAGCGACATGACAAGGCCCTTTTTGTATCCATGGCCCATGCTGAGCGGAACTATGACAAACACGACCGGCATGGTACATGGAAGAATTATCATGGATAGGCCTGCAACGTACGCGATTCCAAGCCAGCTGCTATACGATGTGATATTGTTTGCGCCAACAACTCCGACTGTAAATGAAAAGATTATGCCTACAAACACAAATGAAAATAACGCGAACAAGGACACGACTAGGATCTTTTTTGTCTCTAGGGATTGCATAATGTTTTACTGGTTGCTTGATATTTAATTACAGTAATTTACAATTGTAAAGATGAATGTGATGATATGGCGTAAAATAAGCAAATTTTTACAAAAATGGTGGACTGGGAGGGAATTGAACTCTCGACTTCTGCATTGCGAATGCAGCGCTATACCACTAAGCCACCAGCCCTAACTAACCAAAAACCCTAGTTCTATTTCTAGTCTTTAACAAATCATTATTTTGTGCCAAGCATCATGTACTACAATTGAGCAAGATAAAAGACCCATCTTTAGCAGACAAGGGAAAAACCCAATACGAATGGGCAAAGGACCACATGCAAGTCCTAACCCATGCCATGACAAAGCTGAAAAAATCAAGGCCTCTCAAAAACATAACACTTGGAGTTTGCCTGCAAATAACCAAAGAAACTTCGGTATTGTTAATGGGACTCCAAGATCTTGGAGCAAAAGTAGTTTGCTGTGGGGGAAATCCGCTTACCACCCAAGATGACATTGCAGCTTTTTTAGATTCACAAGGAATCAAAGTCCTTGCCTGGTCGAATCAAACTAAACCAGAATATGATTGGTGCCAAAATATGGTACTGCAACACAAACCAGACATTCTAACTGATGACGGCGGAGATCTTAACATAAAAGCCCACAAGGCAAAGCTTCGAATTTTTGGCGCAACAGAAGAAACCACGACCGGAATTACACGATACCAATCTCTAGCAAAAAAAGGCAGGCTGCAATATCCAATCATTGCAGTAAATAATGCAAGAACAAAGATGCTATTTGACAACCAGTATGGAACAGGCCAGTCCACAATTGATGGATTCCTACAAGCAATGAATCTGCTTTTTGCATCAAAGAGAACAGTAATTGCTGGATACGGATGGCTTGGAAGGGGAGTAGCAAAAAGATGCCAGGGAATGGGTGCAAAATGCATCGTAACCGAAGTCGACCCAATCAAGGCACTAGAAGCACACATGGACGGATTTGAGGTAATGCCGATGAGTCAGGCAGCAAAACTAGGTGATATTTTCATCACGTGTACTGGCATGCGCAATATCATAACAAAGCAACATATCTTGTCCATGAATGATGGCGCAGTGCTGGGCAATGTAGGCCATTTTGATGTGGAAATTGACGCAAAATTTCTCTTATCACAAAAGGTCAGACAAGTCAGGCCAAATCTTGACGAGTGTGTTTTGCCAAACAAAAACAAGGTCTATCTAGTCAGCAAGGGGCGTGTGGCAAACCTGATTGCATCCGAGGGCCACCCACCAGAGATCATGGCATTGTCGTTTTCAAACCAATTGTACTCTATTCTGTATATTCTAAAAAATCACAAAAAGCTCAAAAACCAAGTTTATCCGGTCCCTGAAGAAATTGACAACCAAATAGCGCAAGATGCACTAGATTCAGAAAAAATCAAGCTAGACAAGCTGTCAAAAAAACAAATCCAATACCATACCAGCTGGTAATACACACAGATCTAGTGAAATTATCAGATCTGGCTTGCAAAATAAAATGAAATGATCCATGTAATATACGATAAGAGTGTCGTTTATTGGATGTCAGAGTTTATCTCAAAGACTTTGATTGATAATATAATCAAGGCAAACAAACATCTAGTACAACATAGAGGAGAATCTTTTGGAGTCAACGAGGAAAAATTATCGGATGTGATTAATACAGTAAACACCACAAATGTACCTGCTGACAATGATGTTACACGTGCCTTATTCAAAAGAAAAAGAATAATCAAAAAAGCATCATTACTTCTTGCAGGAATTGCCTATAATCAACCGTTTAACAATGGAAACAAGGCTACATCTTATGTAATCACAAAACATTATCTGCGAAAGAACGGCTATTCTTTGATATTAAAAACAAAGGAAGAAGAAAAGGAACTATTCGTACTTCTTGATACTATAGTTATGAAATTTGAAGGTGAAGATATTGTATCTGATGCAGAAACCTATCTTGACAATAAGATAACTCCAAAGTTTTAGTCGAATTTTTCTTCAGCAAATGCTTTGAAAAGACGTGGATTCTCACTAATGTATTGTTCTACTTCTTTTATGAATTCGTCCGCTTTTACTTCTGATTTTTGTACTCTTTTCTTAAGCATCTATGTTCATTCTACTTCTGATCTAATAAAACGTTCTATGTTTTTCTAAACAATTTCAGGCATAATGAGTCTAAAACTGTTTCAAAAAACTCCATGAATCAATGGATAATGCAATATACGAGAAATTAAAAAAAAACAAATCCAGTACCAGACTAGCTGATGAGCGCTCAAAGAATAATAGCCAGACTATTTTGAATTATTCTAGTTGACAGTAGACTGCGTTATTGTAGATGCAAAAGCCATAACCCCAAAGGGAATGCTAGAGCGAAACATTGTGATCAATGATGGAAAAATCTCAGATTTTACAACAGACGTTCCATCATGTGATAAAAAAATCCAGGCAAAGGGACTAGTTGCAATACCTGGATTAATTGACACGCACGTCCATTATGGGGTATATTCCCCAATAGAAGAAGCTGCAAAAACAGAATCAAGAGCAGCAGCATTAGGTGGTGTTACCACAATGATGAGAATGCTACGACTGGGCCGATCCTACAAAAAATACCTCCAAGATCAGCTAGTCGCATCAAAGACAAACCACTATGTTGACTATACAATTCACGCCACCATATTTGACGAAAAACAAGCAGAAGAGATGCAATATTGTGCAGAAAACGGAATCACGTCATTTAAAATTTACATGAATCTTGGAGGAGAGGTAGGCCACGTCTACATGGACATGGACCCAGGCTCGACTAGTCTATTTGATGCCCAAGTCCAGCTGGAAACTACAACCATCCAAAAGGTGTGCCAAAATGCAGCCAGGCTTGGCTGTCCTGTACTAGTTCATGCAGAAGACTACCAAATGTGCGAGTGCGGAATCAAAAAGGCAAAGCAAGACCACAAGGACGGACTAGCTGCCTGGTCGCAAAGCAGGCCGCCTGATTCAGAGTCAAAGAGCATCAAAAAAGTATGCGAGATTGCCAGAGAATATGGAACGACAATCTATTTTGTCCACATTGGTTCTGCAACAGCACTGGACACAATAGAGCAAGAGCGAAAAAAAGGAACCAAGATTTTTGTCGAGACCTGTCCTCATTATCTTACATTATCGTATGAAAAGCAAAACGGCTATCTGGCAAAGGTAATGCCGCCAATTAGGACAAAATCAGACAATGAAAAAATCTGGTCCGCAATGGCCTCTGGCGCAATAGACACCATAGGAACAGACCATGTGGCAAACAGGCTAAAGCTAAAAGTGGGAACAGACGTCTGGTCTTCTCTGGCAGGATTTCCAGGAATTGGAACATCGCTGCCGATTCTACTATCCGAGGGAGTAAACCAAAACAGACTGAATCTACAACAGCTGGCGCATCTTACCAGTGGAAATGCTGCAAAAATCTTTGGCCTAAATGACAAGGGCTCAATTCAAAAGGGATTTGATGCCGATATTGTACTGATAGATCTGAAAAAAGAGCAACAGGTCAGCTCTGACTTTTTTGGCGCATTCTCTGATTATATTGTGTATGAGGGATGGAAGCTAAAGGGTTGGCCGATAACTACACTAGTTAGGGGAAAACCAGTAACAGAAGACATGCAGCTTGTAGGAAAGCTGGGCCACGGC
Organism: Nitrososphaerota archaeon; assembly: GCA_016872015.1. Classification (GTDB taxonomy): domain Archaea; phylum Thermoproteota; class Nitrososphaeria; order Nitrososphaerales; family Nitrosopumilaceae; genus Nitrosotenuis. The sequence goes on from VHBK01000005.1 coordinate 48,706, forward strand.
AAGCTAGTGAACAGATCTAGATAATTTCGAATTTGCCGTTTTCCTTTGCCTTGTAAATCACATCAGGTTTTCGCTGAAATATTCCAGCTTCTACTACGCCTGGAATCTGCTTTATTTTGAGCGCAAGTGAGCCTGGTGATTTTATTGTACCAAAATCGCAATCATAGATGATGTTGCCGTTTTCTGTGATGAATGGATAGCCTCGCTCTATTGTCCTGATTTGCGGTTTTCCGCCAAGTTTTTTGATAAATTTTCGAACTGTGTTTCTTGCAAACGGGTGAACCTCGACTGGTACGGTTCTTGTGAAATTTTTGACGAATTTGGATTCGTCTGCCATTATCACTATTTTTCCAGCTGATGAGATCAGAATGTTTTCTCGAAGTAATGCTCCACCGCCTCCCTTTATCAGATATTTCTTGGAATCAATTTGGTCAGCACCGTCAAAGACAACATCGATTTTTTCAATCTGGTCTGCTGAAATCAAATGAATGCCTGCCTGCTCTGCAATTAGCTTGATTTGCAGAGATGTTGGAACAGCTCTAATGTTCAGTTTTTTTCGCTTGATATGTACGCCAAGCTCTTTTACAAATGCGGTTGCTGCCCGGCCACTGCCTAGGCCCAAAACGGAATTGTTTTTGACAAATTTGAGTGCGTCCTTGGATAATGCCTCAATGGCATCATCATATGACAATTACTCTACCTCGGCCTGCTCTAGTTTTGATAGTGTCTTCATTATTTCGCGTTTGATAGAATCTAAATCGTCTTCGTCGTCTTCTACTTCTTCTGGCTCTGGCAAGTTTACTTTTGGCTTTTTCTTTTCTTGCTCTTTGAATTCCAACTTTGGCGGCTCTGCCTTTATTCTTTGCTCAATGTCGATTGGCTCACTTAGAGATGGCTTTACTATTTCAGGCTGAATCGTTTGTATGATTTCTTGCTTTGTCTCTATTACCGGTATTGTCTCTGGAGCATGAATGATTTCTGCCATGGTTTGAATGTGGATTTCCGGAGTATCCACTGGCTGCTCTATTCTGGTTTCAATTTCTACTGGAGGAACTGGAACATCTGGAATCTCTGTCAGTGTTGTGAATTCGATTCTCTTGCCAGGTTTTGCAAATGACTTGATTAATTCCTCAATGTTTTGTGTGGTGGTAATTTCTTGCTTTGTCTCTATAACTGGTTTTTCAATCTTGATTTCTTCCTTCTTTATCTCTGGCTTTTCAAGCTGGACTGTCTGGGCAATCTGAATCTTGGATGAAATGTCTGCTAGTCTCTTGTCTAGTGCAGATAGTTTTTGGTCCATCAAAGTCATCAGGCCGTCGCCTAGCGGGCCAAGGTCCGGATACTTGGATACCTCTTCTAATTTGTCGATTTTAGCTAAAATTACACCCAGCTGGTATTGGTATCTTGATAATAGTTTGTCAACCTGGACCTTGGTAAGCGTAGTTGGCTCGCCATATAGTCGTGAAATCGTCTTTTGTAAAATCTCTTTTTCAATTTTCAGTGCGTCTATTTGTGATCGAATCTGAGAGTTGGCACCAATCAGAGGAACTTTGTTTTTTCCTTTAGGAAACTTGGAAATTGTTGCAGCCGTTGCAGCGCCTGCTAGCGAACTAATGACTAGCGCTAGTTCCATTTAGGCGTACCATTTGATCCAAGAATATTTTCTAATTCTTGCATCCGGAAAACCGCAGCTAGAGCATCTGTGTTGTCTTTTGTGATAAGAGTTCTTTCCGCATCTTCTACATCGAATGTGGGGTTTCTTTCTTGTAAAAAGCCCCATCGAGGGAGTTCCACGACCCATAAATCAGACACCACTATGCCGGTGGAGGAGATATCATTACTACGTTATCTCCACGCACAACTATGGTTCCTATGCTCTTTGCCTCGCCATCAGAAGGGACCTCTTCTGAGCTGTCGAGTAGCAGATTCATGTGTTGATCAAAGCCTCTTAGGTTACCACGAATGGTTTTGCCGCCTTTGAGCTTGATTAGAACTACCTTGTCTATGCTTTCGTCCAGTACTTTTACTGCCATGTCAACTGACATTTAATTCACTTATTGACTCCCCTATGCCGTTAATATATTAAAGTTTCAGTGGTGAACAATAGAGTTTTAGTCAGTGTATCAACTTTGACACTGTTTTTGAGAGATTTTGTGTTATTTCGCAAAAAATTTTCTGTCCGTCTTTTTTGTTAGCTGTGGTTGGATCTCCCCAAATTCCGTTTTTTGTTGCCTTGATGAAATTTGTCGATGCAAGCTTTGAGATTTTGACTCTTTGTTGCGCAGTCATGTTTTGTGTGACTAGTCCTTTTCTTGCAAGCTTCATTCTGGTTTTGTTTGATATTGCAAGCATCAGCGACGTTTCCACAAATCCCGCATGATCAAATTCTCTATCCATGAATCGCCAATATGAGAACACGAAAACCTTGGTTTTTCCTCGTGTCATTTTGGAGATTTTGCCAGAAATCGACTTTAGTGAATTCTGGTTCCCATGATGGCCATTTAGGATTATTATTCTGTGTATGTTGTTTTGGCCCAGGGACACACAAAGGTCCACCAAATAGTTCTGCAGAGTTTTGTCCCGGATGCTGAAATTAACAAATGGCGCATGCTCAAATGATACCCCATATTGTATGGTGGGCAATAGTAATAATCCGCACTTTTTTGCCAGCGCCTTTGCCACTTCTGTTACGATATCGGAATCAGTAGAAATTGGAAGGTGCGACCCGTGCTGTTCTAGTGAGCCTATTGGGATTACTGCCGACTTTGAGTGGATTTTGCGAATTATGGGATCGGAGAGATCTCTAATCTCTGTCATTTTGTGTATACTTTTCTCCAAGAGACCTCTAGTTTTCCCTCAAGGTGCATCTTGACTGCCTTTAGCAGTGTTTGTGCCTCTAACTCCTGGCCCTTTTTCTTAATCTTATCTAGAGTGTCGGAAGAATCAACCTTAAACGAGTCCTGGAAAATAATTGGTCCCTGATCTAGCTCCTCTGTGACGTAGTGAGCAGTGACTCCAACTATTTTTGCACCCCGCTCAAAGGCTTGCGCATATGCAAATGCTCCAGGAAATGCAGGAAGAAGGGATGGATGTATGTTGATTATTCTGTGAGGATAGCGCCACACAAAGTTTGGTGTCATTATTCTCATGTATCTTGCCAATACCACCAAGTCGATGTCGTATTTTTTTGAAACCTCGATTAGGTGGTCTTCTGCCTTTTGCTGGTCTTTTTCATCAACTAGTACAAATGGTATGCCTGCCTTTTTTGCAGTTGACTCTAGTGTTCTTTCAGTACCTACTATGACGCTGATTTTCCCCCTTAGCTGGCCCTTGGCCGCAAGCAGTGACTCTAGGCAGTGTGGTTCTTTGGTTACAAAAACTGCAATGTTTTTGTGAGAATTGATCTCATGATACACACTGACTTCCATTGCAAGCTGTTTTCCTAGGTCTTGGAGTTCCCGGTCGAATTTTTTCACATCAATTTCCTTGGAAAATGATGCTTCTAGGTGCATGCCGAAAAGACTCTTGATGACGTTTTGGTTTATCTTTTCAATATTGCCTTGTTTTTGGAAAATCAAATTTGTAAATGCCGCAACTACTCCTTCGCGGTCCTTGCCGACAACCGTAATTCCTATTCGGATTTTTTTCATGGAGTTGTCTTGCAAATTCAGTTTATTAACTTAGGTTTTGAGCCTGACAATATCAAAAATGGTGCGGGAGGTGGGATTTGAACCCACGAACCCCTAAGAGATAAGGGCCTAAACCTTACGCCGTTGACCGGGCTTGGCGACCCCCGCATCATTGCTCAAATTTCACACAAACTTATTGCTTACCATTTGGGCAAAAGATCGGTTCCTAAAAATTACAGCACAATAGAGTCTCAGTCTGCTAAAATTCATACTAAAATCAAGTGGCCTGTATGCCGGACTTGCTGCCGCATTTTCGGTAATTGGATTATTTCCAATATTTGGAGAACACTTACCAAGACCATACGTAATAGGAAATCCTCTAGAGGTAAGCGGAATATCTCTAGAGCACGTGATGGGGCATATCGTATTTGGTCTGATTGTAGGCATTGCATCTCTGAGTATTAGATATGTTGTGCTTGCAGGCCTGTTTCCAATTGCACTTGATGCGGATCACCTAATTCAGTTTCTAAACTTAGAAGCAATTCCAAGAATGGGCCACTCGTTTGTCTTTGCAATTATCTCTATTCCTCTAATGATGTACTTTTTGGGCAAAAGGGACTATCGACTAGGCGCAATATCTATTGCAGCAGTTTTGATTCATGTCTCCTTTGATGTGTTACTTTCAGGTAACCTTGGTAGCTCGTTTCCGTTATTGATTCCATTTTCTGGCAAGACTGTATTTCTGATTGACTATGATTGGGTATTGTTTTTGGTAGCGGCAGTCATAATTGTGGCGACTGGTACATTTTTTGCAAAAAAGACAGTCAACAAAGCACAAATCTAACCACCCAAATCCAAAGTCAATGGGTAAGCTTTTTGGTACAAACGGAGTTCGAGGCATTTTTGGTCAAGACTTTACGTTGGAATTTGTCCATGATCTGACACTATCACTTGCTGTATATTTCAAAAAAGGCCCAATCTTGGTAGGCTATGATGGGCGAGACTCTAGTGGTATTATAGCCAAAGTGGTTTGCTCTACTCTGAATTATTGCGGTCTGGACTGTAATCTGGGAGGCCTAGTCCCAACCCCGGCACTAGAATATGCAACAAAAAAGCTTGGCTATTCTGGTGGAATAATGATTACCGCATCGCACAATCCCCCACAATACAATGGAATCAAGCCAGTGGCAAAAGACGGCGTGGAAATATCTCGAGAGGACGAAGCAAAAATAGAGAAAATCTATTTTGCAAAGAAATGGCCAAAGTTCTCTAAAATAGGAAAAACAGGAACAGAGTCAAGAATAATTCCAACCTATGTTTCCGGAATAAAATCACAGGTAAGCTGGCAAAAAATAAGATCAAAGAAATTCAAAGTTGCACTAGACTTGGGAAATGGAGCGCAAGCAGTTGCCGCGCCGATTCTGTGCAAGGAACTAGGATGTAGAACATTTCTAGTCAACGAAAAGATAGACGGACAGTTTCCGGGCAGAGGTTCCGAGCCGACACCAAAAAACCTGCAAAAGCTGACTAGTCTAGTTCGCAAAAACAGGGCAGCACTTGGAATTGCATTTGACGGTGATGGAGACAGGAGCATCTTTTGCGATGATCAAGGAAAAATTCTCACAGGCGACAAATCTGCATTGTTATTGTCAAATCATATTTTACAAAAACACCCGCGATCAAAAATAGTGACCTGTCTTAATTCCAGCTCTGCAATTGAAACGCTTGCCGCAAAAACAAAATCCCCAGTAATTCGCACCAAAGTGGGAAGTGTCGAAGTATCTCGCAAAATGGTTCCACAAAAAGCACTGATTGGCTTTGAGGAAAATGGCGGCTTTATGTATGGTAAGCACAATCAAGTCCGAGATGGTTGCATGACTTTGGCTCTTGCATTAGATTTGCTTGCAAGTTCCGATTCCACCATTACAAAAGAGATGGAAAAAATCCCAAAGACCTACACCACAAAAGACAAGGTTTCTTGCACCAAAGACTTGGCAAAAGAAATCATCAACACTCTCAAAAAAGAACACAAAAACTATGACACAACAGATGGCATCAAGATAATTATCGACGATAAGAATTGGGTGATGATTAGACCAAGCGGAACCGAACCAATAGCGCGAATTTATGCAGAGGCCGACTCGGAACCAAGACTTGAGCAAACAATGTCGAGATATCTCAAAAAAATAAAGTCCGTGCTTGGCAGCTGATAACACTAATAAGGCGATTCTAAACGACTGAAGGAATGGAGATGATCCCTACGGGTGATTTAATTGGGTAAAGCTTACTATGTAAAATTCGAGACACCAGCTGATCTTGTTAATCCAATTCTGGAAGCAGTCAGAGTTGCATCAAGCAGCGGAAAGGTACGAAAAGGCACCAATGAGGCAACAAAGGCAATTGAGCGCGGAATAAGCAAAC
>VHBK01000006.1 GCA_016872015.1 Nitrososphaerota archaeon
GTCCAAGTTCCAGGATTTAGAAGATCAAATCAACCTGTAGAATCACTTCTTGCCAAATACATCCCATCGGTTACAATTATTGGCTCTGCAATATTGGGCGCCCTGGCAGGTGCATCAGACGTGCTTGGAGTATTTGGAACAGGTATTGGAATCCTACTAATGGTCGATATTCTGATCAACTACTATCAACAACTAGTTCGAGAACAAGTCGAAGTCGTCATGCCTCGTCTGGGTGCGTTGCTTGGCAGAAAGTAAAAAAGTAATAATTGTAGGTATTGCCGGCGCAGGCAAAACAACACTTGTATCGAAAATAGTCGAAATTCTCAAAAACAAAAACAAGAGCGTCAGCGTCCACAGCTTTGGCACAGTAATGTTCGAAGAAGCAAAAAAACTTGGAATCGAAAACCGAGACGAGCTACGAAAGCTAGCAGTAGACGAGCAAAAACAACTTCAGGCAATGGCCGCAAAAAAAATCGCTGACATGTCAGACGATCTGGTAATAATTGACACCCATGCATTCATCTCCACAAAGGAAGGATTCTACCCAGGTCTGCCGTATCCAGTATTAGAATTGCTAAAACCGGCAAATTTCATCGCAGTTTCTGCAAGGCCTGAAGAGATCTACAACCGAAGAATGAAGGATAGCACACGAAGCCGTGATATCATCTCTATAGATCTAATCAAAAAGGAACTTGCAGTCCAAGATGCAATGCTGTCCAGCTGTGTAGTTCTTACCGGATCACCTATGAAATCAGTCTTAAACACAGAAGGAAAGGTTGAAGAAGCAGCTCTTGAGGTAATAAACGCAATAGGTCTGTAAAATGGAATTCATAATTTTGCAATTCTTGGAATCAATCTTTTTGCAGGGTGATCTCTTTGGGATGACCCAAGGCCCGCTTGGCAGCGCAGACCCGCTAGTCAAGGGCATAATTCCATCAATGTTTGGAATCCTGGGGTTCTCAATTCTGTTGAACCTATTCAACGCAGTAGTTCGACGCAAGCTAGTCGACCAAGAAAAACTCCAGCGAATAATGAAAGAGACTCGAGCCTGGCAAAAAGAGAGAATGTCTGCCTTTAGATCAAAGGATGCAGAAAAGCAAGCAGAGCTCAACAAAAAATCAGCCTACATGACTCGCCTGAATCAGGAAATGATGCAGATGAACATGCGCCCAATGATGATCACATTTGTGCCATTGATCTTGATTTTCTACTTTGTCCTGCCGCCATTGTTTGCATATACTGTAGCGTTATCGCCAATATCGCTAAATGTAATTCCGGGCGACTTTTTCTCACTTACCTGCACTGCAGAAAAGGTAGATGGAAAAATCTGTCATAATGAACATGATGTTTATTTCTGGGCTTGGTATTTTCTTGGTTCAATTGCGTTTAGCGGCATAATAATGAAGATCACCAAGACATCAATGGATCTTACCTAGCTTTGCAAAAATCAATTATTATCTCAGGACCACCTGCCATCGGCAAGACTACAGTAGCAAAGGGACTAGCACAAGAATTTGAAATGAAGAATCTCAGCGGCGGAGATGTCCTCAAGGAAATGGCACACACGCAGGGATTCAAGACAAAAGGCGATGACTGGTGGGACACAGACGAGGGAATGAAGTTTCTCTCACAAAGAAAGGACAATTACGAATTTGACAAAAAAGTAGATGAAAAGCTAAAAGAGATTTTCCAAAAGGGCGGCGTAGTAATTACAAGCTACACACTACCATGGCTTGTCTCCGGTGGAATCAAAATCTGGCTTGGCGGAAGCAGACAAAACAGCGCAAAAAGAATGCAAACCAGGGATAACATGGAACTATCAAACGCACTGGACATTGTAAAAAAACGATACGAGGAAAACAAGGCATTATACAAAAAACTCTACGGATTTGATTTTGGCGAAGACTTGTCCGTATTTGATATAATAATAAATACAGACGGCCTCGACGCCCATGCAGTCCTAGATACTGCAATACAAAAGGTAAGGGAGCTTTCTTGAGTCTGCCGCAACTGCAAAACCTACTCCAAATAGACCAGGACATCACAAACGATGCCTATGGAATTCCATATGACAAAAGATCAGTCAAGGACCTCCTAAATTATGGCCTGATTCTTCTGGACAAGCCACCAGGGCCAACAAGCCACGAAACAGTAGCTTGGGCAAAGCGAATTCTCAAGCTCCCAAAGATTGGCCATAGTGGAACACTAGACCCGCAGGTCTCCGGAGTCTTGCCATTGGGATTAGGCGAGGCAACAAAAGCACTAGGTGTACTGCTTATGGGCCCCAAAGAATACTATGGCCTAGGAAGACTGCACTCAGAGCCAAACAAGGAAAAACTTGCAGCGGTCCTAAAATTATTCATCGGAGAAATCTACCAAAAACCACCACAACGATCCGCGGTATTACGCCAAACAAGAACAAGAACAATCTACGAGCTAGAAGTAGTAGAGCAAAAAGAGCGATTACTACTATTGCGGGTCTTGTGTGAGGCAGGAACCTACATCAGAAAACTATACTATGACATTGGAGAAATCTTGGGCCCAGGTGCAACCATGATAGAGCTGAGACGATCTCGTGTTCATCAGTTCCATGAATCCCAGCTGGTGACATTGCACGAAGTAGCAGACGCCTTTGCAACATGGGAGGAAAAAAATGATGATTCAAAGCTCAAAAAAATAATTTTGCCAATAGAATACGCGTTAACTGAAATTAAATCAGTAATAATTCGCGATTCTGCAGTCGATGCGTTATGCCATGGCGCACAGCTAGCAATTCCTGGAATTTTGCAGCTCTCGCCAGACATCAAAAAGGGTGACCTTGTCGGCATTTACACGCAAAAAGGCGAGGTAGTAGCATTGGCAGAATCCATGATGAGCACAGACGAAATCAAGGATGCAATCAAGGGCTATGCATTTCAGACAAGGCGAATCATAATGGCGCCAAGCACATATCCTAAAAGCTGGCGTACAAAACCAAAAGCAGAGCAATGATCCCAAAAGGGCTCTTAATTGCAATTCTGATTGGATTATCAGCTGGCCTTGCACTGGGACTCTATCTAGAAAAAACATACAATGGCCAAGCAATAAAATTCGTAGACGGACCGTCGATTACTATAGCAACTGAGAAATCCGATTATGCACTAGGCGAGCCAATAAAAATTGAGATAATCAATACTGGAACAGTCGATGTCTTTTTTGCAAATTCAGATCCAAGCCTCAGGGTGCGAGCACTGGATGGAACCGAATTCTATTCGATATCATCTGATGGGGCAATATTGGCACCAAAAGAAAAATTTGCCATAACCTGGAGCCAACAAAAAAATGATGATTCCAAAGTTCTAGAAGGACGCTATGTCATAGAATCTACTGCACACAATAGCAATGCCAAAGTCCACGATTCTGTTACTATCGACATTCTCAGGTAGGAAAACTTAAAACGCGTTATGGAAGAATCAAACTAGGTTTGGCAAAAATTAAGGTAGGTCTTGTAGGAATAGGCAACTGTTTTTCCGGCCTAATCCAAGGAATCGAATACTATAGACAAAATCCAAAGCAAAAGGTAATTGGAATAATGCATGAAAAAATCGCCAAATATTCAATTCATGATTTAGACTTTGTAGCAGGCTTTGATGTTGGAAATAACAAAATTGGCAAGACAATCAACGAGGCAATCTACGAATACCCAAACATGGTCAACTGGGTTCCAAAAAACAAAATGCCAAAAACAAAGGCCGAAGTCTATGAAAGCCCAGCACTGGACGGAGTTGGAATCTGGGTCGAAAACAGAGTCAAGCCAATAAAATCAAGAAAATCAACCGAACAACTAAGAAAAGAAATCAAAAAAACAATAGAAAAAACCGGAGCCGAAATAATTGTCTCTTATTTACCGGTAGGCTCAGACAAGGCAACCCAATTCTGGGCTCAGATGTGCCTTGACACCAATACGGCATTTGTAAATTGCATTCCATCCTTTATTGCGTCTGACAAAAAGTGGGGTGCAAAGTTTGCAGCAAAAAAGCTACCCGTAGTGGGTGATGACATCAAGGGCCAAGTCGGCGCAACCATTGTGCATCGAACACTGGCAAAGCTATGTGATGATAGGGGAACCAAAATAGAAAAAACTTATCAAATCAACGTTGGCGGAAACACCGATTTTCTAAACATGAAAGAGCAAGAGCGCCTAGTGAGCAAGAGGATCTCCAAAACAGAAAGCGTCCAATCACAATTATCGCAAAGACTAGCAGATGACCAAATCTATGTAGGACCGTCCGATTTTATTCCATTTTTAGGAAATACAAAACTAATGTTCATGAGAATAGAGGGACGCCAGTGGGCAAACATTCCATATAACATGGAAGTCAGACTAGAAGTAGACGACAAGGCAAACTCGGCAGGTATTGTAATTGATGCAGCAAGACTAGCCAAAATTGCTCTAGAGAGAAAATTGGGCGGACCAATAATTCCGGCATGCGCATATTTGATGAAGCATCCTCCAAGACAAATGAGTGATCCCCAAGCAAAAGCAACTCTTGAGGATTTCATAAAAGGCTAATCGTCTAATATATAATGAATAATTTGTCAGCAATTTTGTCGCAAGACTAGTGCCGGGGTCGCCTAGCCTGGTAGGGCGCGCGCCTGGAAATTACACAAACCATAAAGCGCGTACTCGCAAGGGTTCGAGAGTTCAAATCTCTCTCCCGGCGCCTTTTTTCATAATCAATTAATGACTCTGATGTAGTATCATATCATTGAAGTTTGATGTTGCAATAATAGGTGGGGGAGTCCTTGGCACCGCAATATCGTATTGGCTCTCCACACTTACCAATCACAAAGTTTGCGTAATTGAAAAAGAAGAAAAAGTAGCTGCACATACTAGCAGCAGAAACACAGGTGTGGTGCACTCACCGTTTTACCTAGACCCACAAAAAAAGAAAAAAATCGCCAAGGCAGCCTTGCAATCACATGATCTGTGGCAATCTTTTGCAAAAAAGCACAACATTCCGTGGAGTGATACTGGCACAATAGAAATCGCACTAGATGAATCACAGCACCACACCCTAGAAAAATATCTCAAGTGGGGTATACAAAACGGCCTTGCAGAATCTGATCTGCAATTATTAGATTATGCCCAAATAGAGCAAAGAGAGCCGAACGTAAAATGCCACTCTGGAATTTACTGCAAAAAAGATGCATCAACTGACTATGGAATGCTTACCGCACAACTATATCTAGAATCAAAACAAAACGGAACTCAATTTTTATTCTCACATAAAATGCAAAAAATAAAAAACAACACAATATTTTTTGCAGATGCAAAGTCACTTGAATTTGGGTTTTTGATAAATTGCGCAGGAGGATATTCTCTAGATATAGCAAAGCAGCTAGGACTAGCAAAAGAATACTCTAGTCTTCATTTTAGGGGAGAATACTGGCGAATAGCACCACAATATTCCGGTCTCGTTGGCACAAACATTTACACTGTGGCAAAATTTGCCAGCTTTCCCTTCCTAGACCCGCATTGGATAAGACGCGCAGACGGAACTGTGGAAATTGGACCAAATGCTGTGCCTGTATCAGACCCAGAGGCATATTCTGGAATCGGTGGAGCATCAAAGGCAATATCAAAGCTAGGACAGCTAGTTTCTGGCAGCTCTAAAAAACTATTACTCAATTCGGAATTTCTATCCCTGGTATCAAAGGAATGGAAGAGTTCCATTTCCAAAAATGCCATGGTAAATCGTGTCAGGCAGTTTATCCCAAAAATAAAACCGCAGTATTTTATAGAACGCGGAACTGCGGGAATACGCACACCAATTATTACAAAAAACGGAACGTTCCTGCCAGAAACGCTGGAATTACAGTCTGATAATTCATTGCACATTATTAATTACAATTCGCCTGGCGCGACAGGTGCACCTGCATATTCGGCGTACTTAGTCCGACAATTATCCGATGATGGTATAATACAACTAGACAAGACTCCAAAGCAACACATCTGGAATTTTTCCACTCTAAATTCTGTCTAGGTTTTGTGCGTAAAATAGAGGGCGGGGGTACGTTTACATAGAATTTGCCGGAACTTGTCTTGTTGCTCCCAGACAGATGCTCAATTAAAGAACAAGGACGACAATGCGTCAATCCTCCAGAATTTGTAATATCTATTTTGGCAACAAAAGACGAGTACATGGTAGGCGTTACATGCGCAAAACACAAGGACACAATTTACCAAAAGTTAGGAGATTTGCAAAAAGCTGGCTCTGTACCACAGGGTCAGATAAAATTTGAAACACTAAAACCAATTGGTACTGATTGCATCAAGGCAGATCCAAATGATCTGATTCAACTAAAATCAGTCCGTGAGATGCTATAATTATACAGAATAGATCATTTTCTTTTTCCGCAGCCCCAAAATCAAGTTTTGTACAGTTATCTCTGCCATCTTTGTGCGTGTTTCAGCAGAAGAGCTGCCAATGTGTGGTGCTAATACTACATTTTGCATTTTTGCTAGCTTGTGGTTTTTACCAATTGGCTCTTTTTCAAATACATCCAGTGCGGCGCCTGCAATTATCTTTGATTCCAATGCTTTAACCAAGTCCCCCTCATTGATTATTTTGCCGCGCGCAGTATTGATCAGAATGGCAGATTTTTTCATTTTTCTCAAGGTTTTCAAATTTAGCATATGATGCGTTTCTTTTCTGTATGGAGCATGAATTGACAAAATGTCGCTGTTTTTTAGCAAATCATCAAAGCTAACATGTCTAATTCCAAGTTTCTTCTCCTGATTTGCAGGTAATCTGGTTCTTGTGTGATATACAACAACTAATCCAAAACCTCTTGCCCTTTTTACAACCGCTTGGCCGATTCGTCCCATGCCCAAAATACCAAGTGTTTTTCCATCCAAATCCACCCCAACATAGTCATGGGGCCCAAAAATCTGGCGCCATCTTCCAGCACGAATAAGTCGATCCCCCTCCGTTATTCTGCGCATCAAATCTAAAATTAACCCAATAGTAAGATCCGCAGTAGCACCGGTCAGAACGTCAGGCGTGTAGCCAATTCTGATGTTTTTCTTTTTTGCAGCATCCAAATCAATGTGATCATATCCAACACTATACGTGCTGATTACTTTGAGATTTTTTGCACTCTCTATCACCTTTCTATCTATGCCATCATATGGAAAGCAGATGAGGCCGTCCACATTTTTTATCTTTTCTACTAGAGTTTTTTTTGGCATTGGAATTTTGCCATCATGGATGAAAATCTTGTATCTTTTTTGCAGTTCTTTGATAGCAAAGTCGTGTAGTTTTCTAGTAAGCAGAATCTGCATCAAAGCAGAACTTGATCAAATCTTTATAAGATTTGTTGTGGGGTATAATGGTAGCTTGGCAGACAAAAAAGACGAAGAGGAATTTGCCTTGTGCATAGAGTGTGGTAATGCAATTGAAAAATGCGTCTGTGTTTGTCCTTATTGCGGCGAGCGCGACAAGTGTGAATGCGCGCTCTTTGAAGCTGCTACGGGTGGTTAAGAAATTCAACCACATTCTTAATTAATCAAAAATTGGCACATTATTATGACCTTGACAGATGTTAGCTGGCTTATTGGTGGGCCGCAAGGAAGCGGAGTAGAGTCTGCAGCCAACATATTTTCTAGAGCATGCGCCGCTATGGGGTATCAAATCTTTGGCAAAAGAGAGTTTCATTCCAATATAAAGGGAGATCACAGCTATTTTACAGTCCGAGTATCTGATCAAATAATCCGCTCAAACGTCAATGACGTGACAATTATGATGGCATTTGATGCAGAAACTATCTTTAGGCATTATGACGAAGTAATAAAAAACGGAGCTATAGTTTACGATTCAGACATTTCAGAAACAACTCTGAATGAAACTCATACTATAGACAATCAGTATCGCACAAGACTACTCGCACGTCTTTCCCTAAAGAAAAAACCGGCAACGATTCAAGGAGTCTTGGATATTGCAAAAGAAAATGGAGTCAAACTATATCCAATATCGTTCAAAACAGTTCTGTCTAGCCTAGCAGACGAAATCAACAATCCAAAGATTAAGGGAATGGTTCGAATGTATAATGTTCTTGGGGTGTCATTTTCTTTAGGAGTTCTTAAAATGCCACCAAAAACCTTGCTTGATTCAATCGATGTGATATTCTCAAAAAAACAAGCAGTTGCGGATCTGAACAAAAAGACCGCAACCTTTGCGTATAATTACGCCGCCGCAAAGTTTGTAGATTTTGAATACACACTCAAGCCTACAACAAAGAAGCAAAATACGATTATGGTCCAGGGATATCATGGAACCGCATTGGGAAAAATGGCATGTGGTTGCAGATTTCAGCCATACTATCCTATTACACCAGCATCTGATGAGAGTGTATTTTTGGAATCGAATGAGCTAGTTGATGTAATTGATAACCGTCCAGGCTCTACACTTGTGGTACAAACTGAAGATGAAATAGCAGCAATTGGAATGACCATAGGTGGTGCGCTGACTGGAACACGTTCGGCCACTTGTACCTCAGGCCCTGGCTTTTCTCTGATGGCGGAAGCATTAGGATGGGCTGGAATAAACGAAGTACCAATTGTAATTACGACATATCAGAGGAGCGGCCCCTCAACTGGACTTCCAACCAGGCATGGGCAAGATGATCTATTATCAACAATTCATGCTGGACATGGAGAATTCCCACGAATTGTTTATGCCTCAGGCGATGTTGAGGAAAGCTTCTATGATACTGGTCGCTGTTTTAACTATGCAGATGTTTATCAGTTGCCTGTAATTCATATGATGGATAAATTCATTGGAAGCTCTGTTGTTACCTGCAATAAGTTTGACACCGAGAAAATAACAATCAATCGCGGTAAATTGCTTGATAAAGTAGATGGAAACTATCAGAGATTTGCGTTAACTCCTGATAATATCTCGCCTAGATCAAAGTTGGGTCTTGAGAATGGAGTCTTTTGGAATACTGGAGATGAGAGCGATGAATCTGGACATATCACCGAAGACCCAGAACTTCGAATAAAAATGATGGATAAAAGATTGGGAAAACTCTTGCACATTCTAAAAACAATTCCAGATGATGAGCAGGCAATATCATATGGAAAAGCCGAGATATGTGTTATCAGCTGGGGCTCACCGAAGGGGCCTATATTGGATGCATTGCAAATGTTAAGAAAAGAAAATGTCGATATTGGATTTATCCAGATAAAACTATTGCATCCATTCCCAAAAGACTATGTCGAGTTTTTACTCAAGGACGTGAAAACAATAATCGATATTGAAGCAAATCACACTGGTCAGCTTGGAGAGTTATTAAAACAAAACCTTGAACGAGGGCCAGACTTTTACATTATAAAATATACTGGGCGATCAATGACTAGCACAGAAATTTACGATTCTCTGAAGAACATCATTCAAAACAAGGCACAAAAAAGGCAGGTATTGACGCATGGATCTTAAACTAGGCGATTACAAAACCCAAGTACACAATGACTGGTGTCCAGGATGTGGGGATTTTGGAATTGTCAATGCTATTCAGATGTCTTTGGCAGAAATGCAGATCCCAAGACACAAGGCTGCAATATTTTCTGGAATTGGCTGTTCTGGAAAGACTTCTCATTTTATCAATGTGAATGGAATCCATACATTACATGGTAGGGTTCTCACATTTGCACAAGGGGCTAAACTTGCAAATCCAGATATGACGATTATTGCTGCTGGTGGAGATGGCGACGGCCTAGGAATTGGCGCAGGCCACTTTGTTGCGGCTGGAAGAAGAAATTTAGATATTACATATCTGATATTCAACAATGGTGTTTATGGCCTAACAAAGGGGCAGGCATCGCCAACACTAAAGCTTGGGGAAAAAACAAAATCATTACCATCACCAAATACAAATTATAATGTGAATCCAATTGGGCTTGCAATTGCAAGCGGATTTACCTTTGTTGCGCGAAGCTATGCGTACGATGTTAGGCATCTAAAAGATACAATAACTGCCGCAGTAAGGCACAAGGGACTATCATTCATTGACGTATTGCAACCATGTCCTACATATAATGACATTAACACGCGAGATTGGTATTCAGGAATGGATCAGGCTGATGAGATAACAAAAATGGCAAAACCGCGAATATACAAGCTTGAGGAATCAGGCTATGATCCATTGGTACACTATGATACAGAAACAGAGCTAAATGAAAAACTGACACAGGCTCTAATAAAATCACTGGAATGGGATACAAAAATCCCAATAGGTGTATTTTACAAAAATGAAATAATAAGTCAGTATGATAGGAGACTCACGGACAAGATACCGAATTATTTGGAAAACCCACCTGCATCGCAAATCATATCTACCAATGGCAAGTCTGTGACTGATATTTCACGAATTTTGGATTCATTGTCTGTCTGATGGTATTGTAAAAGAAATATTAATTCGCACTAGGATTACTCTATAATTTAACACGAATGATGTATTTTCTTAATCATATTGTGCATACTATTAACAATGGAAAGCTAAACTAAGTGACCGGTTAATCTTTTAATTCATTTTATTTCTGTCTAGTTGATGTATGATAGACTCATATCATGACTGGGCAAAACTAGTCATAAACTGACTAATTCTCAACGGAAATTAAAATAACCTCGATCTAACTACTTCATCTGTAATTGAATCTGACTGAGGCAAACAAGATATTTAGAAAATCCATAATCAAGGGCTATTTTGAGCCAAACCTGCTGAATCTTGATTTTAGCAAATCAAACATCAAGCATCCTACAATATCGGATGATGGTTTGATGCAATCTAGTTTATTGCACATATTTTTTGACGTTGAAACTGGTTCTGATTATCCAGACGGCGACGAATGGTTTATTGCAGAATTTTTATTCCCATACAATATCAAAATTCCAGACTCTGTCAAGGGACCTGACTACTTTACAACATTGTCACTAAGCGATGGGAAAAATTTCTGGCATCATCGTGAGCTAATCCGCTTCAAATACGGAAAATCAAAAAAACTAGTCGAATCGCTGGAATTTTTAGATTCTAAATACAAAGAATTTCATTCAATGTTGGAACCACTAGAAAAAGACATCAAATAATCATCTTCCACGTATTGTTTACCAAAAGAAATCGCTTGTTATTTGCAAACAAGGTATGCATTTTCCATTTTCTAGTTCCTATATCGAATTTGTAAATTACCTTGTACACATCTTCGATGTTCTCAAAATTCAAATGATACGATAATAGTTCAATCACAAAATCGAGTTTTTCAAGTGCGTTATCAAACGTGTCTTTTTCCTCAACATCTAGTATGAACTCTATCTTTGGTGCTCCTGCAAATCCGATACCTATTTTGAGTGAGTTTTTCCTGCCACGTCGTCGCTTCATCTCTTTGAAAATATACTTTATCTTGTCCCATCTATGATATTCAAACCACTTGAAAAACTCTTCATTGAATGCAAGCGGAATGATGATCTCTATGACACTGACAAAATTTGGATCTTGCTCCGTGATTTCGTTTTGCATAATTTTGAATCGTTCTCTTAACAATCCGTATATGACTTCGACTTCCCATGGGGATACGCCATAATGACCTAGTTCAACAGGGAGAAAATCATCACTCATTGAACTGGTTGGTAAAAAATTGTAATTAAGTCTTCAAGCTAGAATATTGTATCTAGGTATTTCCACAGATAAAACACGCCTACGGTACCAATAAAAAATATCATTGGCTTCCAGGCGAAAACCGGGATGTTTGGCGTAGCGAGCGTTATTTTGTAATTGTCAAGTATTGCATGAACATGATTTTTTATTTTGTTGTGCCAGATTCTGTATTCAATTTGGTGCTTTTTTAGAAGCGCTTCTATTTCATAAATGACTGGGGTTCGCTGGCAAAACAGGTGTTGCAGGTAATCGCGTGAGACTTCGACTTCGGCTTCAATTCCTACTTCGCCGTTTTTTCTGTCAAATAATCGCAAGTGCATCTCCCATGGTTTTTTTAATTTTAGTGATAATCCATCACCTATCTGGGATTCCTGCTTATGCTCAAACTTTACTTTGGTAAATCCCTCTTTGAGCATGATATGGTATAGTTCCTCTGCGCTTTTTTTCACAATAACTGTGAGTTGCTCTACTCCCTTGACATCAATATCAATAGAATGATCTTTTCCGCCACCAAATGATATTGTTCTTGGGTATCTAGTCAGGTATTGCATAGGCCAAACTTTACTCTTGGTTTATTTAAATTAGTTAGCAAAGCCGCGCATGTACACGCAAAGATCCGACGATATTGACATTTCATCTGGCCTAATTTTGCGTCCTGTGAGTTTTGCTCCAGATTCTTTGATTATGACAATCGGTGTGGATTCCGATCCCTCTCCCATTGTATGGTTTGCGATTGTTGCCAAATTATCTGCTGTTGCTTTTATGGTGACTCGCAGAGGATTTCCATCCAGATCTTTTTGGCCACGCACATCCTGTATTGGCTCAAATCCAGATACTGCTATTGCAATACCCGTGGTTCCTGATCTTGCAGGCATTAGTCTGCTGTCCACTAGAATTACACCAACATGGACTCCAAGATTTAGCAGAATTTTTTTTCGAATATTGTCTGTTATTGTATATGGCAAATCTGGGTATAATATTATGGTGCCTTTTTTTGCGTTGGACTTGTCAATTCCAGCATTTGGCGCCAAGACATGGTCTGCAGATGTGAGGACAAATCCCGTCACTCCACCTAGTCTTTTGTCAGATTCGCGTAAAATGACTTCAGCAAATTTTGTATCTATTTGGTATTTTTTTGATAGTTCTGCTGCCTCTGGTGACGGTCTAGTCCTTACAATGTCTAGTAGACGTCCCTGGGAATTTGCCACATATTTGCTTGAAATCACAATAATGTCACCTGTTTCCAAGACATGTGGCTTTACTGATTCTATTAGATCCTCATACAGATCAAAGCTGGATTGTTTTCTTGAGGTCATGATTGGAATTACTCTGGTCAATGATATAATTGCGGTTTTCGCATTTTTTATCCTTCTCCAAAGCTTTTAATCTGAAACGACTCGATCTTTGTTCTGTGAATATAACGGAAAAGATTCTCGCGCGTGCATCCGGCAAATCCAGCGTTGCACCAGACGATATCATATTTGCAAATGTAGACAAGGCAATGATTCACGATGTTTCAGGCCCAGGCGTAATCAAGGTATTTGAAAAGCTCCAAAAACAAGGAATTTCAACAGACAGACTCTGGAATTCATCCAAAGTTTGGGTTGCAGAAGACCATTTTGTGCCGTCTGCGGAAAAGATTTCTGCTGAAAACATTGTCAAGCTGACAAAATTTACAAAGCAATATGGAATTGAAAAACACTTCAAGTATGGGATGGGCCAATACGGAATCTGCCATACATTATCTCACGAAGAGGCAATGGTCTTGCCCGGCGAAGTCTATGTCGGAGGTGATTCCCACACAAATACCACAGGTGCACTGGGTGCATTTGCTTGCGGCCTAGGCCATACTGATGTTGCATATGTTTTGTTAAATGGCAGAATTTGGTTCAAAATCCCAGAGACATTATACTTTAAGCTAAATGGCAAATTGCCAGATCACATGATGGCAAAAGACTTGATCCTAAAAATAATTGGAGATATTGGCACCGAAGGTGCTGCATATTATGCAATGCAGTTTGGCGGTAGTGGAATTTCTGAAATGTCTGTGGAATCTAGATTGACATTATGTAACATGACGACAGAGGCGGGCGCAAAAAATGGAATCATAGAACCAGACCAAAAAATCTTTGATTATTTATCCCAAAGAGGCGCTACAAAATACACGCCAGTATATGGTGATGCAGACGCAGAATATGCCAAGGTATACGAATACGAGGCATCAGAACTAGAACCAACTATAGCAAAACCATATTCTCCTGAAAACATTGCAACAGTACGAGATATTGCCGGAGTTGAGCTAGACAAATCCTACATTGGCTCTTGCACTGGAGCAAAATACGAAGACCTTGAAGCGGCAGCCAAAATTCTAAAGGGACGCCAAGTAAAAATCAGAACAGAAGTACTACCTGCAGCAATTTCAATATACAAGCGAGCAATGGAAAATGGCTTGATCAAAATATTTCTAGATGCTGGTGTAACAGTGGGCCCGCCAACATGCGGTGCATGCTGTGGCGCACACATGGGAGTATTGGCAAAAGATGAAATATGCATCAGTACTACAAACAGGAATTTCCCTGGGCGAATGGGACATGTAGAGTCCCAGACATATTTGGCCTCTCCACTGGTTGCTGCAGCATCTGCTGTTACTGGGAAAATAACCGATCCGCGTGATTTGTAATGGGAAAAGTAATCAAATACGAAAAAGACAACATTGACACTGATGTCATCTTGCCAGGTCAGTATCTCAAATTACATGACTATGACGAAATAGCAAAACACGCAATGGAAGGAATCGATCCCAACTTTCACTCCAAGGTGCAAAAAGGGGATTTTCTGGTGGCAGGCCGCAACTTTGGATGTGGCTCATCGCGAGAGCATGCACCAATTGCCCTTAGTCAGTGTGGGATAAAAGGCGTAATTGCGGTAACATTTGCTAGAATTTTTTATAGAAATGCAGTCGATGGCGGATTTTTACTTCCTATTGAAGTGGATGAAGAAACATACAAGAAAATCTCTGATGGCGACCAAATCGAAATAGATATTTCAAAAAACCAGATCAAAAATCTCACCAAAAACCAGATCTATTCCATGAAGCCATTCTCAGAAATTGTAGCCAAAATAATTGAGGCGGGCGGCCTCTTCAAGTATAAGCCTGACTAATTTACAATTTTATACCTATATTACTGATCATATCCATGGCAAAGACCTTATTTGAGAAAATTTGGGACTCGCACAAAGTAGATGAAATTGATGGCCGCTCTCTAATCTACATTGACAGGCATATGGTGCATGAGGTTACATCCCCTCAAGCATTTGACGGTCTTCGAATAAACAAACGAAGGGTGCGAAGGCCGGACTTGACATTTGCTACAATGGATCACAATGTGCCTACAACAAACAGGTCATTGCCTATAGCAGACCAAATATCTGCAATGCAAATCAAAACTCTGGAAAAAAACTGCCAGGAATTTGGAATCCCGTTGTTTGGCCTTGATTCACCATACCAGGGAATAGTGCATGTAATTGGTCCTGAGCTTGGAATTACTTTGCCTGGGGCTACTATTGTTTGCGGTGACTCGCATACATCTACACATGGGGCGTTTGGAGCATTTGCGCTAGGAATTGGCACATCCGACGTAGAGCATGTCTTGGCAACTCAGTGCCTTGTTTTGGACAAGCCAAAGACATTTGAGATTAGAGTTGATGGTAAAAGAAAAAACACTCATGCAATTACTGCCAAAGATATCATATTATCAATAATTAAAAAAATCGGTACTGCTGGTGGAAATGGCACTGTGCTGGAATATCGCGGACAGGCGATCTCGGATTTATCCATGGATGAGCGCATGACAATGTGCAACATGTCAATAGAGGGCGGCGCACGTGCAGGCCTAGTCGCACCTGACCAGAAAACTTTTGATTATCTTGGTGGCCGAAAATACACCCCAAAAAACTATGACGAACTAGTGGAAAAATGGAAAGACACACTAAAAACTGATGATGGAGCAAAATTCGACAAATCCTTTGCAATTGACGCATCGCAAATCATACCGCAAGTAAGCTGGGGGACAAATCCTTCCATGACTGCCGATGTCACAGAATCTGTGCCAGACCCTGCTGAGTTTGCCAAAGGAGATTCCAGTCAAGAGATTGCTGCAAAAAACGCCCTACAATACATGGACCTAAAATCCGGAACTCCAATTACTGATATCAAAATAGATCGTGTCTTTATTGGCTCTTGTACAAATGCAAGACTCCAAGACTTGGTCGAAGCTGCAAGTATAATCAAAGGAAGAAAGGCGTCGCCAAATGTTAGAGTAATGGTGGTTCCAGGATCTCAACAAGTAAAGAAAAAGGCAGAAGAGATGGGCCTTGACAAAATCTTCAAAGATGCAAACTTTGAATGGCGCGAGTCTGGATGCAGTATGTGTCTTGGAATGAATCCTGACATTTTGTCTAGGGGTGAGAGATGTGCAAGCACATCAAATAGAAACTTTGAAGGCCGACAGGGAGCTGGTGGCAGAACCCACCTAGTTAGCCCTATAATGGCAGCAGCTGCTGCAATTGCAGGACACTTTGTAGATGTGCGAGAATGGGTCTAGATGGAAAAATTAGGTATGGTTTCCAGTATAGTAACACCGCTTGATAGGCCAAACGTAGACACTGATCAAATTGTACCAAAACAATTTCTCAAGCTAGTCCAGAGAACCGGATTCGGGAAATTTCTATTCCATGATTGGCGCTTTGATCAAAATAATACTCCAAAAAAGGAATTTGTTCTAAATGATTCAAAATACACTGGTTCTCACATTTTAGTTAGCGGTGATAACTTTGGGTGTGGCTCTAGTCGTGAACATGCTGCTTGGGCTATCAAGGACTATGGGTTTGATGTTGTAATTGCACCCTCATTTGCTGATATATTTTACAATAATTGTTTCAAAAATGGCATACTGCCAATATCATTACCAAAAGAAATTGTAAATGATCTGATGAAAACTGATTCTGTTGTACATGTGGATCTTGCATCACAAACAATACAATACAATTCAAAATCTATTCATTTTGACATTGATGGATCGCGAAAAAAGACACTCCTAGAAGGACTAGATGACATTGCGATAACACTACAACACGAAAACAAAATCACATCATTTGAAAAAAATCACGTACTGTGATTTATTGAATTGATTATTTTTTTGATATCGTTTGATTTTCTCTGTAAAATAGAGGGAGATTCTATGTCTATCCAGGGAGTCTTACCAATATCAAACGAGCTTACCTGGCCTTTTTTTGATAATTCCTGCAAAATGTCATAGGACAAATTCAGGTTTTTCTTTGATTTTGATTTTATAATGTCGATGATTTTGCTTGATAACACATAGATTCCAGTACACTCACAGTTTTCCATCTTTATGGTTGGTTTTTCAATGAATTGGGTAATAATTCCATCATTTACTTTGGCAAAGCCAGTTTCTTCTTTGCGAAATTGTCTTGTTGCAATGCATGCCAGACTATTTTTGTTAGTATAATGCTTGTACATTTTTTTCAAGTCGAGGGCACAAAGATTGTCTGCAAACCACAAAAAGAACGGCTCTTTTTTTACCAGGCCTGCTAAATGCACCAAATCCCCAGCAGTTCCACTTGCAGAATCTTGGATGAATCGTATCTTTGATTTTTCAAAATAATTCTTTATCTGTCCTCCAAAGCCGTCCAAATCACATACCACGATAATCTCAGATATGAAATCAAATGAGGAAAGGTGCTTTATGATGTGAGAAATCAGCGGCTTTCCATACACTGGAATCATTGCTTTTGGAAAATAGTCAGTAAAAGGTCTTGCACGCGTTCCCTTACCGCCTGCCAAGATTACTGCTTTCAATCTACCTGTATGATTTCTGCTTTCTTCTTCTTGCGCCAGGTCCACCAAACTTCTTTGGTTCTTTTCTTCTGGCATCTCCACTTAGGAGGTGTTTATCAAAATCGTTTAATCTTTTTCTGAGGTCGGTTCTTGTCTGCTTTGGGAATGGATGTTCTTTTGGCTCTTTTTTGGATTTTGTCCAGCCAGTGAGTGCTCGTGATATTGCAGTTGCTACTGCATATGCTTGACCCATAAATCCACCACCTTTTACTCGAACTGAAATGTCTACTTTGGTTCTCAAGTCTCCTGCAATTTCCAGTGGTGATAAAATTACTTCTCTTGCTGATTCTTGGTTTATCATCTCTGCTGGAGTGTTGTTGATTCTAACTCGACCAGAGCCCTTTGTAATATAGACATGGGCTCGCGATGTCTTTCTTGTTGCAAAATAGATTTCAGTTTTTGGAGTCAATTATTCCATCCTACTTCTTGTGCCAAATCTGACATGCTAGTATAGTTTGCGATCGGTCTTGTTATTTTTGCAGAGTCAAAACTTGTTTTCTTGGATGTACCCATTCCACTTGGAACTCCTACGTAGGTTCTCAGTCTTCGCAGTGCGGCAGTTCCTGATGGCTTTTTTCTTGGAAGCATTCCGCGAATCATTCTTGCAATGATTGTGTCTGGTCTGCGTGGGTGGTATGGTCCGTGCTCTGGATGCAAAATACTAGAGATTCCTAGAAAGTTTTTGTAATTCTGAATAATGTTTCGTCTGTTTCCGCTAATCAAGATTTTTTCGCAGTTTATTATGGTTACATGGTTGCCTTGCAGGAGAAGTTTTGCTACATTTGAGCTGAGTCTTCCCGCAAGCAGGTTTGTTCCATCAACTATGACTGATTGTGCTTGGTCAGCCAATTATTTTCACTCCTTTACCTGTTGGAAATTTGGAAATTAGGTCAGAATATGATATAATTTTGCCTCCGGCTGCCTTGATTTTGTTGGCAGCTGCAGTCGATATTGCAAATGAACACAATGTTACCTTGTGGGAAATGTTACCAGTTCCCAAAACCTTGCCTGGAACTACTATGGTGTCATTATCAGAAGTGACTCGGCTTATCTTTGTGACATTGACTAGTCTTTTTGCTATCTTTGGTTTGAGTGCCATTTCTGCAAGATCTGCCCAAATTGGAGCCTTGTTCTTTGCAGATGCTGTCTTGAGCTCTTTTACCATTCCTTGGACTAGCTGATTAGTCATAGATATTGCGCTTTTGGAACCCAAATATAATGTTATGATTAGGCTTTTAGCTCTGCGATGACTTGCTTGAAGTCTTCTAGTCTTTGAGCAAGCTCATCAACCCCTGCAGTCACAATTTGCTCTGGGGTAAGTGCACCGGTGCTCTCTACTGTAAGGATGAATTCGTCTGGCTTGTCAGTATGTGTTAAAACAGAGACATTGGCGGAATTCCATTTTGCGTGGGTTGTTCCACGTCCTAGCCTTGCATATGCTTCTAACTTTACCTTTTGACCTGGAGCAACCTGGACAATTGGGACTTTGTCAGAAACTGGTTTTACTGTTTGGTCTTCGGAGCTTAGTTCAGATGATGTGATTGTTCTTGTGGTATCTGTATCGCCAGAATCGATTACTAGCATTACCCTGCAATTTGAGCAGCCTGCCTGGCTTTTGCAAGAACACAGGTGCGGCTCTGAGAATCTTTTGAGATCTGTCTTTATTGGTATGAGGCCCAATCTGTGGGCGATTCCCTCATCTGACATTACAGAGGAATTGTCAATTACGTCTACAGTGTCAATTGCAAAGACTGGAACGCCGTTTAGGCAGATTCGTCTTAGCGCGTTTGCGTATTGCAGTGCTACGCCCTTTAGCTTGACTGAAATACGGTTTTTGTCTTGTGATATTATCTCCAAAGAAGGCAATTTGAAAAAATTTTTCCAAGTCCACATAAAAATCTAGCGTGAGTTTTGAGCCAAATTTGACAGAGATAAATACCAATATTTCATTACCAAACCCATGACTGATGTAACAGTAATTCGACACTCTGTGGCAGGAGAAAAGTTCGAAATTCTAGTAAAGCCTGATCCTGCCCTGGAATACAAGCTTGGCAAAAGAAAGGACGCCTCCACGGTTTTGGTCTCTGATGAGGTCTATACAGACTCTAACAAGGGAACTAGGGCGTCAACTGAGAAGCTGCTCAAGGCATTCAAGACGCAAGACACCAATACTATCATAGAAATTATTCTCAAAAAAGGCGATCTCAATCTCACCACTGAACAGAGGCGCAAAATGGTTGCAGAAAAAAGAAAGCAGATAATCGAGTTTATTGCAAAAACCTATGTTGATCCAAGATCACACCTACCGCATCCGCCACTTAGGATAGAGCAAGCACTAGAGCAGGCAAGAATCTCAATTGATCCTTTCAAAAATACTGAAGAACAATGCAAGGATGTGGTGGAATCTCTTCGAAGCATAATACCATTAAAATCAGAAAACATGTTGCTTGAAATTTCGGTTCCAGCTCAATATGCTGGCCAGTCCTATGCAGTTCTCAAATCAACTGGCACACTAAAAAAAGAAGAATGGCAAAACAACGGATCACTTAAAGCAATACTAGAAATACCTGCGGGGGCAAGGGCAAACGTGATCGACAGACTAGGTTCCATTACTAAAGGCTCTGCAACAGTGGAGATGGTCAAGTAATGGATGATATCAAGCGAAAATACGTCATACCTGGCGATGTCATAACAACCGGTCCGTACAGAGCAGAGGAAAACGTCCATCTGCATGGTGACAAAATAATTGCAACAACTGTAGGAATTTCTGAAATTTTTGACAGCGGAGTTCGCGTAATTCCTTTGGCTGGAATGTACATTCCGCGAATTGATGACTTTATCATTGGTATCGTAAAATCACACACATCTCTTTCTTGGGAGCTTAACATCAACTCATGTTATGCGGGAATTTTACCTGCACAAGATGTCTTTGGCCGAGACTTTAACCCAAAGGTTGACGATCTTACTTCACGACTAAAGACAGGTGATCTCATTGCAGCACGCGTTGCAAACTCTGATAGATCACGCGATCCACTAATTACAATAGCAGACAGGGACTTGGGCAAAATTGAAGAAGGCGAGCTAATCAAAATCTCTCCAAGCAAAGTTCCGCGATTAATTGGCAAGCGTGGCTCTATGATTCAAACAATAGAGAGTGCAACAAAAGCAATAATCACAATTGGGCAAAATGGATTTGTCGTAGTGTCATCTGAGGAGCCAGAGGGATTATTAAAGGCCATGGAAGCAATCAAAATGGTCGAAGAACAAGCACACGTTCCAAATCTGACTGAAAGAATACAACAAATGTTAGGATCAAATAGTGAATAATCATGGGTGTAAAAAAAACAGACATAGTACTACTAGACGATAAGGGAATTCGCTGCGACGGCAGAAAAATCAACGAGCCTCGCAGAATTATGATTAAAGCTGGCGTTCTCAAAAACGCAAACGGCTCTGCATATATCGAGTTTGGCGAAAACAAAATTCTGGCAGGAGTGTTTGGCCCAAGAGATGTCCATCCAAAACATCTGGCAAACACCGACCGTGGAATTTTGCGATGCAGATACCACATGCAGCCATTCTCAGTAGGGGAGAGAAAAAATCCAGCACCATCTAGAAGAGAAATTGAGATTTCCAAAGTAATCAAAGAGGCACTAGAGCCGGCAGTAATGTTGGAAAATTTCCCAAGAACAGTAGTTGATGTGTTCATAGAAATTCTACAAGCAGACGGAGGTTCTAGATGTGCGGCACTAGATGCTGCAGCCGTTGCATTAGCAGACGCCGGAATTCCAATGAGAGACATGGTTTCTGCGTGTGCCGCAGGCAAAGTAGCTGACACCATAGTGCTTGACATCAACAATGAAGAAGACCAGGAAGGCCAGGCAGACATGCCTGTCGCATACATGCCAAACTTAGGCAAAGTCACACTAATCCAACTTGATGGAGTATTGTCTCCGCAGGAATATGAAAAATGTGTCAACACTGCACTGGAAGGATGTAAAATTGTTTATGAGGTTCAGAAAAAGGCATTACAGGAAAAATTCTTTGGTGACTCACAATGACTACAACAACAATACTAGATGATCTGAAAAAGAAAAAAATTCACGCCCTTCTAAAAGAAGGACAGCGAGTTGACGGCCGCGCACTAGACGAGCCAAGACAACTAATCATTGATACTGGTGTCATTCCAAAGGCAGAAGGCTCTGCACGTGTTCGACTAGGAGATACTGAAGTAGTGTGTGGAGTCAAGGTTCAGCCAGACAAGCCGTTTCCAGATTTAGGCGATAGGGGAATTTTTATCTGCACTGCAGAAATCTTGCCACTAGCAGATCCTGCAGCAGAGCCAGGCCCACCAGGCGAAGAAGTAATAGAATTAGCACGTGTTGTTGATAGAGGAATTAGAGAAAGTGGAATGGTTGACCTTAAGCAACTAGTCCTAGAAAAGGACAAATCCGTAGTCGGAATATTCATTGACAACTCTGTTACTGACTATGATGGAAATCTCTTTGATGCATGCTCTTATGCATCAGTTGCAAGCGTTCTTTCATGCAAGATTCCAAAATACAACTATGCGGATGGGGTTGTGACCAAAGTAGAAGGTGAATTTAC
Source organism: Nitrososphaerota archaeon (assembly GCA_016872015.1). Taxonomy (GTDB): domain Archaea; phylum Thermoproteota; class Nitrososphaeria; order Nitrososphaerales; family Nitrosopumilaceae; genus Nitrosotenuis. The sequence continues at coordinate 22,223 of VHBK01000006.1, forward strand.
AGCACCACCAATTACAACAGTCCCAGTCTCTGTCACAATGGGCAAAATTGGCAATAATATCATAGTTGATCCCAATGCAGACGAATGGGCGTGCATGGACGCAAGAATAACAATTACAACAAACGAAGCTGGTAACATTTGTGCAATCCAAAAGGGCGGCAACAATGGATTCACACCAGAAGAACTAGTACAATGTGGCAAAATCTCAATTGCAACCGGAGCAAAAATAAGGGACATGCTAAAAAAGGCAGGTAGAAGTTAAATGCTCAAAAAAGGCGCATCGCTAAGGGGTCTGAGACAAAAATATGGAATCAAGCACAGAAAAAAGTTCTCTGCGGTACATTCCGTACTAAAGCAAAAAAGAAAATGCCCACAATGCGGCTCACTCCGATTTGGCCGAGAGGCAGTAGGGATTTGGTCATGCAAAAAATGCGGATACAAAGTTACTGGAACCGCATATGACGTCGAAGTTTAGCGCTGTATTATACATCAAAGACAAGGGAAAAACACAAGCAATCTTTGATTCTATATCTGCCGACAATCGGTTTTATCCTGAAAATCCAACACAAACAAAAATTTCTATCAAAAAAGACACGATCCACATCGAAATCACTGCGGATGAGCTTGCGCATATGCGGGCAAACCTCAACTCTACACTGCGATTGATACAGGCAAGCTCGGACTCTCTTGAATCGCTAAAGATATAAGAAATTCAAAGTGAACATAGGCATGTCACAAGGCCAACAAATTCCTCCATGGCTACAAGAACAATTAATGAAACTACAGCAATCTCAGCAAAACCTTCAATCGATAATGGCGCAAAAGCAACAGCTGGACATGGAGCAAGTAGAGTCCGATCGTGCTCTAGAGGAGCTAAAAAAGTCATCAGATACTGATCCTGTCTACAAGCATGCTGGAACAATTCTCATAAAATCTACAAAATCTGTCTTGATTGCAGAACTTGAAGAGAAAAAAGAGCTTGCAAATACACGAATAACAGTACTGGCAAAACAGGAAACACGAATAAAGGAAAGCATCAAAGAACAAGAAACAAAAATCAACGAAATGATTCACGGCGCACAAAAACCACCATCTCAATAAATAACAGATAATCAAACACTACACCATGAAGATAGAAAATCTTCGAATTGTGGTAGATGAGCGTGAAAAAAAAAGCGGCATACCTGATTTACTTAGAGCAGTCGGAATTAACCTGGAGATAAAGACACTTCCCATAGGGGACTATATTGTTGCACCAGAAACAATTGTAGAGCGCAAGTCCGTGTCTGATTTGATATCGTCAATATTTGATGGAAGGCTTTTTGATCAGTGCAATCGACTAAAGGAGCATTTTGCAAACCCCGTCATACTAATGGAGGGAAACGTAGAGGAAATAGAGCAAATCGTGGAGAACCCACTTGTGTTTTATGGGGCAATGTCTGCAGTTGCAATTGACTTTAAGATTCCAATCATTCCGACCCCAAGTGCCACACACACGGCCAAGATGCTAGTATCAATGTGCTCACGAAAGGAATCCCTGCGCGGACCTTTCTTGAAGAAAATCAAAAAATCTGACGATCTATCAAGACAACAACTCTCTGTTTTGTGCAGTCTGCCTGGAATTGGGGAAAAGCTCGCCACTAGGATGCTTGCCAAATTTGGCTCGCCTTCCAAGACGCTAAATGCATCACTTGCAGATCTTGCCAAAATAGAAGGATTAGGTGAGGCACGCGCCAAAAAAATAAAGCAAATGCTAGATCAGCAAAGCAAGCTACACAAAGAATCAAATCAGAAAACACTGGACCTCTAAAACATGTTTGTATCGCATCAGTGGTTGGCAGAAAATATCAATGATCCAAATTTGGTCATAATAGATACCAGACCAAAGATTATGTACTCGCATGGACACATTCCAAATTCCATATCTCTGATAGTGGATCAGCTAATACAGCTCAGTCCTGCTGGGGCACACCTAGCACCAGACCCACAAAAAGTATCACAACTACTAGGTAATATTGGAATAGACAATGACAAAACTGTAATTGTAACTGGCGAGCTGATGGATCCATCTGTGTTCAGAATAGCATGGACTATGCAATATCTGGGCCAAAAAAACACCAAAATTTTAGATGCAAGCATTGGGACATGGCAGAGCCTGGGCCTAGAAATAACAAGAACATCAAAGAAATACACCCCAGTGCAGTTTGTACCGCAAATTCAGGATGATATCAGAATAGAATCCGATGAGCTGCAAGGATTACTTGGCAAGGCAACCATATTGGATGCAAGGACTCCGCAAGAATTCTTTGGAGGGCACATTCCCGGTTCAATTTTGTTTCCTTTTACTGATGGGATTGGCCAAGATGGATTATTGCTTGACTCTAAAGAATCACTAGAAAATTTATTCTCGCAAAGAGAAATTCCAAAGGACAATCAAGTTATCTGTTATTGCATGCATGGGCATCGCGCATCCAGTCTTTTCTACCAGGCAAAACTAGCCGGATTTGAAAATGTTCGTCTCTATGATGGCTCGTTTGTAGATTGGTATTTCAAAAAACTACCGCTTGAGTAGCTTTCTGTTTAGCTTGTTGCCGCAATTTGGGCAAAACTCTAGTCCTGAGAACTCTTTTTTGCAACCTGCGCAATAATGGAGCCATTTTCCTACATCACGTATTCCCTTTGTCATTATTGGTTGCACCTGGAGTCTGATGTTTTTTGCAAGATTTGATATTGCAAAATCATCTGTGATCAAAGTTGCTTTTAGCTCGTGTGCCAAAGCAACTGCAGAAATGTCTGCCCCTGATAATTTTTGTATGTCGCCTGTCTTTTTTGCTTCATTGGACACAAATTCTATACTGGTTGAATCTGGGTCTTGAATCTGCAGTCTGTTTGTATCCAGCAGAGTTTCTAGCGCACCGTGACTTTTTTTGATGTGCTTTATTTCATCAAAGACAAGTGTTGTAGTTAGGCCCAACTCGGGCGATGCAAAGGGGACTCCGGCATAAAATGCACTAGCATCGTACACCCTAGACGCCAAGCTTGCTCATCTGTCTTAGGCCGCGCTTTTTGAGTCTGACAAATACTGCGCGCTTGGGGTATTTTTTGATCACAATTGGCTCTTCAAATCCCGCTGTCTTGATTACCTGTGCGTCCATTACAATATTGGTGTCATGAGAGCAAATCACTTCAATTTTTTCATCAGGTACAACAATTGATGGCAGCAATCTTAGGACCGGCGCCACAGGTGTAATAATCAAAATGTCAAGGCTCTCATGCAGTACAGGCCCGCCAAGTGAAAAAGAATGTCCAGTAGAGCCACTTGGAGTTGAGATCATGACTCCGTCCATTTTGTGCTTGACAATGTCGTTTTGGAACTTGATCTCAAATTCCGCAGTTTTTGTCATGTTTTGTCGGTTGATATAAATCTCATTTAGGGCTGGAGGAAACTCTTCTCCCCCCGCAGATGCGACAACTCGGGTTCTTTTGTCAAACCAAATCTTGTTTGACTTCATATCGGAAATCGCTGTGTCTATTTTATCCAGTGTTATTTCTGATAAGATTCCTCTGTTTCCACCTACATTTATTGTCAAAAGTGGCACTTCATTTGCAAGACTTCTAAATGCGCGAAGTGTGGTGCCGTCCCCGCCCATTGTAACTACTAGGTCTAGCTTTTTGTCGTTGAGGTCTTCGACTGATTCTACCTTTTTTGCACCATCTACCGTTACTGGAGCTATAGTAAAGACTTCGGCCTTGCTTGAGATGAATTTCTTTGCTACCTTTTTTGCGGCATTTTCTGACTCCTCAGAGCCAAATTTGGACACTATTCCTACACGATTAAGCTTCAACCCTTTGTTTTTGCATTGTTTGTTTAAAAAATGTAGTTTTTTGATATGATGGAAAAAATTAATTATGCATGCGATGGCGTACAATTGAAAATGACTTATGCACATCCCGAAGTCCTAGTTGATACGGAATTTGTGTCAAAAAACCCACCAAACGCCAACCTGAAGCTGGTAGAAGTTGACTATGATCCTGAGAATGGTTACAGAAAAGGCCACATTGCGGGCGCAACTCTGATTTGGTGGAAGCGTGACATCAACGATCCAATAACACGAGATATCGTAGATAAAAAACAATTTGAAGCGTTAATGTCCAAAAACGGAATCAATCCAGAAAGCGAGGTAATTTTGTATGGTGACTTTAACAACTGGTTTGCGGCATTTGCGTTTTGGGTTTTCAAGTACTACGGCCACAAAAATGTCAAAATTATGAATGGTGGCCGCAAAAAATGGGAGCTAGAAAAAAAACAATACACGACTGATGAACCACAAGTTTCTCCAACTAACTATGTTGCGCAACCACCAGATGAGGGATTACGCGCATATCTCTTTGATGTGAGACGTGCATTAAACAGAAATGAAATTGGCCTAGTTGATGTAAGATCTCCAAAAGAATTCACTGGCGAAATTACTGCGCCACCAGAATATCCAATGGAGCATGCACAAAGAGGAGGACACGTACCAGGTGCACAAAACATTCCGTGGGCTACTGCAGTAAATGATGCGGATGGCACATTCAAAACAGTAGATGAGCTAAAGCAAAATTATACTCCAAAGGGAATCACACCAGACAAGGAAATCATTTGCTATTGCAGAATTGGCGAACGATCCTCACACTCTTGGTTTGTCCTAAAGTATCTGCTTGGATATCCACAGGTTCGAAACTATGATGGTTCTTGGACTGAATGGGGCAACATGATAGGCAACCCAGTAGAAAAATAATGAGTCAAGAACTACCAATTCTAAAAAAAGGTGCATTTTACTATATTCGCGATGGTCTATCTGATATCATTTTAGAAGACAGAACAAAGCGGGGCTTGACAGTGCGCGAACAAACTCTAGATGATACATATCAAGTATTGGCAGACAAGGGCATGATTCATGACATGGATGGAATAGGACACTGGGTTCCGATAAGGTGGTATTACTCTAAAAAAGATCACGGTCTTGCCCAAGTTGTAGATCATGCTGAAAAAATGGAAAAAAAATACACCGAACTGCGGGAACTGACCTGTCCTGACGACTCGGATTAAACAAGATTTAAAAATCATTTCAGCTGAATAATTCTGTGTCACTCTTACTAAAAGATCGAGTCTACACAATGGAATCTCCTACAGCAAAAAGAGGAGTTTATCCATTACATGGATACAAGCTAGGCCTTTACAGAATGCCAATCAAGCTTGAAGATCCGCTTGAGATAAAGTCAATCTTTGATGGACTAAAAAAGACTTTTGCCATGGACATGTATGCAGATAGAATTTTTGCGACCTATAACTGGACTGAAGAGAATCTACCCGATCCTGATGCAAAAGGTTATGAAAAAATTGGTCTTTCAGTGACAGTCGAGATAGTAACCGGTGAAGTAGTAGATTTAATTTATCAGATTTTCCCAATTGAGAAATTTGGTGACAAGGAATGGATAAAGGACTATCGCAAAAAGGCCGACTATTATGCAAAAATGATAATTGACAGCATTTTGCGAAATACAATTCTGGCAGACAAGTTGATTGAATATTATGTAAAGACTGAAAAACTAGAGCAAGACGACGCCATAGTAAAACTAGAACAATTAACTCCATTTGCAAAAATCATTCCTGATGCCAAGCCAAAGCCCAAGCCAGAAGTGGAGATACAGGCAGCAGGTCCTGTAGTCGCAGCCACGCTTGATGGTCCAAAACAAGGCCCGATTGATGTTGAATACAAGGCACACATGGTTGCAACTACTGCATTTACCGTACCATCCAACAAAAATATCATCAAGACCTGGGGTCGTGCAGGAACTGACAACAAAAACATGGGTGTTTGGGGAGAATTCGTCTCAGTTGATTATGATATCTGCGTAGCTGACGGCGCATGCATAGACGCATGCCCTGTTTCTGTATACGAGTGGTTTGATACCCCTGGAAATGTGGCATCCGAGAAAAAACCACTAATGGCGAGAGAGCCAGACTGTATCTTTTGCCTGGCATGTGAGGGAGTATGTCCTCCACAAGCAATCAAAATCTTCCAGAGAAAATCCTAGATCTGTTTATTCCGGCCTGTAAAAACTTAAATTTTAACATCGACTGACAGGTTTTGTTGTCTGAAACTCAAGATGCGCCAAAAGAAAAACAAGGAACTGGCGCTACAGGTCTAGTTCAAGCAGCAACAGATCAAGTAGAGTTGACAGCAACAAAACTTGCCGCAGCAAAAGCAATTTTGGAAGCTGCAGAAAAAGAACACGAATCGGCAATGGATGCATTGGCAAAGGCAGCAGCTGAGGCCGAAAAAGAATATGCCGCAATCGCAAAGGCATCATCGAAGGCATCCGAGGCGGCAAAACCACTGACAAACAAAAGAAACGAAGAGAGAATTTTCAGAAGAGAAATGGGCGAGCCAGAATTTTTCCGCTCTAAAAAAGACATTTTGCCAAAGAGGACTGTTCTTAGCGAAGAAGAACAGGAGGAAGTATCGCGCAAAGTTGAAGAATTCCCAGTTGATGCTACTCCGCAATACAAGCCATTACACATTCTCAGCCCAGAATACATGGGTACTTCTAACTATGAATCTGCAATATCTGATCTTGTAACAGCAACAAAACAAAGACTAGCCAATCTACAAAATGATTCTTCTGCAGGAGTAGAAGAAATTGCGCGCGCAGAAAAAGACTTGGATTATCTTGATTCTCTGTACGAGAGTTATTACTATAGCATGAATGTTTTCCGTACTGCACAAAAAGGAAGGGCAAAAATAGAGCACAAGTGATTTTTGATGACAGAGAATTCCTTTAACATAATTAATGTGCGTGTTACTTTTCACAATTTACCACTACATAGTCTATCTAAATTCTCATTCAAGGATCTAGCAGCCGCGTCTGAGGCATTCAAAAAAATTCCTGGCATTTCAGAATGTGTAATACTCCAAACACAAAGCCGAGTTGAAATTTTCACAGTCAATGAATTAGAAGCTGACTCGCCCGACTTGAGAACAGTAGAAGGAAAAAATCTAATCATAAATAAAATTCAAGAAGTATGGAAGTCGCTAGCCGAACTAGAACAATATGACATTGATCACTTTGACCAAATCCTTGAAGTTTATGTGAACAATGATGTCTATTTACACTTGTTAAGACTCGCATGTGGGCTAGAATCTGTAGTTGTAGGACACGAAACGGTGCTTGAAGAACTCAAGGCAACAATTCTTGGAGCAAAGCTGGCAATGACATCTGGAGTGATGCTTAACAAACTCTTTGATACTGTAATCATGACCGCAACTCGCATTAGAAACGCAACCCAGATTAACAAATACGCCATGTCATGGGGAGAAATTGCCGTAAAAATAGCAGAACAAAATGCAGGACTTGATGCCAAAAAGCAGATTCTGTTGATGGGCACAGGAGAGATTGCTGCAATGGTTGCCAAGATGCTAAACAAAAAGGGCTATCCATTTGATGTCTGTAGTCAAACAATTGAGCGTGCAACTGGATTCTCAAAATTGCTTGGAGGAAAGCCACGCGCATTCAAAGAAACACTAAAGGACTTTGGTAAATTCGACATTGTGTTTGTCGCAGCAACCGCTGACTATTTCGCATTGACCTATGATAATCTGAAAATGGCAATGGAAGGCAAAACCAAGGGTACTATGATTTTGGACATTTCTGATCCAAGAATTGTGCATGATTCGGTGTCTGGCTTTCTTGGAACCAAACTGATGTTTCGAGACCAGATCACGGAAATGGAAGAGCGAAACATGAAGGCAAAGGACGAGACAATTGCGGCAGTAGAGAAAATAATCACAAAAGAAATCTCCGTAATTGCGGCAACAATGCGACTAATTGGCAAAGGCCCACACGTAACCGATGTGTTTGCAAGCGTAGATGCAATACGTAAAAAAGAACTGGAAAAAGCACTAGGCCTTCTTGGCGAGACTGATGAGAAAAAGATCCAAATTATCACTGATCTGACCAAATCCATCGTGGATGGTATATTGCCAAAACCTGCTGCAAAATAAGAAATTCTAATTTTTGTATAATTGTAGCTTGTTTGATTCTGTCACTCAAAATCAGGAAATAGATAAATAAGATTTGTTTTTTATTTGGCCTGTGATGAAACTAGTCTGTAGAGATTATGGTTTTGACTGTGAATTTGTATCTAGCGGCACTGATATCAAGCAAGTAATCGATGACTATGGCAAGCACTCTGCAGACGAGCATGGAATAGAATATTCCAAAGAAGCGCTAATGCAGATCATTATAAGAAAAGGTTAGATTTTCAAAAAATTACTTTACGCTCTATCCGTAGGATTCGTATTTTACTTCAAAACTATCGTCTTCGCGTTTGTCGTGATATGTTACAAAGCCTAATGGTTTTACAAATTCCATTACACCATCAATTGTTCCCTGCCAGCCACAGATGTAAATACTGGTATTGTCTTTGGTTATTTTTTCGCCAACTAATTCCTCTAGAGGGGACTTGCCTCCGTCTTTGGCTCTAAGAAAATTCTCAACTCTACCCGTTGGACCTCTCCATGATCTGTTGAACCATTCCTGTGGACGGCTAACTGCAGCGCGATACTTGAAATTCCACTTGTCCGCACCTCTATCGATGCTTTCGGTTTCTAGTTTTGTGAATAGCTCCCTGTAACTTAACTCATCAACATAACTTGCACCATGTAACACAACAATTTCACGTTTGTCGCCTGCCTCGTGGAGGTGTTTTGCAAAGCTCACAAATGGAGCAATTCCTGTTCCTCCACCAATACAGACGATACGTCTTTCGTCTTTGCGACCGTCCGGGAGTTTTTCGTTTATTGTTAAAGCATTCCCGGTTGGGTTTCCTATGGTTACTTCGTCTCCTTCACTGGAATAGAACAATTGTGTAGTGACTCGCCCAGGAAGTGGCTTTCTTACCCATCGTATTACAAATTCGTAATAATCTCTGTTTTCAGGATTAGACGCAATGGAGTATGCTCTTCGAACGGTTTTGAAATCCTCATTTGCTACTGAAATTCCTAATGTGAGGAATTGGCCTGCCTTGTATGGCGGAATCTTGCCGTCCTCAGGAACAATGCGAAAAACTGCCAGATCCTCTTTTAAAAGATTGACATAAGATATTCTTGCCTTGTTTGACGCTGCGACCAACCTTGTTTAATCTGCTTACATCTGTTAAATATTTTATGATATGTGCACAAATCGCATTAATTTACTTAGCTTGGACAAATTGGCATCTACTGCGATCATTATTGCGCTGGTTCACCCGTCATTGTTTTAATCATCAAAAATATTTTGAACATTTCACTCTAAATGAATAAGACTTTTAAAGATAGGAAATCGGCTCAAAAAATATCAAATGTCACTCCTACTAAAAGACCGCGTCTACACGATGGAGTCTCCTACAGCAAAAAGGGGGGTGTATCCATTACATGGATTCAAGCTTGGCCTGTATCGTTTGCCAATTAAGCTAGAGGATCCCGCAGAAATGAAATCCATCACTGAGGGCCTCAAAAAGACATTTGCCATGGATACTTTTGCAGACAGAATCTTTGCTACCCATATTTGGAGTGAGGAAAACATGCCAAATCCAGAAGATAGGAAATACCAAAAAGTAGATCTCTCAATAACTGTAGAAATAGTAACTGGCGAAGTAGTCGATATTATCTATCAGATTTTCCCAATTGAAAAGTTCGGTGACCCGCAATGGGTAAAGGACTATCGCAAAAAGGCTGATTATTATGCAAAGATGATAATCGATACCATACTGCGCAATACAATTTTGGCTGATAAAATGGTTGAAAGTCTCATCAAGACAGAAAAAATAGAACAAGAGGCAGCAATAAAACGACTAGAGGAGCTAACACCACTCGCAAAAATAGTTCCAAACGCGAAGCCTATTCTAAAGCCGGAAATTTCAGAAGGCACACCAACTGCAGCAGCTCAAATAGAAGTCAGAGATGGCGCAAAACCCGGACCAATTGATGTTGAATACAAATCACACATGCAATCAAGTGCGCCGTACACAGTAACTGCAAACAGCAACATCATCAAGACTTGGGGACGACAGGGAATGGATAATGGCGTCATGGGTGTTTGGGGAGAATTCGTCTCAGTTGATTTTGATATTTGCATAGCTGATGGTGCATGCATAGACGCATGCCCTGTCGGCGTATACGAATGGTTTAGCACCCCTGGAAATCCAGCATCGGAGAAAAAACCACTAATGGCACGAGAGCCAGACTGTATCTTTTGTCTGGCATGTGAGGGAGTATGTCCTCCACAAGCAATCAAAATCTTTCAGAGAAAATCCTAAGTTGTAAATACTCTGCTCTGGGTTGACTTGTAATGGCAGTAAACCCATTTACCGTATTTGTATTTGATATTTTCATTATCTCGGCTATTTTGCTGACTGCATATACCTTTAATTTCTATTATCTTGCGATTTTGGCGATCCGAAGAAAGGACAAATACCCAGTAAAGAAAATCGGTACGCCGTCAATTACAATACAACTTCCACTATACAACGAAAAATATGTTGCGGCAAGACTGGTTGATGCAGTCTGCGCAATGGACTATCCAAAGGACAAAATGAAGATAATGGTCCTTGATGATTCTGACGATGACACTACGAATCTTTTGCATGATCATGTAAACAACTACAAAAAAGACGGATACGACATTACTCACATTAGACGTGGAACAAGAAAGGGGTACAAGGCGGGGGCACTCAAATATGCAATGACACTTACTGACACGGAATATGTTGCAATTTTTGATGCGGACTTTATCCCGCCGAAATGGTTTCTCAAAAAGGCAATGCCATACTTTGCCAAATCTAACATTGGACTAGTCCAGTGTAGATGGGGACACGTCAATGAGAACTACTCTGCAATGACTCAAGCACAAGCGCTAAGCCTTGACTTTCATTTTTTGGTGGAGCAAAAGGCAAAAAGCAATTCTTCAATGTATATGAATTTCAATGGAACTGCGGGAATTTGGAAGCGAGACTGCATCGAAGATGCTGGCGGATGGCACACTGCCACATTGGTTGAGGACCTTGATCTGAGCTATAGGGCACAGATGAAGGGATGGAAGTGCGTTTTCATTGAGGATATAGTAGTTGATGCGGAACTGCCAGTCCAGATGAATGCCGCAAAAAGACAGCAATTTCGATGGGCAAAGGGTGCAATCCAGTGTGCAGTAAAATTGCTTGGCGACATTGTCATAAAGCGACACATTCCAATAGAGGCAAAAATTCAGGCATTTGTTCAGCTTACTCGCCACATTGGCTATCCATTGTTATTAATACAATTTTTGGCACTGCCGATTCTTTTGGCCGCAAACTTTAACCTTCATGTACTCAAGTTTGTCCCGGCGTTAACCATATCTGCATATCTTGCAATGGGGCCGTTTGCATATTTGGTTGTGATTTACAATTTGTGGGGTCAAAACTGGAAGCAAAAGGCAAAGGTCATGCCATTTTTGCTGATTTACTCTGCAGGCCTTGCTGTGAACAACACTGTTGCAGTCTTTGATGGGCTGTTTGGCAAAAAGAACGAGTTTTTGCGCACACCAAAATATGGAATCACAAAGAACACTGATGACTGGCGTGACAAGGCATACAATTTACCTTTTACCAAGACCACACTATTGGAGATATTCTTTGCAGTATATGGTATAATGGGAATCCTAATTGCAATATTTTCCAAGAATCCGGTTTTTGCGCCAATAATAGCAATACCTACAATTGGCTTTGCGTATGTTGCGTACCAGAGCCTCTCTCATTCTAGGTTTAAAAGAAATAAATCAGAGAGGCCAAAATCAAAAACAGAAAAAATGGCTGACAACTACTACCAGATGGCACTAGTCGGCATGTTTGCAATAATTACATTTGGCGCATACATGGCATACCAGGGATACCAAAGCGACGTATATCCACTGGACCTGTCACGCGGCTATTTGGATAGAATTGCAACGGGAGGAGATCCACAACTGATGCTTCAAGACCTCAACGCAATAAAGGCACAGCTTCCAAAAGAAGGCAATCCTGTATGGATCTTCCCAACAGACACTACTGACTTTGGACGAATCCAGGAAGACGTTGATTCCCTAATAGAGTCTGTAGAGGCAATACAAAACCAGCCAAAGAGCTCAGTTGAATACAGCACCGCCATGTCTGATCTGCATCTTAGAGCAATTCAGATACGACAAAACATAATGGATGCAACTCCATACATGTATGCTAGTTTTTCAAACATTGTGTTTAGCTCAATTTGGATTGCTGCAATTCTTGGAATATTTGCAGTGCTCAAAAGAAAGAAGGACCAACTCAAAGCCTACGACAAATCAGAAGACGTCTAGGCTTGTACTAGAGGAGCATCTTTTTGCTCATCAGAGCTTAGCTTGAATTTGGAAATCACATTTTGAAGTTGTTCTGCCAAAGTAGACATTTGATTTGCTGCAGATGCAATCTCTTGTGTGTGCGCTGTTTGTTGTTCTACGGCAGCCGATGTTTCTTCGGTGGCAGATGCGTTTTGTTCTGCTACTGACGAAATTTCTATTGCGTGCGCAGACACTTCGTTTACTTTGATCACCTCTTGCTGTACTGTGTTTGAGAGATGCTTGATCTTGTCTGAGACATTTCTGACGTGGGACGCTATTTCGTCAAGTGACTTTAGCGAAGATTCGATTACCAATTTGCCTTGGTTTACCTCATTAGAAGACACCTCGATATCTTCGACTACCATTTGTGCGTCTTCGTGGATTTGTTTTAGTTTTGAATCGATTTCTTCAGATGATCTGGATGAGCTTTCTGCTAGGCGTCTTACCTCGTCAGCTACTACTGCAAATCCTCTGCCTGATTCTCCAGCACGGGCTGCCTCTATTGCGGCATTTAACGCCAAAAGATTTGTCTGGTCTGCAATGTCTCTTATTACTGTTAAAACTGCGGTGATCTCACTTGTTTTTTGAGCTAACTCTCGCACCTTTACTGCAGAACTGTTTGTGACTCGAATAATGTTGTTCATTCTCTCACCTGCTTCCTTTGCCGCCTCTGAGCCTTTCTCTGATAGCGTACCTACGCGATTTGCTTCCTCAACTGACTCTATTGCGTCTTTTGATAATTCGTTAATTGTCTTTGACAGCTCATCTACTATTTGTTTTGACTTGTTGAGTCCCTGTGCTTGAGATTCTGAGCCTTTTGCCACTTGATCAACTGTTGCTGCAATTTGTTGTATTGATGAGTTCATCTCTGTTCCAGACGCTGCAATTTGCTGTGCGCTTGCAAAAACCGACTGTGATGAATTGTTTACTTCGGATATTATGTTTCTCAGATTTGACACCATTTGTTTTTCTGCGTAAAGCAGCTTACCTATCTCGTCTTTGGATTTTGACTCTTGTACTGTGACAGACAGATCGCCTTGGCTTATTTGTGTTGCAATCTCTGTTGCCTTGACGATTGGCTTTGTTATTTTGCGTGACATAAAATATGCAAAAACACCTACTACTGCGTTTACTGTTATTCCTAAAATTAGTACCTGAGTGGACATCTCTGATAGGTGACTCTTCAGGCTCTCATCACCAGAATTTTCTACAAGCTGGCTTGTGATATTGAAACTGCCTAGCGATATTACCAGTACGGAAACTATGGCAATCGCATTGAACAATAACTGCAATTTCCAATTAAGCGAGATACGATTCCACATGATAACTTTGCTCTGTAATTTTGGATTATAGGCTCAAGTGTGTTTACTATGAACGTATGATTTTGTAGAATCTGTTCATCAATTCGTGCGTACTAGGCACGAGTAATTATGACATAACCACAGTATTATTAGTACGGTACTGGTACCGTACCATATGATTACATGCGAATATTGCACAAAACAGTTCGTCGAATCCATGACTGGACTGACCGAAAAAACGCTCCATGAGATACTCCATGGACCAGAATTGGTCAATGAGTAGTTACTCTTTTTTATATTTTTGAAACAGAAATTCTGGCACAAAAATGGGTGTTCAACTAAGTGGTTCACCTTATTTTAGCTCCAAATTTTAGTATCTTTGAGACCTGGTAAAATCAGTGTCAGCAAAGAAAACCCCTAAAACTGCAGAAAAATCAATGACAAAAAGAGATACGGCCAATCTGGCAAAAAAAGTGGCGGCAGTATCTGATTCTACCAAATCATTATCTAAAGAAATTAAATCGATGGCAAAGGTATTTTCTGATAATCAAAAGGTGCTCTTGTCCATGAAGGGAATGATTGATACCCTCATTGATACCTTGGAGCAGATACAAAAGCAATCAAAGCAGCTAAACATCATGGAAGAGGACAATCAAAGACTCTATGCAGGACTAAATCAGGTTCGTGCACAGGCAAACATGATTACAAGTGTTGGCGAGCATGCAAACAAACTGCAAGAACAGGTAAACAAGCTAGTCCAGACCCAAAAGGATGCGCCAGCACCAGATGAAATAATGAAGGCAGTATCCGAAAGCCAAAACTCGATTCAAAACAACACTCACATGATAATCAAGATTGCACAAAGAATAGACACAATCAAAGACGATCTTGCTGGCATATCATCCAAGGCAGAAAAAACATCCAACATTGAATCGGAATTAGACACAATCAAGGAAAAACTAGAAGCATTGTCTGAAAATTCATCAAAATTAAGCCTAGAATCTCAAATTCCTCATATACAATCAAGCCTAGAAGCACTACAAAACGAGCTTGCAACAAACATGGCAAAGACTGATTCTATTACTCATCTTAGGGGAGAGATTGCCAAAATTGAATCTGAGGTTAGCTCGCTAGTCAAGAGGGCAGACTCGACTGCGTTTGTTGGCGAGGGACTCAAATCAGTTCAATCTGATCTTTCATCATTTAAGGATCACATCTTTGGCAAGACAAACACCATTGACCAAAAGATTTCATCAATATCTGAATTACTAAAGAGAGCAGACGCTGCATCGTCTGAATTCCACAAAAAGGCGGACCATCTTGTACAAGAAGTGCAGCACATCAAGAGTGCCACAAACAAGTCTTCATCCACTGCATCAAAAGAGGTAATTGCATTACTGAAATTATCCGAATTCCAGTCAAACATTAGAATTCTATCAGAGTCAAAATATGGTGAGCTAAAAGACATTGAGAAAATGGCAGAGCAGACATCAGATATTGTCAATCTATTTGACAAAGTGGCAATTGAATCCCAGGAAAAAGTCTCGCTACCGCAAGAGATCCGCCAGTGGGCAATATCTAAAATGCTTGACTGTGCAGACAAATGGGAGATCAGATTCTCTGATCTGTATAGTGTTCTGATAAACAAGCTTGGCAAAGAGCTAGTCAAAGAAAACATTCGCATAAACCAAGTGCGCGACATTTTTGGAATCCGTGGTGTGGATGAAATACGAAAAGAGCTTAGCTTGAACTGATTTAGAGCAGTCAGATACCCCAGGTCTCATTCTACATAAAATTCAGATGACCTAATCATCACTCTGCAAGGCAGACTTTGGCACTATTCCTAATAATTCTTGATGCGTCCTAGGTAATTATTATTCACAAAATAGTAATACAAGTCGACCTTTCCCATTAAAAAAAATTTTAGGGATTTTAGCACATGAATTCCCAGATTCTTGAGAAAGTTGAATCATCAGGAGTCTGCGGAATAAAAAAGGCAGAACTAAAGAAGATTTTTGGCGCAGACTGTGAAAATACAATAAACGAGCTTGCAAAAGAGGATAAAGTAATAGTGGACAACAAGGGCGTTGCGCACTATGTGTGGAGCAAGGACAATTACCTGTCTCATGTGTCACAAAACGACCCCAAGTTCAAGATTCTAGCAAAGCTGGTCCACAATTTAGAGGCAAAAATCTCGCAAATCCCAGCAAAATCAGAAAATACTGTCGACTTTAAGATTCATTTTGATAACTGCGTATCAGAAATTTCGTCATCTTTGGGATGGGTTCCACTGGCAGATGTGCGAGTCAAAGTTTGCACAATCCTCGATATCACGCAAGAAAAATTCTACTCCGAGGTGTATGCAATAGTAGAGCAAAACCCGACAAAATATGAAATATCAACAGGTGGAGTGGAGGGAATCCATGTGCGCGGAATGTTACATGGATACATACGACGACTATGACATATCCATACGGCCTAAAATCAAATCCATATCCTAGTAGCCCAACACCAACTGAGCAAGATGCCAAGATTTTGGGTGGAACAAAACACCAGGAGGCAAAAAACTCGATAGTCGAATGCATCTCTGATTTGTACAAGCAAACCTCTAGAAGAAACTCTGATGAGAATGACTTTAGACTAATCACAGTAGTGCAAGATGTTGGCTCTGGCAAGACACATCTGGCATTACACATCAAGACACTAAAGACAAGGCAAGACATTGTAACTGCATATGTAGACCTATCCACAATATCGCCCAAGACTAACGAGAGCATTTATTCTGCAATAATGCGAGGCTTTAGCCGTGAAATGTTCTCGGAGCTGCGAACAAAGTTCTTAATGCAGATATGCGAGCGAGCCCAAAAGGGAGATGCCCTGGCAAAAAAGGTACTTGGCTATGGCTTTTTGGACAGACTAAAGGGAATCACCATAAAGCAAAAGGCAGAAGATATCATCTATGACAAAAATATTATGTCACAAGAGACTCTGCGTAGCTATCTCGGTGCTCACTATTCACAGCACGAATCAGCTGTAATACAGAATATAATTTCCAATTCATTTGACAGGGTAACAAATCTGGACGATCTTCACGGCCGACTGGCTGTAACATGCAAGTTTTTCCATAATTTGTTGGGCAAAGTAACTCTCTTTGAGCTAGACGAGCTTGACGCACAAGAAGGCACACTAGAATTTGTAAAATCGCTCATAAATGCGCACATTCCGGCATCTGTTTTACTGTTGATTACCACACCCTCACTATATCTAGACATACAAAAAGTAAACCCTTCCGTCTTTGACAGGCTGGAAAAGGCAAACTACAAAATTGATCTTGCCGGTGCAAATTCAGTAGACGAGCTAATCGAGATTGCAATTGAATACATCAAGGAAGCTGACAAGACAGAGCGATTCAACAAAAAAGAACAGCACGATTTGGCAGCAAAGATTCGAGTTTTATGTGATGAATTCCCAGAATTCCGAAACGTCCGCTCTATCATAAACATACTAAACCATGCAATAGAGCAAGGATACGAATTAGACGCTTCTGAAATCACAGAGACAGTAATTGATGAAACCATCAAGCACACATATCCAGGACTAAAAATCAAGGGAAGCATCATGGAAGTGCCAATATCTGAATTTATCAAAATAAAGAGAACTGCGGGAGCCACCCAGGACCAAGTAAAGCAGGCAATCGCAAACCTGGTCAACTATGCGCATGAAATAGGAAACGTCTCAAAATCGGCAATGCAAAACCCTTCCTTTGATGTGGTGTATTCAGATCCATTTGGCACAAAAATAGGAATTGCCGTAGTCATGAACGACAATCACGCAAAGAACTTTGAGGTAATCTCTAATGTGGTAAAATCATCGGCATTTGTGGACAAGCTAATCATCATAACAAACACAAGCATCCCGCAGTCAAACTTAGCCACAATAGTAAATGTGGACAAGTCCAAGGTAATTGACTTGCTATACTTTAACAATAAGTACACAGAGCGCAAGCTTGACGAGCCAGAGTCCGAAAAAGTCAAAATCCTGGCAAAAACAATCTCGGTAATCTAAAACCAAAATCATTTTAATGATTTTATTTTACACTAGTTGATGCAAAATTATTTTCTGCAATCTGGCATCCAATCCATGATAGAACAGGTCACGCCAGACATTCCACATTCTTCATTTGTGACGGATTTGGCAATAATCATGATTTTGGCATCGGTTGCAACTTTGGCGTTTTTCAAAATGCGACAACCATTGATAATTGGATACTTGTTTGCAGGAATGCTAATAGGCCCGCTCTCTCCAATTTGGACCTCACTTCTGCCTGAGGGCCAAAATTTTATGGGATTTGGACAGGCGGGACTGTTGTCTGATCTTGGACTGCTCAATATTTTTGCAGAACTTGGTGTGATTTTGCTTTTGTTTGTAATTGGAATAGAGTTCCCGTATTCTAAAATTCGCTCAATAGGTAAAGTTGCAATTGGTGCAGGAACAATTGGATTGTTTTTGACGTTGGGTGTAGTGTTTTATGTAGCAAACTTGGTGGGTCTGAATTTTATGGACTCGCTCTTTTTGGGCGCAGCACTATCTATTACCAGTACTGCAGTAATTGTCAAAATTCTAGAAGATGCTGGCAAAATAAAAAAGGAATCATCAATTCTGGTTTTGGGTGTTTTAATTGTTGAAGACATTATCGCAGTAATTTTGATTGCAACACTAGAATCGGTCGCACTGGTGGGAAGCGTATCGTACGAGAGCATCATAACTGTAATTATAGTTGCAGGTGCACTGATTGGTGGAACACTGACCATTGGAACAAAATTAATTCCAAAACTAATTGATCGGGTGGCAGCTACTGAACATAAAGAGATTCTGTTGCTGTCTGTTCTTGGTTTGTGTTTTGGCTATTCATTATTTGCAAATATAGTTGGTCTGTCTGTCGCAATTGGCGCATTTCTGGCAGGAGTCCTCGTCGCAGAATCAAAATCTGCCGAAGTCTCCAAAATTTTATCCAGTCCGATTAAGGACATGTTTGTTGCGATATTTTTCGTCTCTGTCGGCGCACTCATGAATATTTCAGAACTGGAAAACTACATTTTCTTGGCATTTGGAATCATTGCCCTGGCAATTGGAGTAAAATTTGGAGGAGCAATGCTAGGAACATACTTGTTCAGGCAAGGCAAGGCAAAATCACTGCGTTCTGCATTTGCTCTTGCAGGCCCGCGAGGGGAATTCTCTATTGTCATAGTAAAGACAGGCGTAGATATTGGCGCAGTTAGCAGCTTTTTGTTCCCGCTGATAGGAATCATATCTATAATTTCGGCATTTATCTCACCATTTTTAATTAGGGCAAGCGACAAAATTGTTGCAAAGACTGCGGAGGAATAGCATGGATGATGAAATGAAAGAACTAATGGACAAAGTACACGTAGGCATTACTTCGTTTAACTATAATGGCACCAAAGTGCCGTGCGTGATTTTGGCAGAAAAAAGATTTGATGAAATAATGGCCAAAGTTGCCGGCAAGCCACTATCAGTTGATACAAACCTCAACATTTTGCAAAACGGACTAGGCAATGTCTTTGTGGAGATGGCGCTTACCTTTTCAGAAGGCGGAATTGATGAGAAAATACTGCTATATGCAAACGAGTCACTCGACTTTTTTGAGTCTCTGTCAACTACCTCAATGCTCGCATTATCATCACCTCATTCCCAAGTAGGAAAAGACAACGTGTTTATGATCCAGCTTCCAAGGCCTGAAAAAATAGCAAACGCACTGGATATAATCAAAAAGGGCTTACAAGCAAAAAGCTAGCTTTCTGTCTTCTTGACTGGCTTTTTCACGGTTTTCTTTTTTGCGTCTTTTTTCTTGTCTTTTTTAGGGTCCTTTTTGTCTTTTTTGGAATCTTTCTTTAGATCTTTTTTGTCTTTTACTTCTGATGGTTTTGACTTGTCTGCTTGTTTTTGTTCTGTAGGCTTTACATCTGCTTTTGGTTCTTCTTTTGATTGCACTGGTTTGTCACCTAGTATGATTGAAAACGATGCCTTTTCTGTCGGAATCGGTCTGAACAAGATTCCCTGTATTTCGATTACAACTTTGTTTTCACCGTCTTTGAATTGTACTGGAATTGTGGCAGAGCCAAGAGATGTATGTGTAAGTGGAATCGGTCCAAAAACTGCACTACCTCCATTTGTGATTAGGACGGTATAGTCAATGTGTTCCTGAATAATGCCGCTTTGTGGATTTAGAAAATCTATTTTCATCTTTAATGTTTCGCCCGGTTTTGGAGATGCAGGCTCAGTCAATACTCCGACTTTGAGTGTGCCAATGTCAGTTGATACTACCTGCTGATGTGTTTGTGCGCTAGCAAGCATTGGTGAGGCGAAAATACCCATGGCAAGAATCATTGCACCAAAAATGCCAAGATGCACATTCATGATTATGTTTTGTTTTAATTAATAATAAACCAATGTCCAAATTTCATCGCAAGTTTTTTCTAGTGGATTACTTTGGCAGAAGAATTTCAAATGCGGCTGCCGGGATTTGAACCCGGGTCACAGAATTGGCAATCCCGCGTACTGGCCAGGCTATACTACAGCCGCATGATCGAATAGACTAAACAGAGTCTATTAAAATCAATTGTTTAACCTTTAATCCAACTTGGACCATATTGTACCATGGACAAAAGGCTGGAACAAAAAATCAACCAAAAAATTACTGATACGCTAAACAACACTTTTGAAATCAATACAATAGCAAAATCAATCGATGCAGAAAAAACCGGCACCGATTTCAAATACGGAATAATAATTGGTAGACTGTACAATTCATTTTACTATCAGAGCAGAAGAATACTAAAGCGTGATCCAACACCGCAAGAATTTACAGAATTTTTAGAAATCTTGTCTAGTAGGAAAAATGAAATTTTAGAAAAATTCTAGTTTTTCTTTGCTGGTAAAACCTTGATTGATGGCGTGATTGGCAGTTTTACACATGCGCCGACTAGTGCTTTTTTTGCCGCCTCGACGTGGTCCTTTTTGACATGCATTTCCATTATGCATTGTCCGCCTCGAACTCTGGCCGCAAGGCTTACTGCTTTGCCAAAGGCACGTCTCATTCCTTCCTGAAGTCTGTCTGCTCCTGCAGTTGCAATCATTTTGTTTTCTCTAAGTAAGATGTGTGGGTATATTCTCAAAACCGAAAAGTAGCCTGTTTCGCCAGTTGTCTGCTCTAGGGTCTTGTTTGCTGCAAGTCTTGCAGATTCTATTGCCATGTGGCGAATCTGCATTTTCTCGTTTGAGCATAATTGCACGATAAAGTCGTATTCGCCTCGCTTTCCGCCTTGGTATTTTGCGATTTTTGGCTGGGGTTTACCCTTGATGAACTCTTTACGAGCATAAGGTTGCCCGTTTCCTATTCTGTAACATCCGCCGTGCATTATGACTCAATAAAACCCCAAAGTTCCCATATTTTAACGATGGAGCGGCTTTTGCGCCTCTGATCACGCTTATATGGAAATTTGTAGGATTTTTTGCAAATGAGTTCGGATGCAGAGCCAAACATTGCAGGAGTGTTACTTGATGATCATACCATTATACAAAACAAGGAGATGCAAAACCAACTAGAATCAAAGGGATATGGCGAGACAAGGCAGGGAAAATTCCTGCTAAAGCCGTTTGAGACTCTGTATTTTCTGTTTTACAAAAAACTTGACTTGTCCAAGGGCAAAAAGAAAATCAACTTTGAGCAAATGATCTCTATTGCGTCAGAAAAGGACGAAAATGCACTGACTAAATTTTTGATCTATCGCGATTTACGTGTGCGTGGCTATGCAGTCAAAGATGGATTTGGGTTTGGGGCTGACTTTCGTGTTTATGAGCGCGGACAATTTGGAGAAAAAGGCGCCAAATACCTGGTGTTTGGCCTAGCCGAAGGAAAGCAGGAGAAAATGGGAACACTACAAAAAAACATTGAAGAAATCACGAAGATGGGAAAAGAACCCATACTTGCCGTGATTGAGCGAAGAGGCGAAGTAATCTATTATAAAATATCCAATGTCAAGTTTGTGGAAAACACAAAAAATATTGATTCGTCTGGCTTTGTGTTTAGCTAAGTGTCTCTATTGCCCAGCTTGAGTTGTATTTTACAAGATTGTTCTTGTATGCATACGCAAAGTCGTGAACCTGGACATATTTTGTCTCGTTGTTCCATAGTCGCTCAAAGTCGCCTATTTTGATATCTACTCTTGGCCTATCATTCCATGACGTATAGACATCGACGGATTCAAAATTGCGGTTTTCTGTGTTAAATGTCTCATTGGACGTGCCTGTGTATGCCACCATTTCACCTTGCTCGTCTCGAAATATTCCAATTCTCTCAGAAAAAGAGCCATCAACATGCTCGGATCTTGGGATTGCTATTTTGATCTGGATCTTGTTTTTTTGTACTAGCTTTTGTAAAATGTCTAGCTTGTGGCCGTGAATTGCGCCAAGCGAGAACATGTCGTTTTTCTTGCTGAAAATTTTACCCAAAATGTCCAAGTCTGTACTGGAATAACGATGACCAGTGATGATTCGTATCTTTCCGTCATGGTCTGCAAAGTTTTGCAGGCCCAAAGACAACGTCGAGATGCTCTTTAGGGTGACAAATTGAACTGCTCTGTCATATTCTATGGAATTTGAAAGGCATGGAATGAAAAATTCTGTTACTAGGTTGTCAATGTCTGTTCTATACTGTAGTTTTAGTGGGATGTCTTTGAGTGCCACAATTTCTTTGCGTATTGATGTTATTTAAGTGCAAAATTTATCACGCTTAGAGTATAATATTATAGAATGATAGTTCGAGCTGCAACAAAAAACGACATTGATGCTATCTTGTTGTTATTGTACGAGCTTGGTAGGCCAAAACCCAGAACCAAATCCAAAAAAACAATGTTTGAAAAACAAATTTTGCAATACATCAAGGAAAAACAACTCGTAGTTGCACAAGTCAACTCTGAAGTAATTGGTGTAATTAGTATGATTCTGACGCCACGATTAAACCAAACTAGATTGGAAATGTACATTCCAGAACTAGTCGTATCTAGGACTCATCAAAAAATGGGAATTGGTAAAGCCCTCATTAATCATGCTATGTTGTTGGCAAAAAAGGAAAACTGCTTTAGAATTAGGCTAGAATCTGGACATGCAAGAAAGGAATCGCACAAGTTCTATTCTCATTTGGGTTTTGATCAGTATGCCAAAACATTTAAGCTTGATTTGGAAAAGTGAGTGCTCCCGCCGGGATTTGAACCCGGGATCACTGCCTTGAGAGGGCAGTATGCTTAACCGGACTACACCACAGGAGCTTCAAAAAAAGCCGTGGATTCTAGCAATTTAAAGGAATGCTATTCGATTGATTGGTTAAAAAATAATCATTGCTACATTTAAGAAAATTAAAAATCAATTTTTGTTATTGCAGGCCCATGATCTAGTAGGAAAACTTTCCTTATCGAATAATATGGTAGGCCTTGGCGGATGCAAAACACATGGAATTACACTTGATTGTTGTGAATATGATATCACCGTGTTTGATGGCAAATCAGGAATTGAGCTAAAAACTATAGATGGAATTCTAGTTCAAATCCATCATGATACAATAAACGAGACAGATCCAGATGTTTTGCAAAAATATGAATCCATGCAAATTCTCTCCGATCCATCATGGGATCTTCGAGCGTTACTGTCAAAAACAAAAGAAAAGCAGGAAAAGATTCGCAATTCCGTGGCAAAAAACGCACTAGTTGATGCGGCATTTTTTGCAACATGGGCAAAGCAAAACATCAATGGCGAGTTTGCAGCAATCTGGACAAAGTGTGCGGCCTATCTAATTTGTGATGGACTAGTCCTACTAAACTCAAAACAGCGCAGTCCAACACACATGCTGGAATTTATACGCAAATTTGAGAAAAATAACAAAAACCAATACTTTTCTAATATAACCGAAGTTCTTGGATTGGAAAGAGCAACGCCGTCACTATTAGAGCGAATGGCAAAATCCACAATCGGATTCTCAGACATGACTGAGAATTCTTCACATGGTACCATAATTCAGAAAAAATACGAATACCTCACAGCAAACTCGCTATTGTCTGATTGCTACTTTTATCTGGGATACATAAACAAAAACAATATTATAACAATACGTGATTCAATCCACAAAAAGCCAGAACTAATACACGTTCTAAAAACCGCGATGGATTTGGAGCACGATGCAGTCAAGCTAGAACAACAAGCCATACTGTTGCACAAAATAGCAAACGAACTTGTACATCTGCAAAATTACGCATAAAGGTTATTCTTTCATTCCAATCTAGACAACCTTTAAAACCCTCCAAGCGGTTCTTAGTTTATGGTAGATCAAGCTTGCGGATGCGAAACAGAAACAGGCGACCCAGAATTTCAATGCGATTGTGAAATGCAAGGTCACTGCCTGTGTAGCGCAGACTGTAAATGCAAATCTTCTGTTTGCAAAGAAGCAGTATCACAGTTAAGCTAAACTTAACCTACTTTTGTTTTTATTTTTTTGTCCCTAGATTAATTTCTCATCTTCAGGATCAAGACCCCATGACTTTACCAGTTCTTTTTGGAATTTGCCCAATTGGGTCTCATTTAATGCATTGCCACAGTTTTTGTGGGTTGGAACCACACTCATTCCAGCTAGTTTGTATTCTACTTCAAACATGTGAACTTTGGCGCATTCGCACATTTCTATTTGGGAAACGAAATTGCCTCTATATTTGCTTAGCTTAGCTGAATAACGTTTAACTAACCAAAATCAACTATGATGTATAGTTGAAGACATTTTTAGTTGCGTTACTTACTGTATCACTTTTAGCATCTGGATTATCACACAATGCCAGCGCCCAGCTCCAGGCAGGAGGAGTAAACAAGGAAGGATCCTGGTATGTTGGTGAAGGCCTCAAAAAAGGAGATTACTTTAGCTATAGTGTATGCCACATTTACTACAAAGACTGTACCCCATTCAAAATCCACTTTTGGGTGGAAGGGGATGAAAAAGTTGGAAGCGAAACACAGTGGAAGCTCCAAGTTAAGGTAGAAGAAACTGGCAAGACTCTTCGAGGAACAATCAATCTGGGCAAAATTGCCGCAGAGCCAATTGGAAGCACCAAAAATCTAATCCCGCACGCAGCTGCTTTCAAGTCATCATTTTCATGGTTGTCTGCATATGCTACTGGTGATACTGAAAACCTGACTGGCAAGGGACCAAAGAAATTCAACATGCCATCATGGGGAAGAATTGGTAACATTGGTGGAGAGCAAATCATCCCGGCTTCTGAAGAAAAAATTGCAGTGCCTGATGGAGTTTTTGATACAGTTAGAATAACGTGGAAGACAGGAGGCAAAGTAAACAATGTCTGGATTGTTGACGAGTTTCCATTCCCAGTAAAGGCTGATACTTATGCACATGTCTCATCTGGAGTTCCACCGCAAGAATATAGATTCGAGTTACTTGACTTTCAGAGAAACGTAAAGGAGAACCCATTCCCAGATAGTGGAGATACCGGCGGTCCTGATCCCGGACTGAACTGCCCAAAACCTTCTAACGAATTTGCCCAAGTATCAAGGAACACCAACACAAACACAATGATAATTGATGTCAAATATTCTCCAAAAAATCCAAAGCAAGGATGTCTAATGGACATAATTATTGATTTCAAGCGCAAGGTAAACCAAGAGGAATTTGAAAACGAGGTTCACTATGACATTTTGGTTGTCAAGCAATCAAGCTCTGGAATCCCAGACGTGCTAAGATCTCTTGCAGGCGAAGCCAAACGAGGTGCATTCTTTACCACATCTGGCCAAGTCAGAACAACAATTGACATTAAAGAATCCAGCAAGACCACATATGCTATACTAGTAAAGGGAACAGGCCCCGAAGTCGCACCAGATCCAGCAAAAATCGGATTTATCACATTTGATGTTGATGTGCAGGCAGGTACTGGAACAATCACTCCATCACCACCCACAAAGCCTGGAGAGATAGTAATTCCGTCTTGGATCAAGACAAATGCCAAGTTCTGGTCAGACGGCAGCATCACAGACAAGGACTTTGTCTCTGGCATACAATATTTGATTAACCAAAAAATCATCAAGATTCCATCTAGTACATCTACTGGAGCAAAAAGCGACGTCATACCGTCATGGGTAAAAGATGCGGCCAAGTTCTGGGCAGAGGGACAGACAACCGACAAGGACTTTGTCAACGGCCTG
Organism: Nitrososphaerota archaeon; assembly: GCA_016872015.1. GTDB lineage: Archaea > Thermoproteota > Nitrososphaeria > Nitrososphaerales > Nitrosopumilaceae > Nitrosotenuis. The sequence continues at coordinate 48,208 of VHBK01000006.1, forward strand.
CAGTATCTAATAACAAACGGAATCATCAAATTAAAGTCCTAGAAAATCCGAACAATTGGTTCGCAAAGCACTCTTCATACCATTAGGAATAATGCTAGGAGCTGCAGCAATTGGACTTTCGTTTCCTTTTCTGACTGGAGTTCCGGGGTCAGAGCAGAACATTATTCCTAGATTTGCAAGCCAGTGGCATGTGGGAAAAGGAGTAGAAGAGCAGCCAGTCCTGCAATATTTGGTAAATTATCAGGACAAGGAATTTTTGGCAAAGATTGCATTTTTGGAAAAAACAGGCGACACTGAAAAAATCCACCTCACAATAGATGACAAAAAGACAGGCCGGCACATAGAGCAGGAACTGCAAATTGGCGAGGCCTTTGTCTTTATCGGACCAAGCGACGAGATAAAACCGTACACTCTAGCGCTTGATAGATCCGTCTTTTCAGTCAGGGACACACTGACTGGCTCAAAGTATTTGGTAGTTGGCGCAGAATGGGGCATAACCTATGTAGGAAAATTCACTCCCAAGCTAAAGGTGACAGAATATGTGGACTCCGAGTTTGAGTTTGGCACACTCAAAACATTTGTGGTGTCCTACAGAATAAGCAACATTGAAAACAAGCTCTGGATTGCAGATAATATTCCACTTCCTGCAAAAGCGCAATACTATACAATAGACGGCGCACTGGACTATTCTTATGAGCTGGTAGCGCTAGAACCCTGAGCACTATCATAGACATTCTCTAGTAGCCAATTGCAAAACTCGTTTACTTTATCATCAAAGAAACACCAAATGTGCAGAGAATGCGGCAAAATGTCTATTCTACCACCATCAAATGTCACACGAACGCCTTCCTTTCCCTCATACATGTATGCATCATCTATTATAGCAGAGCCAAAAATCTTGGCAGCAACATCCTTTATTGTCTGGCGCGGAATTGCAAAGTTTCTTTTCTGCCTGTCTACTATAATGGATAGGTCTCGCTTGCCGTAAAAGTCAAACTCGTTAATCTTGTTTTCCTGCGGGAAATTTACCAATAACTGGATATTGTATTTTTTGCCTACATCTAGACCTATCTCTGTTATTTTCGTGTACGCCATTGCGGGATTGTTTCGCAATAGCATCATAATCTGGGGCAGATTTGATTTTAGCTGCGCCTGTAGCTGTGTTGTGATACTAGTAAAACTCAACGATTCTTCCAGCATAATTTGGGATATATTTTTTCAAGATTGGTTTTTTACAGACTGGAATCACTCTGGTATTATGGCAATGCCTGCTGATTATGACGGAATGAGAATAGATGAGGCATCCGAGCGGGCAAATTCTGTTGATGACTACAAGGTAACGTGCATCCAGTTCATCGAGGACATTTCCAAGGACTATTTGGCCTGGGTTGACAGATATCAGCTAGATCCAGAAGAGGACAAAAAAAGACGGGAGCGAATAGCGGCAGTAATACAAAAAAGCAACGAGTGGATTGCCAAGGTTTCTCAGACAATCAAGGGAGTAGATGTTGCAATGAATGACGGAATACAAAAAATGGCAGAATCCACTGCTGGCCAGCCATTCCAGCTTGGAGTATTTGTAAACAAACAGTCAGGATACACCAGCTCAAAGCCCGGAATAATAGACATCAATGTCAGAGCTGCAGGCAGAAACGGAAGAAAGACCAAGATTATCGAGCACTACAAGGGCCAGCAATTCCGAGTAGAATCTACCGCCAAAGTCTTCATTGATGAGAGCAGAATCCCTCAGGAAGAATTTGACCTGATGGATGTGCATCTGTACCTTGATGCGACTGCGGCACAACAGCGAGACTTGATTTCATTTACTATTACAGTTGCAGAAATGGAAAACGGCTACGAAACTGAAAAGCGTGGCGTCTCTACCATAATTCACATTATTTAGTGTCTTTGAATCCGACTGCCAGGACTTTACTTGATTCCTGTGGCGGAAGCTTGGTTATCCTATATGCGTCTGCCTTTGCCTTTGCGCCATACCCTGTAAAAATGTCAATGTGCTTGTCGCTCCATTCCCCAATGTCTGTTGCCCAGTAAGTCCTGGCGTTCCATGGCGACGGTATGTCTGGAATTCTAAGTAAAGTTCCATGAGATATTATTCCTTTTTGCATGTCTGTTTTTCCCCTTGTCACTGCAACTAGGACCAGTGGTTCTGAGAGCGAGGATTCCGATAGTGGAAGACAAACACCAGATGCAGTGTACGCGCATTTTCCAAAATGATAGAATCGAGTCATTTCCCCATTTGGATAGATAAAATCATTCATCCATGTTTGCAGTATTTTTGATTCTGTTGTCTTGCCAGAGCCCTGTATAATTACATCAGATAGAAACCCTGATCTGAACTGCTTGTAGTAAAATGTGGAATTTCCCTCGATATAGTCAAAAGAGCCATTCTTCTTTTTTCCCTCTACTAGTACTGTTTGAAATTTGTCCTTGAAGAATTCTTTTTCTAGCGGCAAGTAATATCCAGTTATTTTCCAGCCGTCAGAGCCTGGATGGCACTTTAGCGTTATTTTGTCTAGTGCCTGGTCCTTTGGGCATGCCTGCACCTTTGAGCATAGGGTGTCTCCGCAGATTTTTGATTTTTGGGCAAAGGCATCGTTATTTGCAAAAACAAGACACAATGCAGCTATGATGATAACT
>VHBK01000007.1 GCA_016872015.1 Nitrososphaerota archaeon
CAGGGGTGAATTTGTCAAGGGCGAATTTGACAGGGGCGAATTTGACAGGGGCGAATTTGACAGGGGCGGATTTGAGATTTGCGAATTTGTCAGGAGCTACAATGCACGATGGAACCATACACGATTGAGTTAAACACTTGGCTCATCATCGCCTTCATACTGACCTCTTTCAAATGGAATTTCCTCATACAAAAATCCACAATCCCGACACGTTCTAGCTCGTTGTAGAATCTCTTTTTTGATATCTTCAAGTGAAGACCATTCATAATACAGTTCTTCTAACTCGTTTCCTTGCAGATCATACTGAGTAAATCCCTCAGAAATCATAGACTTTAACAAATTACGCTTAGTTGAAGTCAAAAGACCACACCAAACAAGGTTGCTCTTTGGTTCGTTCAAGATTTCCAGGACCTTAGAGGATAGCTCATCGATTTGCAGTATTGTATTAGGTCTTGCCCCTTCGAATTGCGGAAATTCAAGATAATTAATGGACTTGGCTCGCACTTGGACTTGAAACAAGTCCTGAATAGAATATCGGTATACGTATGACAAAATATGCATGACTTTGGGCTTGTCTTTTAGAATACTAGCATATTCAGAGTGAATATTGACTTGTCCCTCTAATGATATGTGACAGAACTTCTCTATTGTCTGCTTCCAATCTAGCCTCATTTTGTCCAGGTCAAAGTAATAATCACCCTGTTTGAGCCTGTGATTCTCTGATTTTATGTTCAAAGTCAGAACGTGAGCATGAACGTATCTTTGACCTAGAGGATTCTTTGAATGTCTTGTTTGAATGACATAGCCATAGGCTTCAAGACCAAATTTCATCATGAAGTATCTTATCATCTTTGAGAAAGTTTTCTGATCCAGGTCATGCAGAAATTCAGGCAAAGTAAGAACGATTTGATTCAATTTAAGATCAAAGTCTAGCTTGTCTGCAAGGTTTCTCTTTATCCACTGATACATTATATCGGCTCTTTGCCTTGAATAGCTAATTGAGCATCTAGGGCATTTGCCTCTAAGACCACAGTTGAGATATTTACGCTTGACAGTATGAGTATGATCAGCAGAGCAATGATATCGTTCCCACCTGCTAGCACATTCCCTTAGCTTTTCTAATTGTTGAGGGTTTACTGGAAAGTTAGAAAGAAAATCACAGAATTCTTTTTGCTCGGATAGTGTGATATACCGATTAGGTTTGAATTCTTGTTGCTCTGTTTGTATTAGTTGTAATTGTATACTAATCACCTTTTGTAAAAAAATGTCCTAGTGCATTGACAAACAAAACACTTGATCACGACATAGGTGTTTTTTTGAGAATAGAATCTAAAGTCGTGAATTTCGCAAGACTTTAAATTCTCAAATAGATTAATCATACTGACTAATTTCATGTTAGACTAGGTTGAGAAATGCTCAGCCTGGTTTGACACCTTCCTTCTGCGTTATTTTGATCATACATTGAATCGATTCCATACCTGTATGATCAAAGATTGGTCTTGAACAGATTGAACAAAAAGGGGAATTAGCCAAGATATTCACCCAAAAGCCTCTCCAGGCACGTCTGATAGGACTCTCTAGGCTCTTTTTTTGAGGCTAATTTTGCAAGAAAATTCCTGCTAACCTTCATTGTGGTTTCTAATGTCATGAGTATCATACGTATACAATGTTTTTAAACAACGGTTTCTTTGAAGAAACCGATAAGTATACCATGAATACGTATGAAAGAAAGGTTTTTGATTTTTTGCGTAGTTTCAGAGGTAATGAGGCTCACTTTAACGCAATATCAAGTGGTACAAAAAGAGACAAGACAGACACAAAAACCACGTTGGATTCAATGATAGACCAACAGATCATAACAAAAAGAAAAGATGGCAAATTTATCATCTACAAAATTAACCCCAATTACATAGATACGTTCCCAGAGATACTTGTGAATTACAAATCCAGGATTAAAAATTATGAAGACGAAATAATAAAATCTCTGGAATACCTAAAAAGGAAAAAACTGTTTGTCAAGATTTAAAATTTGCAGATAAAACGATCAAAAACAACATAGATGGAATTATTAGATTTACTAAAGGCATAATCGACATAGCCTCTACAGTAGGATACGTCGAGGTTTTCATGAAATTAGATAATGAGCAAACAAAATCAGTGAGGGACATTCAAAAGACCGCTTTTCAGACGGCTAGAAGAATAATAGACAGACTATATGCTGAACATGTCAAAGAAAAATCTAATCTATCAATATACCTGCAATTTGAAATACCAATCCTGTTTACTATTGCCTAAGTTCTAAATTTAGCAAATGATGACTAATCATTTCTAATTTTTGTTCCAAAGCTTTGATCTTGATGTCTTTTTCGTCTTGTAGTGCCTGGATTTGTGCTTCTTTTTGTGCGATTTCATTTTGTAGCTGGTATTTTTCATCAATAACCAAGTCAGGAATGATTTTCTGATACGTTGCAAAAAGGTCTGCTTCAGACGGTCTGAAATACGCATTATCGAGCCTGATTGACACGGAATGACCTAGAAGCCTTTCGGCAAGGTTTGGATTAATGTCACTTTTTGACTTTAGTATAGTATTGAACCTCTTTCTTAGTCCATGAACAGCCTTGATTCTTCTTTGATGATTGCCAATCTTATCGGATATTGCAAGATTCTTGCAAAGACCGCTAAAGTAAGCAGAGTAATCGTTAGGTTTTCTTGGAAATACAAGATCTTCACTAGTCAGATTCTCACCATGCTGTTTTCGTTTGGCAAGCCAATCCTGGACATACTGATAGGCTTCTGCAGTGATAAAAGTCGTGTATGCAGATCTAGTCCTTGCATATACTATAACGCATTGAGAACCGTCTGACATTGGTTTGATGTCGCCTATTCTAAAGTCCAAAACCATGCCAACCCGACAACCGCTACAAGCCAAGACCATCAATAACGCCTTGTCTTCAAGTGATCTCATGTTTGCAAGCATTTTGATTATGGTTTCTTTGGTGTGTGGCTCATCTTGGATAACCAGGTCATTTTCAGGAATCATTTTCTGAATTTTGAGCCAATTAAACGACTTGTCACTCATGGCAAAAAATAATTGCAAAGGTGTGATGTAATTTTTGATTGTCTTGTCCGATAGGGTTTTGTTCTTAAGATAAAGGACATAATCCTCAATCAGTATCTGACCTTGCTTTTGCGGAATCTTGGAAATAGAGTCAAAGGTAGGGTTTGGCATTCTGGATTTGGCAAATTCCAGGAATTTTGATAGACCATAGTTATAGTTCAGCCTGGTTCTCTCTGTTTTGATAGCCTGGTTGAACAAGACCATACAGCGCGGATAATCCATTAGGTTTTTGGCGTAGAGATTCGATTTAAGCAGGGGTTTTTCACTAGAAACCGATCAGTATACCCCGCTTAATTATTACAAAGATTAACAAATTTACCGCTTGATTATTAAAATGAAAATTCAGTCATACATGCAATGAGACGCAGTTCTGTGTGGCATCCATACACGCAAATGTCCGAATGGGATTCTTTTCCAAATATTGTCAGGGGGGAAGGATTTTGGCTTGTAGACTCTGATGGGAACAAGTATCTGGATGGGGTGGCAAGCATGTGGTGTAATGTATGGGGTCACTCTAAAAAAGAACTGATTTCTACAATAAACAAGCAATCAAAGAAAATCATCCATTCATCTCTGTTCAACCTTACAAATAATCAGGCAGAAGACCTAGCAAAGAAACTAGTTGGGATATCCCCAGGCATGAGTCGAGTCTTTTACTCTGATAATGGTTCAACTGCCATGGAAATTGCATTCAAAGCAGCATTGCAATACTGGCAAAACATCGGATACAAGAACAAGACTATGTTTGCCACATTACAAAATGGGTATCACGGAGACACATTTGGCACAATGTCAGTTGGATTTGTTCCGGTATTTTTTACCAAATTCAAAAAAAACCTATACAAATCAATCCAGATTCCCTTTAAGAATAGCTACAAAATAACAAACATCGAAGAATATTATTCTCAGACCTTGGAGAAAATTGAAACCACGCTAGCAAAGAATCAAAACATTGCGGCATTCGTAATGGAAAGCGGCGCACAGATAGCAGGCGGAGTCAACATCTACAAAGACGGCTTCCAATCTCAAATAAGCAAAATTTGCAAAAATCACGACACTTTGCTAATACTAGATGAGATTGCTACGGGATTTGGTCGACTAGGATCACTAGTAGAATACACTGCACAAAAAAGCAGACCCGATATTGTAGCATATGGCAAGATGCTCACGGCTGGCTACTTGCCAATGTCTGCAACGCTTGTAACAAAAAAGATCTATGACTCATTTTTGGGCAAATATCACCAAATGAAGCACTTGTATCATGGCCACACATTTACTGGCAACACGCTTGCATGTGCAGTAGCAAACCAGAACCTAGAACTCTATCAAAGAACAAACCTGATCTCAAAGGTAAGAAAGACCGCAATACATCTAGAAAAACGGCTAAAAGAACTATACACCATCGAGACAGTAGGCGACATTAGGCACAAAGGCATGCTTGCAGCAATAGAATTGGTCTCAAATAAAGCAAAAAAGACTCCCAAATCTTTTGCAAAATCTACAAACAAGATAGTCTTTGATGAGGCAAAAAAGCATAGAATCTACCTTAGGACACTTGGTAACATCATCATGCTAGTTCCGCCTCTTGCTATGTCACAAAAAGAAATTGATTTTCTAGTAGACGGCACAATTAAAACCATCAAAAACATATCAAAATAATTGTAAACCAGTACGCAACTACTGGTTAACATTTGAAATATTAATTAATAGAAAAAATTAATGCACAATGATGGACTCTCAGTTAATTTTAGAATGTCAAGACAAGGTTTTGGCTGGAAAAAAACTAACAGAATTTGAACTAGAAAAACTCATCAACATTACAAATTTGAAGATGCTATCAGATGCCGCAAACAAAATCACACGGACATTTCAGGGAAACAAGGTAGACATAGAACAGTTAGCAAATATCAAAAAAAACTATTGTAGTGAGGATTGTGTTTTTTGTGGACAATCTGCATTTTTCAACACAGGAATAGATAGCTACCAATTACTACCAGCAGAGGAAATAATCAAGACTGCAAAAAAGGCAAAGGATGAAGGAGCTGAATCATACTGTTTAGTAGCTGCCTGGCGTCAGCCCTCAGACACAGATTTTCTCAAAGTTTGTGATATAATAGAACAGATCAGAGACCAAGTTGGAATATCCATAGAATGCAGTCTTGGCTTTCTCACAGAAATACAAGCAAGAAAGCTCAAAGAGATTGGAGTTAAACGATACAATCACAACCTAGAAACTGCAAGATCAAAATTCCCACAAATATGTACCACTCATACATATCAAGACAGACTAGACACGCTACACGTTGCAAGAAGTGCAGGCCTTGAGCTTTGTACTGGTGGAATCATAGGAATGGGCGAAACACGTGCACAAAGACTGGAATTAATCTCAGATTTAGCAAGACTGGAACCTGAAGAAGTCACAATAAACCTACTAGTGGCAATTCCAGGAACACCACTTGAATTACAAACGCCCATATCATTTGAGGAGATCCTGCGGGTTTTTGCAGTGACCAGATTTGCGTTGCCAAGATCAATTATCAAAATTTCTGGAGGACGCGAAGTACACCTAAAAGACTCTGGTGAGGAACTCTTGCTAAGTGGAGCAAATGGGATAATCAGTTCAGGCTATCTTACTTTGGACGGCAACCCAATGAACAAAGATCTCGAAATGATCAAAAACATCAAACTTGAAGCTTGACTATATAGCTCAAAGACTAGACGAGCTAAAAAAACAAAATCTGTACAGAAGTCTCAGAAATGTCAAGGTTTCAGGTCCATTTATCACAATAAATACAAAAAAACTGGTAAATTTCTGCTCAAATGATTATTTGGGGCTATCAAACTGGAACATCAAACCAAAACAGCTCCAATCCAGCTCAAGGCTGGTGTCTGGAAATGACGAGTCATTTGTCCGACTAGAAAAAAAACTCGCATCCCATAAGTCACAAGATTCATCCCTAGTTTTCCCAACTGGATACATGGCAAATTTGGGTGCAATACCAGCACTTGCAGACAAACAATCCACGATATTTAGTGACGAGTTAAACCATGCAAGCATAATCGAGGCATGCAGATTGAGCGGCGCCAAAATTCAAGTATACAAACACAATGATTCGGATGATCTTAGAAAAAAAGCAACCAAAGTCAAAGGCAGAAAATTCATCATAACTGAGGGAATATTTAGCATGGATGGGGATTTTGCCAATTTGGATGAGATTTCAGAGATATCTGAAAAAACAGACTCTATTTTAGTAATAGATGATGCACATGGTGATTTTACAGTAGGCAAGAACGGCAAAGGCACTCCAAATCATTTTGGTGTGGAAAAAAGAATTGACGTATACATTAGTAGTCTGAGCAAGGGCTTGGGTTCTTTTGGAGGCTATGTTGCATCATCAAACCAAGTCACAGATTTGTGCATAAACAAGGCCCGCTCATTTATCTACACATCTGCATTGCCATCATTTTTGGTGGAATTATCACTATCAAGACTTGCACAAAACAGAACAAAACAGCAAAAGAAACTGAAACAAAACGTATCTCAATTGTTATCAGGCCTAAGAAAATTAGGATACGACATCAAATCCCAAACACACATCATACCAATAATAATTGGTAATGAAAAGAAAACTTTGGAGTTTGGCAAATTCATGTACGATAATGGAATTTTTGTACAGCCAATCAGATATCCAACTGTTCCAAAGAACTCGGCAAGGCTGAGAATCTCAGTTACTGCTTGGCTATTAAAACAACACATTGATGATATATTGGAAGCATTTGATAGAGCAGGTAAAAAGTTTGATTTGATATGAACTATCTACGCATGTCAAAGCCCATAAACGCAGGTGAGCCTATAAAAACTGCAATTGCAACTATTATTCCAAGAGCAATTCCAACTATAATGAATCTCTTGTTCACAAGTTTTATCCATGCAGCTTAGATAAAAAGCAATACCAGAAAAATCTGGAACAATGCTTTAATAAAAAAATTTGATAATTTTTGTATTGTCAGAAATAACTATTGGAATTGCGGCAATTGCAGGACTGGGCTCATTTCTGGCGCCATGTATTTTGCCAGTGATTCCGGCATTTTTGGCATATATTTCCGGTACGACAATTACTGAGATCCAGAGAAACAACGGCACACTAAATCTCGCAGTAAACAGACTAAACATTTTGATAAATACAGTATTTTTTGTTCTTGGATTTTCCATAGTTTTCTCAATATTTGGCGTAATACTAAACAGCGTACTAGTCAACAATGCAACCAATCTGGTTTCTAGTTTTAATCAGATAGGAGGTACAATAATTATCGGATTTGGAGCATTCATGTTATTGTCAACTAGAATTATGAAACTAAATTTTGAGAAAAAAATATTGCCAAAGGCTGGAAAGTCTAGCTATCCACTTTCATTTGTGTTTGGTTTAGCATTTGCAACTGGTTGGACTCCATGTATTGGTCCTATTCTTGGAAGCATTCTCACATTGGCTGCAACTACACCAAGCCAGGCATTTACGCTATTACTTGCATATTCCGTTGGACTTGGCATTCCGTTTATTTTGATGGGTTTGTTCTTCTCAAAAATGACTCGAGTCATTAGATCAATTAGCAAACATTTGAAATATTATTCCATCATAATGGGCGGACTGATCATATTGCTTGGAATCCTAGTACTGACAAACCAGCTTGCGAGAATAGCTAGTTTTCCCATTTTGAATGAATTGTTACTTGGGTGACATTATGAGATCAGAGATAAGAACCGCAATAATCATGGGAACAATAATTGCAGGACTAGTCGTTGGTCTAGGTGCCTATTTTTCTACATTGGATCAGATTCAGGATTTTAATGCGCAGGACATGTCCGAAATTGACAACAGTCACCTCAAAAAAGCCCCAGAACTAGTCGGAATTGCAGGCTATATCAACACCGATTCTCAGCTACAAGAAAAGCTCAAGGACAAAGTGGTTCTATATGATATCTGGACATATAGCTGCATAAACTGTCAGCGAACCCTGCCATACATTACAGCATGGGATGAGAAATATTCAGACCAAGGCCTAGTAATAATTGGAATACACTCACCTGAATTTGAATTTGAGAAAGACATCAACAATGTAAAATTAGCGGTGGAAAAATTTGGAATAGAGTATCCCGTTGTGTTAGACAATGACAAAAAAACTTGGGACGCATTTGAAAATAGATACTGGCCAAGGAAATATCTTGCAGACGATGAAGGATACATCAGATATGATCATATTGGTGAAGGAGCATATGACGAAACTGAAAGAATCATTCAGGAATTATTAAAAGAGCGAGCAGAAAGAATGGGTATCAAAGTAGCGTCAGCTCAACCACTAGTAGACATTGAACAATACAAACACGGATCACGCACTCCAGAATTGTATTTTGGTTATGACTTTGCATTTGGCCGAAGCCAAATTGGAAACCCGGAGGGATTCAGGCCAGGCCAGGAAGTAACTTACACAATACCAGACAAACTACATGAAAATAATTTCTACATGGAAGGAACTTGGAAAAATCTTGATGATAGAATGATTCTAACATCAGAGTCAGGCAGAATTATTTTGCCATACTTTGCAAAAGAAGTAAACATTGTGGCTTCCGGTGAATCAGAACTAGAAATATTATTGGATGGTAAAATGATTTCAGAGCAACACTCTGGCACAGATGTCAATGATGGTCAAACAATCATCAAAGAGTCCACACTGTATAATCTAGTCAGTATTGAAGAGTCATCATCTCATGTATTAGAAATTCAGGCAAAATCAGGCTTTGAAATCTATACATTTACCTTTGGTTAGACTTGTAACCATGCCCCCTTGTAACCAGAGTTACACTGTCCAAGGTTACAAATTTCTTTAAAACCAATTTTTCAAGCACTACAGCATGGGGTCATTAAGCGACAAATGGAATGATTTTGGAAGATCAGAGAGCCTCACACAAAAAATTGTCGATAAAGTAAAGCCAGACGTCCCACTCAAAAACAAAATCGACGTAGCCCAGAAAAATCTACAATTACAAATTGTCAAACTAGATGGAATTTCCCAAAAGATAAAACAAAAACATGATTACATTTTCAACAAAATAGTTTCTGCACAAAAATCAAACAACAACTTACATGCAAAAGCATATGCAACTGAATTACTAGAAATTAGAAAAATGCACAACATGGTAAACGGCGCAAAACTCGCACTAGAGCAGATTCAGCTCAGATTAAACACAGTATCAGAGCTAGGCGACATAGTAGTGACATTGAGCCCATGCATGTCGGTAATCAAGGGACTAGGCAGCTCACTTTCTGGAATAATGCCAGAGGCAACGTCATCAATGCAAAACCTCTCACAAATACTAGGTGATGTGTTAACAGGATCTTCAATGAATGCTGCAGATACAACAGTGTCTACGTATAGTTCGAACTCAGACACACTTGCAATACTAGAAGAAGCACAAGCAGTAATTGAGGGCCAGGCAAGAGCAAGCATTCCAGAGCCGCCAACTAGCGTAGCTAGTCAAGTAAGAAGAGAGTCAATCATTTAGATTTCTTTTTACTTTTTTCAATTAGAATTTTCTTTATTCTAGAAATTGTTGGGTAGCTGTATCCGCGGCGCCTGTAATTTGAGATCATCATTTTCCAGTTTTTTAGACGCCACTGTGCCTGCTCGTTTGTTATAGAGTGAATTTCTTTTTGGATGATGCTTTTTCTACCCACCTTGAGAACTCCTGCGTCTTTTGCAGACCAACGGTTCTTGGCAAATTTGAGGCCTGATAGTATTTCTTCTATTGGCATTGCTCTAAAACAGTCTTCAATTACCTTGAGCTGAGCATCAGACGGCGCCTTTTGCACTTCAAGTTTTATCTCATCCATGCATGGCGAAATATGTTATTTCTTAATAGATGGCTGATAAGCTAGTTTTAACAAAATGCCAAGCGTGTGTTTTACCAACTTGTTTGTTCGTATGATACAAAACACATGATATTATGTGTCAATGCAAGATATAACATGGTAGAAAAGCAACTACAAAAAAAAGACTTGCAGATAGGAGAAGATGATCCATTTGGAATTCAGGTCAGAAAACTGTATTTCCGGGAGGAAGAAACAGATACTCGAGAACATTCTGAAAAAGTCAAAGACAAATTTGTAGAGGCTGGAAATGATACCAGAAATGCAAATCAATTTGTGAAATTCGTAAATGCACATTTGCAAGACAAAGTATCAAAGCTTGAAAAAATCAAAGCAGAGCAAAACAGATTTTGGGGTGAAATGGACATGTTCAAGGCAGAACCAAAACAACCAACCAACACCAGGCCAGAAATAGAAGAAGCCATGATAGTGCGAGATCTATCTACAATGATAAACAAATACGGCGTTGAAAAACTAATCAGCGCACTAGACAAAATATCAAAACAATAACAAAATCCAAGTACCATAACACACAATATCATTTTGATGCGAGTCTTTTATTCGCAAAAAACAGAACAAGTAATCAGAATCCAGTTGACACAATGGCGACAAATGATACAAGAACACCTGACTCAAAAACATCGAGACCTATCAGACAACTGAAAAACTTTTGCCCTAGGTGAGCGAATAAAAACAGATGGAAAAGATCTTCAAAACCTCAAGGAACTGCCCCCAGAAGCAATAAAGCTAGGCTATGAATTTTCAGTGGCACTGCAAGAGCGAAATATGCTCTGGCGCTGGAAATCATAGAAAAAATAGAAAAACTACCCAGGATTGAAAAAGGGACAAATCAGCAGAGGTTCTTCAAGATAAGCACGACATCCTCTGACTTTTTACTTTTTTAAACTAAAAAATAGAATTATTGCCCTTTAATTTTCAGTAATTCTTGGTGTGTGTATGTATCGTATGGAGATTTGAATGTCTTTGACTTGAAGTTCCATTTGAAATACGGTTGACCTTCGCATAATTGATCACCACAGACACTATTTCCCATCCATTTTGAGATTTTGTGTCTCTGCAGACCTTTACCTGAGGACTTTTTCGCTTCTGCAAATTGTCCTGCCTCGAGTGCATTAATTACTGTCATTGACAATAATATGCTGACTCCAATTAATGCTGCTAATTTGAGCATGTTTTAGCTGAACTTTATTGTATTAATTAATCCATCCATTTATCGATATTTCAAAATTCGAATTTAGAAACAAAATATTTTAAAGATGTGATTATCGGGGAGTCTTACTTTTTCCAATGTATTGCTTAACTCTTGAGAATGATTCATCAGGGCACAATTCATCACCGCATACTTTTTTTGTCCATTTGCTGAATTTGTGCTTTGGAGAGTCTTTTGCCGGCTTTGCGTCTGCGGGTTGATCAGCTGAGAATCCCATCAATAACGCGCCAGAAAGCAATACTGCCATTGCTACAAGACCCATTGTTTTAGCAGCCATGTTAAACGTATCAATTGCTGTCTTATTAATTGATCATTTTGTAATGTTTCAAAACTCGAATTTAGCAATATTTGTCATTTGTGCCTAGAATTCAACGCGTCACGAATCATCTTTTTGTGGTGTGGTAGGGTCTTGTCAGGCAGCCTTGTAAAAAACCCATAATCGTCACTTTGGTAATCTGTCTTGATTTTTCCCTTTGATGGTACCACTATGAATCCATGTGAGACATCATGACGGAATTTGTTGATGCTCTCATAGACTCCAACAAATCTTTTGATTTTCACATTGAGGTTTAGCTCTTCTTTTGCGGATCTTTTGACTGCACCTTGCAGAGTTTCATCCTTGTGTACCATGCTTCCAGGAAGATGCCAGTATCCCTTGTATGGATTTCTGGTTCTTCTAGTCAGCAGGACAGACTTACCATCAAGTATTATCAGGTCAACGCATGAAAAAGCAAAATACTTTCTAAAGTGTTCATAGTCTTTTTGCGGTGCTTTTTTGACCAAAATTGCGTCAGACCCCCCACTTTTTGGAATAAAACTGGGCTAAATTAACCAATTCCGTACGCCTAAAAATCCAAGATTTGGCAGAAATTTTGTCAATATTAGAAAACATCAAATTTTGCAAAATCATTCGTAAATGCTAAACCCCCCGGTACGGAGTCCCGGCTTACTCATGTGGTGATTTTTTCAAAAATGCTCAAAAACTACGGGGGTTTAACGTTTGTTCGTAACTAATGCGGCCAAGTGTCAAAACACCCCCATTGCCTAGCTAGGGACCTTGTAATTATTTTTGATACGAGTAAAAGCTAAACCCCAGACTTTTTAGTATTTTTGCCATTTTTTGGTATTATTTCTTGATATCCAAATGGAGTTTACTGGAGGTTTTTTGAGAAAATGCCCTCATTTCTTTATATGCTAAAATGGAAAATAATGGTAAATTTTTGGCAAAACTAGACAGGTTTTGTATTATCATAACTATGCAGAACTAGGCAGTTTTGTGCGTGTTTTGACGGCATCATAATTTAACACTGGTAGTACCAGGGTTAAACTAGTCTGAAACAGTGTATGATTTTTTCACATAATTATTGTGTATGCTAGACCACCGTAAAGAACGCCTATTGTCATTATCCCAATAAAGAACGCATTTTGCAAGACCTTCAAAAGATAGTGATAAAACCGGATAACGTTGACTTTGGCTGCAAAAATCACCTGCAGTCCTACCATCGACATTGCCAAAAATGTAATAATTCCACCTTGAATTATGGCTGCAATAATAAAGCGACTTCCCCAAGTACTTTTTTGTACTTACACAATTTTGTGTGATAGTACCATGATAAAGCGCTGTTTGTGAAAAATAATTAGTTAGTCAGAGTTACCTTTTCGCGGTTTTCTATTATTTCTATTTCTATTGTTTCCAGTGGGTCTTCTACCTGGTTTCGCCTAATTGATAATAGCTTGGGTTTCTCAAAGTCTACGGTACAGTCAGGGCATGCATAAACTAGGACCCGGTGTTCGTTAGGTGCCTTTGGGTTTGATAGTCTAGGGTAATATGTCAGTCTACCGCCGCAATCAATACAATAACGGTTGGCCCTTCTAGTTCTGGCCATTGTAAACCTCCTGCATTATTGGGTATCTGCGATCAGATATTAGATCGGTTCGGTCTAAATGTGTAAACTAGAACGGTTGCAACGATCAATGTTTCAAAACTCGAATTTAGAAATATTGTAAATCATATCGGTGTAAACTGGATTAGATGATTTTACATCAGCAAAAATAAATGTTTCAGAATTCGAATTTAGAAAGATTATGGCGCCGCCCGTCAGACTTGAACTGACGACCCCCTGATTAACAGTCAGGCGCTCTACCACGCTGAGCTAGGGCGGCACGAAGATTGTGCTTGGCGCATGCGATTTAATTCTTGCGAGTATTGATTCTAAAATGAAAAAATTATTTTTCTATGCCTTTTGCTTTGTGGTACTGATATACCCCATCTAGGAAAACGCGGTGATCCTTGTTCTTGACTTTGGTTACTGCCTCGATTTCAGCAGCAGTTTGTGTGACGTCATTGAGAACTGGGCCTGTGACTGTGATGTCATCACCTTTTGATACTACTTTGGTTGCGCCGTGGATTTTTGCCACGCGTGGTGCTCGCTCGCCTTGAAAGTTCTCAACTAGTACTAGCTTGTCCTTTGTTTTTACTGTGATTGGAAAGTGTGCATATACTATTTTCATTTTTATGGTATAGCCGTTGATTACGCCGTCGCAGAGGTTTCTGACCAGGGATAGCGCGGTGTTTGCTATTGCATAGTATTTTTTTCTGGCATTGATTGCCTTGATTGACACCTTACCATCAGAGACTGACATTTCCACTGGAATTTTCTTGAAATTCTTGTAGACTTTGCCTAGTGGGCCTTCAACTAGCAACATGTGCTTGTTTAGTGTGACTTTGACTTTTTGCGGCACTTCAAATGTTGTTTGAAATACTTCTTCCTGCTTAGTAGACATAACCTATTAGAAATCCTCCAATTCCTTTGTTTTGCGCGTCATGGTGAGACATGATTCCCTGGTTTGTAGTTACTACTAGCATTCCTCGGTTGTATGCTGGCAGGTACTGCTGTTCCCACTCGTTGAACTCGCCTTTTTTTACTTTGAATCTTGGTGTGATTGCACCGCACTTTGTAATGTGTGCCAATAGTTGAATCTTGAATTTGCCTCCTCGCTTGTCTTCTACGTGCTCAAATTCGCCAATATAGTTGTGCTTTTGCAGTGTTTTGAGCACTTCAATTGAAAGCTTGGATGTTGGCAAGATTACGCATTCGGTTCTTCTTCTTGCCTCATTATTGTATAATGTATTGAATAGATTGGAAAGAATGTTTGTCGCTGGCATGTATGATCACCGATATTTGTAAAAGCCTAGCGAATTTGCTACTTCGCGGAAGCAACGTCTGCAGATCATAAGGTTGTATTTTTGGATGACTGCAGTATAGTCGCCGCATCGCTTGCACCAGCGCGAGCCTTTACCGAACTCGTGTTTGTGTCTGCCAGTATACTCGTATGATCTGTCCTTCATATGATGGTCACTCCAAACTCCCTAGTTAAGAATTCTTGGGCTTCTTCTCTTGAGATTCTATGATCTGCGCCAACTGAGGCCTTGTGTCTGCTTCGCAGTCTGATGCTAAATCCGGGTCTTGTTAGTGTGATTGCAACTTCCATTCCGAGAATTCCTATTTGTGGATCGTATTTTATTCCCGGAATGTCAATGTGTTCTTTGATTCCAAATGAGACGTTTCCAAAATTATCAAATGATCTTCCCTTTAGTCTGTTTCCTACTGCCTCTAGCAGTCGTTTTAGTAGTGTTGCTGCGTCTTCATCGCGTATTGTTACTGCGACGCCGATTGGCTCGCCCTTTCTTACTCCCCAATCGCGCTGTGTGCCCTTTGCATCTCGTGCGCATGATTTTTTGCTAGAGATTTGATCCAGCGCTCTTTTTGCGACTTCGATTGCGTCGCCAGATTTTCCAACACCCATGTTGAGGACTACTTTTTCTAGTCGAATTGTTTTCATTGCATTTTGTGTTGCCGACATGATTATCACGCTATTTGGATTACTGGCTCCTTTTTGCCAACCACCATGACCAAGTCCGATGGAATTTCGATTTCACGCTTGCCTAATGATAATAATGCTCGCTTTGGAAGAACAAATGTTCCTTCCTTGATTTCTTTGACATCTGCTAGCTGTCCTGCGTTTACTCCTTTGGTTACTAGTACTTTGGCGCCTTTTTCCAGTGGAAGTACCTCGTTTATTTTTTGTTCTGGCACCTGCATGAGACACGAGTCGCCTACCTTTGCCTTTGTGTCAGAGATCAGTGAGCGACCATCATGGAATCCTAGTTGGGTTTTGCCTTTTCGGATTGTGGTCTTGCTTGTGACCTTGACTAGCTTGACTGATTTTTCTGATGATTTTATCTTGATTGGTTCTAGTATGTGGCCTTGCTTTGGGACCAGTCTGTAAATGTCTGATACTCCTGTCAATTCCACGACATCCATTAATCCAATTCCGTGGTGGACTGACTTTCTTTTTACTCCGTCAACTGATACTTTGCCGTTATAGATGGCATATTCTGCCTCTCTTGCGGTTGTGACTAGTTTTAGTGTGTCACGTAGGAAAACTGCGCTTGGAATTGAGAAATTCTTTGAATGTGGTCCTGGTCTTACTGTTGTTACAAACCTTGGACTCTTTCTTGTTATTCCCCAAAACATTGGAGCCATTTGTCTTTTGAGTTTCTTGCTTCCTGCTATTCGTGGCATTTACTTACTCTCCTTTTTTGGTTTGGCTGCTTTTGTTTCTTTGTCTTGCTTTGCTTCTTTTTTTGGCGCTTCTGTTTTTGGTTTTGGTTCTGGCTTTGGGGTTGCTGGTTTTGCTTCCTTTGCTGGCTTGGTGGATTTGCCTTCCAGTTTTGCTGCTCGCCACTTATCTTCAGTGTTTAGATCAGTTACTATTACATTTGATGTGTGAATGAATACATCGAGGTTTCCGCCTTTTAGTTTTTCTTTCTTGATTCCTTCAATCGCTACTCCATTTTTCATGGCAGAAACTCGAGTTACTTTACCAGAGACTCCTTTGAATTCGCCACGAACTACTTTTACTGTGTCGCCTTCTGTTACGCGGACGCTTCGTTTGTGGTATTTGTTTTTGAGGTCCTTTGATAAGTGGCCGCAGAGAAGCTTGCTTCTAAGCGATTGTGATGCTTGGTAAATTGTCCTGTTACGAATTATTGTTGGCTTCATTGTGTTATACCACCATTGATGCCAAGTTTGCTACTCTTGGCCATTTCTCGGATGCTTCGGCTGCTACTGGTCCTTTAATGTCAGTTCCCTTGATTTCACCCTCTGGTGTTACAAGTACTGCTGCATTGTCTTCAAATGAGACGCGGACTCCGTTTAATCTTCTAATTGGATACTTTTGTCTAATTATAACTGCGCCAAAGATTTGCTTTCTGAGTTCTGCTGGGCCTTTTTTCACTACGACATTTACAAAGTCTCCAACTGCTGCAGATGGATATCGTGATGTTCTTGTCTTTGCTCTCTTTACCATTATTATTTCCAAGATTTTTGCGCCGGTGTTATCAGCACAAGTGATTCTAGCGCCCAGTGGTAGTGCACGAGTTACATATGGGCGGAATTCCTGTACTCCCTTTGCCGATACTGCACGTGACTTTCCTGCAGACATTTTATGACTTTACCTCCACTACTACAAATGAGACGGACTTTGCAATTGGTCTGCATTCTGCAGCAACTACAATGTCGCCTTCTTTGATTTCTTGTTTAGCCGACTTGTAAGCATGAATTGTACTTTTACTTCTTGCGTATCGCTTTGTCTTGGTGATGTATAACGGGTTTTCTCGCTGAATTACTACAGTGTTTTTGTTCTTGGCACTGACTACCTTACCTTCGAAGAGTTTACCCCTAACGCTGAGGTGCTCGCCGTTGTCTGTTACTATTCCCTTGTAGACTTTGGATTGTTCTGTCATGCTTTCACCTTTATTCTGTCCTCTGGTCTTTTTGCTATTAAATTGCCATTAATGACTTGATCGTTTGCAAATTTCCAGAAGGTTTGCTGCTTTGGAATGGTTTTGGAACCGTGGTTTGTGTTGATTGTAAAGGTTTGCTGGGTTTCAAATATGATTGTGCCATTTAGGCCGACTAGGGATTTGTTTTTCGAGTCTACAACTTCTGTGTGCAATCCAATGAATTCAGAATTTAGTGCCATCATTGCTTTTTCATCTCGTTTAGTCTTGTGAGCATTCTTGCAATTTCCTTGCGCAGTGCACGAATTTTGCCGGATTCCTTGCGTAGGGTTCCCTTTGCGGCATCTGTTCTCATCTTTGCAAGCTCGACTCGTGACTGCTCTAGTCTTGATTTAAGATCTGTCTCGTTTAGCTCTCTAATTGATTTCATTTTTAGTTGGGCCATTTTACTTTAGTTTCTCCTCTGTTTCTTCCATGAGATCCATCTGTTCAATCTTTTCTTGGTCGAGTTTGACTTGTTCGCTTTCCGTTCTTGCTACACGCTCTGATTCTTCTTTTGCCAATCTGGTTTCGCGCTCTTCTTTTGTTTCTTTTTTGCCCTTTAGCTCAAATTCTGGAATGTATCTTTCCTTTCTTGCAATTCTAATTCTAACTCCAATGTAGCCCATCGGTGTTGGGATTGGGGTTGTGTCTTCGTCAACTATGATGCTTGCGGAGTGGCCTGCTCGCGGTAAAACACCCAATGAGTGTTTTTCAAATGAGGAGCGGTCACCTCGTAATTTGCCTGAAACTGTGATTTGAACTCCCATTGCACCCGCATTCATGATTTGTTGCAGTGTCCACATTGTCGCTCTTCTAAATGCTGTGCCTCGCTCAATTAGTTGTGCCAGTCTGTTGCACATTACACTTGCAGTGAGTTCGGGTTGTGAGATTTCGTTTACTGCTACTTGAGGGTTCTTTAGGCCAAATCTTTTCTCCAGAGTTTCGGTCAGTTCTCTGATTCCAGTTCCCTTTCTTCCAATTACGATGCCCGGTCGCGTTACGTGTAATACAACTCTAGTGCCAGTCGGTGTTTTGGAAATTTCAACGTGTGAGAATCCTGCTTCTTTGATTGCCGCTCTGAGATAGTCTTTGAGTAGCATCATGTTATAGTTGTCTTTGATTACATTTTTGACTGAAGACATTTTTCTAAACCTCTTGAGCCACCAGCTCGACGTGTGTTAGGACATTGTTCTTTGGAGTTGCTCTGCCTTGTGCTCTTGGAGTAAATCGTTTGATAAGAACTCCCTTGTGAGTATTTGCGGAAATGATTTTGAGTCTGTCAAGATCCATTCCCTTGTATTCTGCATTTGCCTCTAGGTTATCCAATAATTTGATGAACTCCTCTGCTGCCTTTCTTGGGTAACGACCAGACATTACACCAGTATCGGAGCGGTGTCCTACTTCGTTTTTGTATCTTCTAAATGGGACTGCTCTTTTCAGTGAAACTACTTCTTGTAGTGCATCTCGTGCCTTTTCAATTGACATGCCTTTGATCATTTTGGCTACTTCGCGTGCATGTTTGTGAGAGAAGGATTTTTCTCGAATCGATGCTCGAACGTGCTTTGTCGAGTCGAAATTCTGAAATGCGTAACCATAGTCCGGCATGATAATCACTTTAATGGCACATACAAGCTGGATCTTGATGCTCCGACACCAGGTGCGCCGTGAACAACTCGCTTGTTTGTTCTAACATATTCGCCTATAAAGTGGCCAATCATTTGTGGTGTGATTGTTACTGGAACGAATTCTTTTCCAGAAAATACGTTAACTGTTACTCCTACCATGTACGGTAGTACAATAAGATCACGAATGTGTGTCTTGATTGGGTTATTGGACTTGCCTGCCTTGTCTGCCTTGATCTCTTCAATTAGTTTTCTTTTGCCGTCGGTGATTCCACGGGTGAGGGATCGTCTTGCTCTCGCTGGGAACAGCTCAAATAATTTTTCTAGCGACATGTTTTGGAGTTGATCCAATGGAATGCCCCGATAATCGAATTCCTTAACCATTTATTGACACCTGTAGGTTTGAATTTTTGCAGTCCATATTATAGCATTCCTATCTTTGTTGCAAGGTCGCGGGCTTTTTCAACAGTTTCAAATTTGACAAATGCCTTTTTGCCAGAAATTGTTCTTGCTGTGTTAATATCAATTGCATTTTCTTCGTATAGTGTCTTGATTGCTTCTTTGATTGTTGCTTTACTTGCATCTCTGTCGACAATAAAGCATATTCTGCTGTCTTTTTCAATTAGAGAGAATGTCTTTTCCGTGACGTATGGTCGAAGAATTATTTTTGTTGCTTGAGTAGTATTCATTGTAATGCCTCCATTAATTCAAGATGGCGTGACTTCAGGTTTCCAATTTCGTTTATTGCTCCCTTGGTGTAAACTGTTAATCTAACTAGGCTAGAACCTGGAGCCAAATCTAGGATTGATAGATCACTTACTGCCCTTACATCGACTCCTGGAAATGCGCCGCATGCCTTGGACAGGGATTTTGCGTCTTTGGTTACAAATAGAATGGATTTGCCTGTCTTTGTTTTTCTTCCTCTAATTGATGATCTGCCAGAGCGTGCCTTCCTTTTCTCTAATCGTTCAATGTCGCCAGACAATTTTAGTGCAGACATCACCTTTGAGATTTCTTTTGCTTTGGAGATCTTTTCTATATCATCAGATACTACAACTGGGAACGATTCAATTCCTTTGATGATGTGTCCTCGTGAGGAGACCAAGTCCTTTGAGGCAGTAGCTGCGATTGCTGAACATAGTGCTAGTCGTTTTTCTTGTTTGTTTAGCTTCTTGTAAACTACTTTTTCAGATGTTGGTGGGTGTGCTTGTCTTCCGCCTCGAACCATTGCGACTTTGGCAGCTTGTCCACGTCTTGGGCCGCCGCCACGAATTCTTGCGACTCTTGCTTGTCCATGACCTGTTGGTGGATCGTTTGATGCAGCAACGGTGTTTTGGCCAGCAGATGGCATTCTTCCTTGTCTTTGATAGTGGTGAGAATCCAAGTTGACAAATGCTCGATGAATTAGATCCTTGTTTACTGGTGTTGAGAATACCTTTGGTAGCTCAATTTCGTCTTGCTTTGTGCCAGTTAATGATAGTGTTTGTGCTTTCATACTACAATCTCCAATATGTTTGGCTTGAGAACTTTGTTTGGAACATTTCTTACTTGGGTTCTAAGTTTTACTAGTCTTCGATATGTTCCTGGAACTGAGCCTTTGAGAACTACAAAGTCGCCGTCGACAAACCCATAGTGTTTGTATCCGCCAGTGGGGTTGATTTTGAAATCGTCCTTGTCAGTGTTGCTCATAATCATAATTCGCTTGTTGTATTCTACTCTTTGGTGAAAACCACGCTGACCTGCGCGTGGTACGGTGTACATGATGCTTGATGGTGAAATTGGACCTAGTGTGCCCAATGCTCGAACTGACTTTCTTGATTTGTGCTGCTTTTTCTTGACACCCCATCTTGTGATTGGGCCCTCCCATCCCTTGCCTTTGGTAATTGATGCTACATCAACGCTGGAGCCAAGCTCAAAGACTTCTTCTACTTTGACTTGTTTTCCAAAGAGCGATTTTAGAAAATCAAATTGTTTTTTGATGTCTCCGCCTTTGACTGCGACTTCAAAGACATATGGTTTCTTTTGTGAGATTCCTGCATTGTTTGGCAGTACTGCGACAATCGCATAGAGCTCGCTTGTGCGATTTAGCATTTTTTCTGCTCGCTCTAGCGTTCCATCTTTTGGTTTTAGTGTGAATAATCTTGAAACTTCTTTTGGCATATCGTTAGAATAGACGTCAAATAATGCATGTGCACCGTCAATGTCTTCATAATATCCGCGAATTCCAATTACTGAAATTGGTGGCGTTGCAACTACGGTGCCAAGACTGACTAGTTGTTTTCCATGGTTTGGCGTTTTTTCTCTGTCATCGATGCTGACAATTTGGATGCATCCGACTTTGAATCCAGCATAACCCAAAAGCTTTGGTTGTTCAGATACAATGTCTGGCCAAGTTCTAATTCTCGGCTCCATGCTTTTGGCACGTCCTCTAGGCAGGTATGCAAGACTACCACGACGTGGCTGACTGTGTTTTCGGTGACCCATAGATAATCGAAAACAATTGTTAACCCCATTATATACCTAAAGATAACGAATGTTACGGATTTGTTAAGCCGCTGATCCTATAGAGAATCGAAATTGCTCCAATTATCACACCTGTGATTCCCAGGCCTATTGCTAGCAAAAGAAAATTCTTCTTTGCCATAATGATATGAAATTGTGACTTAATTTGAATGTGCCATGTTTAGAATGGAAAGAATTCCGATCATGGACTCTTCCATGCGAACTGTGTCGGTTGCCTGATTTGGGAAAAAGTTGAATGTTTTTGCATTTTGGAACTGGTTTATCTTGTTGCCCAAAATGTCATACAGTCCTCGATCTGGTGCGCCAAAAACCACCAGCAATGGCTTATCCGCATGCCCATATTCTTGGAGTTGTTTTTGCGTTATTTCCTTGCCTTTTCTTGATGTTAGAATTATTGTACCGATCCATTCTTCTAAGATTTTGATCAAACTTGGGCGTTCTTTGACTTTATAGCCCCAATATTGCTTGGTTTCGCGCTCTGAGATTTCTTTAAATGCTATTGGATCGACGGTTTTGATTTGAATTGTGACTCGTTTTTTGTCCCATTCCTTTCCATAGTATGGAAGCATTTGGTGAATGCCAATGTCGATGAATTTTTTTCCCTTGTGAAATACAATCGCACCTTCACGAATGTCGCCTGGCTTGAGGTTTTTTGGATTTGAAGATAATGAGTGATGCGGGATTTGCAGAGGATGCATTATTCCTGCATATCTGAGATCATCTATTTTTGGAAAAATTGTTTTGCGCAGATACTGTGGTGTTTCCAGATATCGTAGTATTGTTGCCAAGAGTAATCTGTCAGAAGTGTTACCTTGGCCTTCATCATAGATGAAAATCGTTTGAACTCCAAAAATCGCACATGCCCTTGCAATGATTGATACTTTGCGGGATTTGTCTAGCTTGGTCGATTCATCCTTAAGACAGGAATCTGGGATTGCGACAGAGATGTTCAAAAAATTCTACGCACTTGGAATTGGGAACTTTTGTTTTCCAAGCTTTGCATGATTTGCAATTTGCTCCGGAGTTACTTTTTCAAATTGTTTTGTTGAGGATTTGATGATGGACATTTTGATATGATCTGTTCCTTCTTTTTGGTCACTTGCAATATAGATGCATGAAGTAGCAAGTGCAGCTGCATCATCTAGTGACATGTCATGTTTGAAATTTTTCTCCAAAAAGTCATTTGCTTGCTCAGAGCCTGCGCCAATTGAGACTGCATCATATGCGATGTAGGTTCCGCTTGGGTCAGTCAAATATAGTGAATTACCATTAGAGTCGACACCGCCAATAATTAGTGCAACACCGAATGGTCTTGCGCCGCCAAACTGGGTGTATTGTTGGCACTGGTCTGCAAGATGTTTTGCAACTGTTTCAACGTCTACTGCTTCGTCGTAGATAATTCTGTTACTTTGTGAGAAAAATCTTGCATTGTCTGCCTGGCTTCGGGCATCTGGGATGTAGCCAGCAGCTGCAAAACCAATGTGTTCATCAATTTGGAAAATTTTATGTGCAGATTCAGAGATTTGTAATTTGCGTGGTTTTTCTTCTACCGCCATAACAATTCCATCTTTGCTTTTGATACCAACTGCAATTGCTCCACGTCGTACTGTTTCGATTGCATATTCTACTTGATAGAGTCGTCCATCCGGAGAAAATATTGTAATAGCTCTGTCATAGCCTTGTTGAGAAGGAAGCAATTCTGTTTTGAAATCTTTGAAAGTTTAATTTAAGTCTAGTCATGCGTGAATCGTGCGATTTGAGATTCCATTTTCAGGACATGAAAATGTGCGAGCATTACACACAAGAACAATAGAGATCACAACAGAGCTCGATCTGACACCGCAAGGAGATTGCATAGTTGGAGTTGGTGCAGATCATGGCTGTGTGAGCATACCAGAAATGCTAAAAGAAAAACTCCGCCGATCTGAATCAAAGATAACAATTACAATTCAAGTTGACGATGAAGAGTTTGTTATTGAGGGGAAAGGTCATGAGGATCTCAGACTAGAAAACCCTCACGATATCGTGATTAGGAAAAGTAGTTTTTTGTGTCCACGAACCTTGGCAATTGGGTGTGACAAAGCGTCTGATGACATTCCAAGAAAAATGATAAAAAAATTACAAAATCCAAAAACGAAAGGATTGTTTGTAATCGAAGTTATTTGATCTTTTTTTGTCCTACAAGGTCCTTGTTTTCAAGAACATTTGCCATTGCCCGATTTACGATTTCGGTGATGATAAATTCGCTGTAAGCAGATTCTGACTTTTTTTGCAGTGCTGGTTTTTTTGCAATACCTTCTAGAATTTTCTCAATTTTTGTAGAGGTTGTTTTTATCATCGAAGAATATTTTGAATCGAAGTCCTTTGATGATGGGTTTGAGAACAGCTTAATTGATGTGCCATAGAATTTTGCAACGGCTCCTCTTACTTCTTCAATTTTTACTATCTCAATTAGGCCTGCTTCTTTGAGAATGTCCAGATGATGGCGGATCGTAGTGATTGCTTTGTTGTGTCCATTTTTTTGTAGTTCCTTTGCAATTTGCTCCGTTGTTAGCTGCTTGTGATATAGCATTTCTACTATCTTTGCTCTGGCTGGATCCTCTAGGGCTTTTGCGTGTTCAACTGAGATGCTTACCACTCGGTTGACCTTGATTGATTTTTCTAACAATGTTGACATGATACTTGCATCTGAGGCATTTAGCTAAAAGATCCTAGCATCACATTTTTTTGTCCAATCGCATTAACTTTTTTACACTACGAAAAATCTCGTAGTAGAATTAGAAATATTGTTTTTACTACTAGAAATATAGTTACAATACAATTGTATTAGTAATGAAATCATAATTCTAGTAGCAAAACTAGTAATTTGAAAAAATCTAAAATTTTGGCAGCTTGGAAAACTTTGGCTCCAAAACGAGTATGAATGTGGTTTTAACATGGTTAGTTCAACTCGCAATTCGAGTTGAATGTAATATTTTGTGGCTAAAGAGTCTTGCCAGAAATTAATTTGTAGGAATCAACGTATCGACTAGACATTTTCTGTATGATCTCAGAGGGTATGGACGGTGCTACTGGTTCTTTGCCTGTCTTTCTTGCATCTTCGAATTGTTTTTGATATCCATTTGCAGTGAGCCAATCACGCAAGATTTGTTTATCGTACGATTCCTGTATCTTGCCCACATCATAAGTTTCCTTTGGCCACATTCGGTATTCATCAGGACCTATAGAATCTCCAAGTGTGATTACACCGTCGAGATTACCAAATTCTAACTTAAGGTCAGCTAGTATGAATCCTGCAGCATCTGCAATTTTGTACATTGCATCATAGATTTCAAGCGATTTGGATTCTAGGAAATTATATTCATCTTCTGTTACTAGTTTGCGTTCCAATGCAATCTTTTTATTAATTGGTTCATCATGTTCGGATTTTGTCGTAGGATCAAAGATTGGTCTTGGGAGCTTGGCCGCAGTTTCGGTTTTACTTCCTTCTGGAATTGTGACTTCGCCTGCCTTCCAGCGTGAAATTAAACTACCATAGAAATATCCACGAACTACACATTCTATAGGAATCATTTGCATTTTTTTGACAATGATTTCATTTTTTGAAACCGACTTTACAAAGTGATTTTTGACAGGTAGTTTGGCAAACCAGAATTCAGCAAATTTTGTCAATACTTCTCCCTTGTATGGAATTGGGTCATGAAATTTGACATCATATGCAGATACACGATCGCTAAACTTGAAAAGTAATGTGCCATCCTCCATGTCATAGACGTCTTTTACCTTGCCAGAACCTATGAATTTCAAATCTTCTCAGAATTCAAAGTAAAACCAGTCATTATAACAATTTTTGAATGGATTTTTAATTATGATGCGACAAGGGAAAAACGTGAAGGTTTTTCTTTTAGCTCTGTGCATGTCTATGTCATTTTTGCCTGTCTTTGGAAGTCATACTGGAAATAATGAATCGCCTGGCCCAGTCATGTACGAGCAAAGCCTCACAGTAGAACGCTATGTCAAAGAAGGGATTCCAAATAGCCCAACTACGATGGCCTTTGTTGGAGACGACATATTGGTCTTGGAGCGATATACTGGACTAGTCAGATTGGTGCGAGACGGTCAGCTAAGCCCATGGCCTGTCTTGGATGTTTCCGTTGCAAAAGACGGTGAACGGGGAATGCTTGGGATCACCACAATAGAAAATGATGCTTATCTTTATTTTACAGCGGCAGATTCTGACGCAGGTAAAGCAATAGAAAACAGAGTTGTCAAGTATACTTGGAACGGAGATAAGCTTGTTGACCCCGTATTACTAAAGACGTTACCAAGTGATAATTACTATCATAATGGCGGTGCAATGACAAACCACAATGGGCAAGTCTATGCAGTGATTGGAGATAATGGAAATTATGGTTGGCTGCAGAATAGGCCGCATGAATGGAAAAATGATACCAGTGTGATTTTACGAGTCGACCCACCTGGACCATATTATGCAATTGGAATTAGAAACAGCTTTGGCCTTGCAATTGATCCTGTCAATGGCAGTCTATGGGATACCGAAAACGGACCTGACGAATACGACGAGATCAATTTTGTGCCAGAGAACTTTAACAGTGGGTGGATTGAGATCATGGGTCCAACAGATAATCAGACCAAAATCGATTCGTTGCCAAAATATGGAGATTATGTGTACAGCAATCCAGAATTTAGCTGGCAGAAACCCGTTGCGCCCACAGCAATTGAATTTGGTAGTAAGGAACTTGGACAAGACAACAAGGTCTTTGTAGTTGACTGCAACACGGGAAATCTCTATAGATTTACCCTCAATCCAGATAGAACCGGTTTTGTTTTTGAATCGCCTGATCTGCAAGACTTGGTACTAAATGTAGATGATTCACCAGATGAAATCATAGTTGGGAGTGGATTTGGCTGTTCGACAGATATTGAACTAGGTCCTGACGGATTTTTGTATATTTTGTCATTGTCACAAGGTGAGATTTATCGAATAATTCCTGCGGCATCAGGAGAACAATCAGTTCCAGATTCACCAATTATCGGAGCTACAACAGAATACATCCTGATCACATCTGCGATTATTGCAACCATAATAGTTGCAGTTGTTGCTACAATGTTGGTCAGAGTGATAATAAAGAAAAGAAAATCCTGACCAGATAGACAGTACAAAAATTTATCAATGGATTTTCTCAAAATCATACAATGCGCGACATAAACGAAATCATGCCCAAGATCCCAAACATGAAGTGGGGTGCATTAACCAACAAGTATCCATCAAACAAAAATGTCAAGGAGTTAGACAAAATGCTGCCACATGACAAAAAATGGCACACTGTGTTTGACTATGAGGACCATGTTTATGTTGATGATGTCCAAGTCTGGAAAAAGGACAAAAAGGTCTGGACTTAGCTTCCCATCATTCCAACCATTTTAGGCGGAACTCGATACTCTTTGATTATAGATATTCCATTGTCTGCAGTTACCACCACTTGTTGTAAGGAATTGTTTTCTGGTGGAGACAAAATCACCTTTTGGCCTGGCTCTAGTATTCCCAGTGGTTGAATATCGCCATTGCCAAAGTTTACCATGATGTTAGTCAATGGCTTAGAGCCAGTATTTTGAATCATCACCCTAGCGGTAACAAAAAGATTCTGTGGGTCTTTGAACGGATCTACATCAATTTGGTATTCCTGTGTAGATATGACTCCTTTTGTTAGTGATAGTGTGATAAGAATTCCAATTATTGCGATTGCTGTAACACCTGCAACAATAAAGAACTTGTATGTCGCCACGGTCTGATTTTAGCTAAAGTTGCTATTAAGACTATTTTCCGCCTTGCTCTGGAATTGTAGATAGTGTCGTAGTAGATACAACGTTGTTGGTTTTTCGGATTTGCTTTGTGATGATATCAGAGACTGTCTTGTGGTTTGGACCTATCACTTTGACAAACAAGTCATACATGCCGTATGTACCGTGGGCTTCTTTTACTCCATCGATTTTGAGTATATCTCGCATGACGTCCATTTCGTGCGCAGTTTCGCACTTGACCAGAACAAATGCAATTTCCATTATTCCCCTTTCATCTCCTCACGGGTTTTAAACTGTGGTTTTATTCCCAAGGTGTCATAGTTTCCAGTAGTACATGTAAAGCACATGGAATCATGTGGAATTCCTACTGCAGTTGCCAAATTCTGTGCGTCATTATATCCTAGAAAATCTGCACCAATATCACTCCTAATTTTCTCAATGATATCTTGTTCAGTTCTGTCTTGGTTTGCTCCAGTTGCCAGCTCGTCTTGCGATGGAAAGTCAATTCCAGCATAGCAAGGATATTTGATTGGCGGATATGTTATTAGCATGCTAATTTTTTTGGCACCGGCACGTCTGAGGGCCTTGATGATTGCCTTGGAGCTAGTACCGCGAACTAGACTATCATCAATTACTACAACGTGTTTTCCGTTTATGATTTCAGAGATTGGTATGATCCAGCGATTTATCTCGACTCGGTCTGATTGGTGTGGTTCGATGAAGCTTCGTAGTGGGCCCTTCTTACTGTACCTATCCTTGAGTAATCCTTCATCAAATATCAAGCCTAGTTCTTGTGCATAGCCCAGTGCGGCCGGTCTTGCAGAGTCTGGGACTGGAATTACCAAGTCTGCATCTTTTATTGGGAATTTTCTTGCTAAGAACTGCCCAATTCTTTTTCTTGCGACATAGATGTTTGTTCCCTCCATTTTTGATGTTGGATGTGCAAAATATGTGAATTCAAATGAACAGTGAGAGCGCTGTTTTGCCTCTGAGAACATTTCTGTTTCCATTCCAGTTTTGCTGAACTTGAGTAATTCTCCTGGCACCACATCACGTACTAGTTTAGCTCCAATTGCTGAGAGTGCAGACGATTCGGATGCCACGATTGATACTCCACCGTCTTCTTTAGAGCCTAAAACCATTGGGCGAAACCCCCGTGGGTCGCGTGCCGCATAAACAGCATTATCATCAGAGACAAAAGTAAAGCAATACGAGCCTGCCATCTCGTTTTTGAGAATAGATAATGCAGCTCCGAGTTTTCCATTAGTTGACATTAATGATACTAGGCGTTGAGCTGCAATCATGGTATCGCTGGAATTTTGTGGTGTGAATGTGCATCCGCCAACCATGTTTGCCAGTTCTGCAACATTAGCTATTGTTCCATTGTGAGCAATACATAGATCTTTGACTTTGAGTGGTTGTGCGTTTTCTAAGCTGCTTCTGCCCACAGTAGAATATCGTACATGGCCAATTGCTGCAGGTGATGCATATTCTTCAGTTATTTTTTGAAATTCAGATGATGCCGCAGAAACTAGGCCCAATCGTTTCACTGGAGTCTTGTTTGGAACTGCAATTCCCCAGGCCTCTTGGCCTCGGTGTTGTAGTGCACGTAATGCATCAATTACCATTGGTATAACATTAGTGCCGTCTCTTGAAAAAATTCCAACTACGCCACAATTTTCTTTTACTTTAGGCATGAAGCACCAGTTCCCTCAGTGAATTAAACCACTTTTCATGTGCCTTATCAACCCTTAGTTTGGCAACTTGATTTTTCTTGTTTGAAAATATGATTTCGTTTCCTTGGAAAGAGCCGATCTGAGAATGTGTGATGTTTTTCTTTCGTAGACTTGACAATACGGAATCTAGTTTTGACTTTTCCACTACAAGCAGGTACCTAGAATGACTCTCTGAAAACAAAATCTTGGCAGAGTCTAGCTTTTGTTGCGGTACTTTGTCCATAGATACTGCACAGCCAATCTGACTAGTCATGCATAATTCTGATATTGCAATTGCCAATCCACCTTTTGCACAATCGTGTGCGGCCCTTACTTGTCCAGACTGGATTATTGACAATACTGCATCCATGTTTTTCTTGGATTCTGTGAGATTGATTTTTGGTGCTTTTCCGCCAATGAAATCATGGATGTGTTCGTAGTATTCCGAGCCCCCAAGCTCGTCCTTTGTTGTGCCCACCAGAATTAGTGCATCTCCAGGCATGACTTTTTGTGGCTTGAGTGGGGTTTTCTCAATTAATCCCAAAACGCCAATCAGAGGAGTCGGCTTGATTGGGCCATGTGGAGTTTCATTATACAAGCTGACTTTGCCGCCAACACATGGAATCTCAAAATGTTTGCAAAATTCAGTTATGCCCTTGAGGGATTCCAAAAATGTCCAAAAGATTTCAGGATTTTCTGGGTTGCCAAACTGCAAATGGTCAACCATCCCAATTGGCTCTGCTCCTGTGCATACAACGTTTCTGCATGCTTCCTCAAAGCATCCCATTGCGCCATTTTTTGGATCCAAGTAGCAGTGCTTTGGGTTTCCATCAATTTTGACTGACAAATATTTTCCATTGTCTAGTCGAAGTACGGCGGCATCTGAGCCAGGCTTTACCACGGTTCTGATTCCAACCTCATGATCATATTGGCCATAAACCCAGATTTTACTTGCGATGTTTGGACTAAATAACAACGACAGGATTGTTTTTGAGAGATCCTTTGGCGATGTGGGTTCTTTTTTGTTTTGGAGTTGTTTTAGGTATGATGGTTCCTTTGATGGTCGATTCAATAACGGAGCATTTGCTACTATTTCAGCAGGCATTGATGCCAAGACAGACTTGGAATCTTTTACCTTCATGATTTTATCTCCAGTTACTTTGCCAATGACTGAACAGCTGACTCGGAATTTTTTGCAAATCTTTTGCAGTTTTGGCAGTCTTTTTTTGTCGGTAATTACCAGCATTCGTTCCTGAGATTCAGAAGTCATGATTTCTGCAGGTTTCATGTTTGGCTCACGAGTATGAACTTGATTCACATCCAGCTCAATTCCCACGCCCATCGCGTCAGCAGTTTCTGAAATTGCGCATGATAGTCCTCCGCCTCCCAAGTCCTTGATTGCTTTGATTAGGCCCTCATTTCGAGCCTCCAAAGTAGCTTCAATGATTAATTTTTCAATGAATGGATCTGGAATTTGCACTGCAGAGCGGTCTTCTGTTTCCAGTGAATCGGATGCAAATTGTGCGCCGCCAATTCCATCTCGGCCTGTAGAGCCACCCATCAACACCACAACATCTCCTGCCTTTGCTTGGTTTTTGATCAGCCTCTCTTTTTTCCCAAAGCCAACTGATGCAACATCTACCAGGGCATAATTGGAATAACACTTGTCAAATTCTACTTCACCGCCAACTGTTGGAATTCCTAAACAATTTCCATAGTCTGCAATTCCAGTTACTGCATTTTTGAATAACCATCTCGCATGTGAGTCTTTTGTGATATCGCCAAATCGCAATCCATCAAGTAGTGCAATCGGCCTTGTGCCAGCTGATAAAATATCTCGAATTACTCCTCCCACACCCGTTGCCGCACCGCCATATGGCTCTACAGCAGATGGGTGGTTGTGTGATTCTATATGTACAGTAACCACATATCCATCTCCAACGTCTAGCACCCCCGAGTCGTATCCTTTTTCATGAATTACTCGTGCTCCTTTGTTAGGAAGCATCTTCAGATGAATCTTTGATGACTTGTATGAACAGTGTTCGGACCATTCTGCAGCCACAATGTGTCGCTCAGTGTCGTTTGGTTGCCTGCCAATTTTTTTAGTTAGGTACTCCAGTTCTTCTTTTTGCAGACTCATTTTCTGGCACCAACAGTAGCAATCAAGGATTGGAATATCATGTTCGATGGTGCACAGTCTTTTGGGTTGATTTCAGGCTCGACTGCACGCTCGGGGTGTGGCATCATACCCACCACATTTCCTTCCTTGTTGCAGATTCCTGCAATATCAAAGACAGAATCGTTGATGTTAGAGCCATACTGGAACACAATCTGATTGTTTTTCTTGAGCTTTTCCAGATTTTCTTTGTCTATGTAATATCGGCCTTCACCGTTTGCAATTGGGATTGGAATTTTTTGGCCTAGCTTGAATTTGGATGTAAAAGGAGTCTTGTTGTTTTTTACTATGAGTTCAGTCCACTGGCACATAAAGTTCAAAGACGTGTTCTTTAGCAAGACTCCCGGGAGCAGTTCTGATTCCACTAGAATTTGAAAGCCGTTGCATACACCTAATACAGGCATTCCCTTTTCTGCCATTTTTTTAACATCAGATATAACTGGACTATGGGCTGCAATTACACCTGCACGCAATCTGTCACCATAAGAAAATCCACCAGGCAACACTACGGCATCTAGATTCTTTGGGAGTTTGTCCTCATGCCAGTAATATTTTACGTCAAGCTTGAAGACGTCTTGTAGAACATGGAACATGTCGCGATCGCAGTTGCTCCCCGGAAATACGATTACGCCAACCTTCACAATTCCATTGTATGTTGCGCGATTATTAAACCAAAGCCAGTAACATCTGTTAAAGAACATACTACACGAAAAAACAGATGTAAAACAAATACACCGCAAATGTTTTTTATCTAGAATTTTTTCATCGAAATTATGGCCTACATACGCGATATTATGAACAAACATGTAGTCACAATATCCAAGGAAAAGTCCGCACTAGAGGCAGCAAAACTGTTGCTGGAAAAGGACATATCATTTCTAGTGGTTACAGAAGGTCAAAACCCAATAGGAATTCTATCAGAAGCTGACTATGTCAAAAAGGTGGTATCACTGGACAAGCGTGCCTCTGAGGTCACAGTATCGGAGATAATGTCGCCTAAATTTCGCTGGGTAGAGCCAACCACAACAATTGAGGATGCGGTACAAAAAATGCTAAACAACAAAATTAGAAGACTGGTGGTATTAGAAGGAGAAAAGCTGGCAGGCGTCATAACTCAGACTGACTTGGCAGCTCATCTGCGAAGCAAGCTGCTAATTGAAGGAACTGTGAAATCAATAAAAACAGACTAGATTGGCTTTGCAGAAAAGGTAACCTTGCTCACCATAGGATTGTAGATTCTCAGGTCATCGCAGATTTTTTTGACTGATTTTTCTGCAGATTCTTTTTTTGGCGAAGTGATTTGGAATTTGAGCATTTTAGCAGAGTGGATCTTTTTGATTGCACCAGACCCTCCCTTTAGAACCAGATCATTTAGAATTGTGTCCCCTTCCGGGTCGTTCATTCCTGCCTTGTTTTCTATTATTACCTGAACTTCAAAGAGTGGCAACGCTTGTTCTGCAATTTCGCTGTAATATAATGAATGTGCATCAGTATTGATTTTATAGTACGTCATCAGACAAAAAGCAAATTGACTACACGCCATCGATACTGGAAGATAACATCAGACGAAATGGAAAAGGCTGACTTTGATCCAGCCAAAGTCCTAAACTGGGAAATAAAGGGAATCAAAGAGCCGGAAGAAGACGCAATATTCATTGGAGTGTTCATGTACAAACATGGAACTCCGCGTGACTATGATTCGATTAAGGGAATTACAATGTATCATAACAATGTCAAAAAGGATACAGTAAACGAGGTAGTAAAATTCCTCAAAGACAAGTTTGGTGGCGAGCAGGCAGAAAAAGGCGAGCGAATCTTTTTGACAGGTTCTAAGGAAATCTATTCTCCAAAAGAAATAGGCAACCTGGCAAAACAATTAGAGTCAAAATTCGCCCTCAAGGCGATAATATCCATCGAGTTTGCAGACATTTCTGAGGAAGAGAGAAAGAAATCAGGTCTTGCAGACGCAAAACTATTACCAATCCCAGGCAAGCACTAGAAACCTAAATAGCGTTTTGATTGGTATTGTATCATAATGTCAGAGCTGCACGGAATCTATGCGCACTTGGCCGAGCTAAAGACTCGACTGATTCGAATTGTAATATCGATTGGCGCAATCATTGGTTTTTTGCTTTCATTTAGGGCAGAGCCGTTTTGGTACAATGGCTTCAAGTTGTACTATCCGTTTCCAGACCCATTGCATAACTTGGCAGCCCAGATCACAAACCACATGAGGATGAATCTAGTCCCAGAAGGCGTGCAGTTAATCCAAACGGCTCCAGGTCAGGCATTTTACGCCCAAGTATATGTTGCTGCACTAGTTGGCATTGTGGTATCAATGCCAATTATAGTCAGGGAATTGACAAAATTTATCGCCCCTGCGTTTTCTGACAAGGAAATTCATTCTGTGCAAAAGGTTGCAATTCCCGCAATATTATTATTCATTGCAGGTGCCGTCTTTTCGTATTTTACTGCCATTCCGTTTATTCTGGACTTTTTGTACCAGTATGGCGAGTCTGTTGGCGCAGTTACCTTTCTTAGTATAATGGAATTTGTGACATTTGTCTTGCAGTTCCTATTGGCGTTTGGGCTTGCGTTCCAGTTACCACTTATCATGTATGCAGCAACGGTATCAGGCATCACTGATGTCAAGTTTTGGCGCAACAACATCCGATATGCAATAGTCGCCCTGATAATCATTGGTGCAATAGTAACACCAGATGGGAGTGGAATTACCATGTGGTTTATCTCTGGGCCCATGATTGGCCTATACCTAGCAGGCATGATTATCATAGAGCGTCGCGAGCGCAAAATTAAAAGAGTTAAATCAGAGAACTGAGCATTTAGAATCAAATGCTACAAGCAATAACCGGTCTAATTGCTGGCCAAGAGTGGATCTTTATTGCAATTGCTGCAGGCATCATACTGTTTGGTGCAAAAAAGATTCCAGAGCTTGCAAGAACACTGGGCAAATCCCGAATGGAATATGAAAAAGGCAAGTTTGAGGCAGAAAAAGAACTCAAAGACCTCAAAGACAAAAAAGACTAGGATTCTGCTATTTTACAAAACTCGTCTATTACTTTGTTAAATTCTGGCACAACCTTAGATTTGCCAAAAATACTGGCTAGCTTCATTATACCATTCAGCTTGATGTCGGCAATTATTGTTAGTTTGGTTCCTTGTTCTGTTTTTTCATAGATTTCTGAAATATGTGTCCCCTTGATGTCACCGCCAAGAACAAAGATGTCGTGTGATTCTGGGTACTTGGTGATGTGTTTTGTGGTCATGATTAGTTCCTTGTCACCTAGTTTCATATGTTCTTCCACTATGGCAATGTTTTCTCGCATTGAACGGACTCGAATCGATGGATAATACTTGGGCACGATATCCTGAAATTTTTCATAGTTCGCTATAACATCAAAGGTATGTTGTCGCTCTGCCTTGATGTTTTTTATGATTGTGATTTTTGGCAGTTTAGGTTCCCCATCTTTTGTATAGGTCATGATCAATGTTGAACTGATCTAGGCATTTGCCTACAGTATGATCAATGATTTGCTCAATTGACTTTGGCTTTGTATAAAATCCTGGAACCGGTGGTAATATGATTACGCCCAATCTAGATAATTTGAGCATGTTTTCCAGATTTATTGCAGTAAGGGGGGTTTCTCGAGTCACTAGGACTAATTTTCTTGATTCCTTTAGTGTGACGCCGGCTGCTCGTGCTACTAGAGTTTCATCATAACCGTTTGCTATGCTAGATAGTGTCTTCATGGAACACGGAATCACAATCATGCCGTCATGTCTATACGTGCCAGACGATATTCCAGATGCCAAATTAGAGTCATCTGAATATTCTGTGGCCAGTGACTTTAGCTGATCTAGCTTGTAGTCAGTTTCCATGGCAAGGCATTTTTTTGCCCACTCTGTGATTACCAAGTGAGTCGTGATGTTGCATTGTTTTAGCACTTCTAAAATTCTGACGCCATAAATTACGCCTGTGCTGCCAGTCATACCAATTACTAGCTTCATGGTGTGGTTTGAGAGTTTTGATTATTTTAAGCTGTGAATGCGCAGACCCAGTTTAACACTAGGACTATTGAGGTAACCCATACAGACAGCCCAAATTATTTTTGGCGGGGGGGGTTTGACCCGTAAAATTTTGTGCCCAAGTTTTACGGTTTTTTGCATGTTTTTCACTTTTTGTTACTGGTTTGTCTTTTCCATCCATAACAGACCAGTTTGTTTTGATATGATAAAACAGCGTGGTAATTATACAATACCCCACCGCACCACAAAATAAAGATGTTATATTACCAACATTTGTGAAAACATTGTTGGCGATAAAATCTTCAGATATATCAAAAATAATCCAAAATTATTCTGATTTTCGAATCGGTGTTTTGGGTAGCCATTCCGCACTAGAAATAATGGATGGTGCCAAAGACGAGGGAATCTCAACCGTTGTAATATGCCAAAAGGGGCGAGACATCCCATATTGGAGATTCAAGAGAATTGCAGATGAAATCATTGTTGTTGATAAATTCTCAGACATGGCATCGCCTAAAATGCAAAAAATGTTCCTAGACACTAACACAATAATTGTGCCACACCGAGCACTGACTGCGTATCTAGGATATGATACCATAGAGAAAAAATTCAAGGTCCCAATGTTTGGGAATAGAACACTATTTCAGGCGGAGGAGAGAAGCTTTGCCAAAAACCAGTACTATTTGCTTCAAAAATCAAAGATTAGACTGCCAAAGTTATTCCGCGATCCTAAAAAAATCGACAGGCCAGTTATAGTCAAAGTACAAGAAAAGAAAAGAAAGTTAGAGAGAGCATTTTTCACTGCATCAAACTACAAGGATTTCCTGGCAAAATCCCAGGACAAAATCAAAAAAGGAATAATCGATGTCAAGGACCTCAAAAAGGCAAGCATCGAAGAGCTAGTCCTAGGAACATACATGAATTTCAATTATTTCCACACGCCAATTTCAGAGCAGGTTGATTTCATTGGAATAGAGCGTAGACTGCAGACAAACATCCATGACTATAATGCACTACCTGCAAAACAGCAATTAGATATCAATATTGACACACAAAACATCGAAGTTGGCCATACACCTGCAAGCATCAGGGAGTCATTGCTGGAAAAAGTAATAGCTATGGGCGATAAGTTTGTTGCAGGTGTAAAAAAGGTCTACCCGCCTGGAATAATCGGCCCATTTTCGCTCCAGTCAGTCATAACCAAAGACCTAGAGATAGTAGTGTATGATGTATCCCTGCGAGTACCAGGCAACCCAATCGTGGCCACCACATCACCATACACAAAATACCAGTATGGCGAAACCTTTGGGGTAGGTCGAAGAATTGCGATGGAGATAAAGCGAGCCCACCAAGAAGGAAGGTTAGCCGAAGTCCTAACCTAGATCATTTTATTTGTAAATTTTGCTCCTATGATCAAGGTCAACAACAAAAATAATCAACATATTTTGTCTTAGATCCATGATGACTCTATAATCTCCCACTCTTAATCTGTAAAATGGGGAATTAGTCAGTCGGATTACAAATCGGAATGGATTTTCTCTACAATCCATTACATGATCATAGATTCTCTGTGAGATTTTTGTATCTAGTTTTTTTAATTGTTTTAGTGACTCATCAGACCAAACAACATTCCACGTCATCCTAACGTAAGCCTAATCTCTTTTTGACTTGTTCCGAGGTATGTACTCGTCCAGCTTTGATATCTGCAATTCCTCTTTCTATGCTTTGGATCGTTTCTTTGCTTAGATAGTCATCCTCT
The DNA here is from genome assembly GCA_016872015.1 of Nitrososphaerota archaeon. GTDB lineage: Archaea > Thermoproteota > Nitrososphaeria > Nitrososphaerales > Nitrosopumilaceae > Nitrosotenuis. Next base: position 36,786 of record VHBK01000007.1, read on the forward strand.
TTACTGTTTAAGAGTAACCTCTCAATTACGGATTCGTATGTTTCGCCAGAATGGTGCATTTGTTTTTTTAGCTCGCTTTTTATTTTTTTAGATAGTCGAATCGTACTTTGTTCCATGTTATACAGCATTATACTTGTGCATACATAAATATAAGAATTGTCATTGATTTAGCACAAAAAATGGTAAAAATCTAACTTAGATTTTCCATTTTGTCCTTGAGTAGAGTCTTTCTAACTAGTATGGGAATGTTGTAAAAGGCAGCCAAAGCCACTGCATCTGACGCTCTATAGTTCCTCAATACAATGTCCTTTTTGCCTGTAAAGTACAGGTTTGCGCGCAACACAGTACCGCTTTCGTAGACTTTGACTTTGACTAGGAGCATTTCGTTTTCCTCGCAAATCTCTTCAATCATGTTGTATATGGTAGGCAGTGTATCGCGACGCCCCTCCAAAAACGACTTGGTGTGTCTAGCTACTTCCCCAGAAAAAGCCCTCATGTGAAATTCTTTTTTGTCATCGGATTGTAGTATGATGATGCCCTCCATTGCATATGGATCAATAAAGCCAACGTGTGTAATTTTTGCAGTGGAATAATCTGGCTCTTGTTTTTGGGAAATATCCAACTAGTACCAATACAGATTGCTTTCTATTAAAGAATAACATGATCGTATGGATAACTTATCAGTCCTACGCGGCTCTTAAATGCAAAATCCATCAAACAATATCATGCAAATAGACATACCACTACCATGTCCGGCGTGTGGCGGAAAAATGTATTCAGTAAGCTATGACGCTCCACTGAAGATCCTAAAATCCAGAACTTGGCAAGTCTGCAAAAGCTGCAAGTTCTCGCGCAGTGTAGAAGACTTCAAAAAATCGCTCTGCTGTGCATAGCGGTGGTTTTGGTCTTTTCCTTTATTTTTTAACATGTTAGCGTCAAATCAAAGATTGAATTTAAATAAGAAAATACAGTACTAAAGGCACGAAATACAGAATCACCCTACAAAAGGACGAAGATGGAATGTTGTAGTCAAATGTCCCGCATTGCCTGGCTGTATTTCTCAGGATAAGAGAAGAGTTTCTCGGTATGCTCTAGATACGATTTAATTTTGCTTTATTTGAGCCAAGCCTAAATGGCTAAAGACGGCAGATCACTAATCACACTAGGATTTGTGGCAATTGCAATTTTGTTTTTGATCTATGCAAGGCTAGGCAACTCCGAGGTAACGCCGGCTGCCCTATCATCAATAGAAAGGTTGGGGGTTGCGTTTTATGCAATGATCATACTAGCGCTTGGCGCAATATCGTATGGGTTTTACCAGTACCACAAGTACAAAGTGGAAAAAAACCAGGACGATCCGTTTTCCATAATAGCTCAGGTGACATGGAATTCCAAGTCGCGCAGAATTTTTGCCGCAACCTCAATTGGATATGGAATATTTTTTGCGCTAACATCTGGAATTTTGGTGTACCAGCCAGATGTCACCTTTTCATATCACTATAATGTGCAGATCCCCTCTGCAGAGATTTCCCCTTGTTGCGGAGAAATCGGCTATGTGCCCAAGATTCTAGTGTATATTACAGACCATATAGGAATGCAAATAATTCCAATTAACCTGATTTTGCAGATTGCAGTGTCTTATTTGGTGGGACTTAATGCGGCAATTGCGGTAAATGCGTTTTCCATTTTACGAAAAGGCGCAGGAATGGGAAGTGTGGCAGCAGCCACTGGCTTGTTTGTGGCATGTCCTACTTGTGCAGGGACTTTTATCTCATTGTTTGTCTCTGCATCGAGTGCCTTGGCGTTTACCATAGCAATTACTCAATTACAAACAATATTCATTGCAATATCGATTCCATTACTTGTGGTAACGCCAGTAATAATGGCAAAAAAGATAAAATCCAGCGGCTGGAGCTGCAAAATCAACTAGGCCTTACTTCTGGGATTTTCCAGTTGCCAATATCATATCCGTCGCGCCTCAGATATTTCAGTGTCAGCTTGTAGATTAGCTCGTCATGATTTACCTTTTCCAATATTTCGGACCAGTGAACTTTGCCGTTTGCTGCAATCATTTTCTTAAAGTCAGGATTTAGTGCCTCTGCTATTTACCTGCACTGATCAAACGTCTTGCCGTTTCGATACGAATTGATGTGCCTGTCGCAGCTGTTCATGATACTAGTATTGTATGGTAAAATAATTACTTGTCTTGTCTGGCCTTGTCTCTGCCTTTTTCTGCTGCTTCCTTTCCTGCATCATACGCTTTAGTGCCAAGCTCGGACCCTTTTTCGATTCCCTTTTTGCCAAGCTCGCTGCCCTTTTCTACTCCTTTTTCAGCTGCGTCTTTGAGTTTTTTTAGAAATCCCATGATACCATTTTATGGTGCAGTCTTAAAAGACATTCTAAAACTGCTTTAGCTTTTCCACAATAATTTTAAAGATTTCATTGTTGTCAATTAGAATACATGGTAGGTTGTTTTCTGCACAGGCCTGCCCACTTTCCGTGTCTCGCGTAATCAGAATCATGCCGTTTTCTTTGGCGTAATTTATCACGGAATAGTCGGTGCGGAGGTTTTTTCCTTCGGTGATTAGTTTTTTGACTGAATACGCATCATAGCCTAGGCCTCGCAGCTTTTCATCCCAGCCATCATCCATTTCATCAACTAGAATCTTCATTGTAACCAGATTCCAAAATTTGGAATTATAATATTAGTCAAGCAGATAACCGATTATTAGAGGAATAAACACAGATAGTGCAACTATAGCACCCATAATGGATACAATGTGTTGTGCCTCCATAATACAACATAATATGAAAAGATAGTAAGATTTGGTGTGTGCAAAACAAACAACTAGAGGTGTGCAGTTATTTTTTTGACCTTGCTAACAATTGTCATCTTTTTTGTCGCGCTGACCTCTGGCTCTAGTGTAAAATAGACTGTTTTTCTTTTTGGATAGATCACCAACTGGGTTACCTTTTCGCGCTCCACTTGGACGTATCTTACCTTACCCAAGGACTTGTTGAATCCCTGTCGCATTTTGCGCCTTTGTGCCACTTGCTTGCAAAAATGCTCTTCTTCTTTTTGGGACTTTAGCGAGGTCTTGCCCTTTTTCATTATGGATTCAAGTATGTTTCCCTTGAGATCTATGATGGCTGCAAACCTCATAGTAGAGTCCAGGCTGATAATATCCTCGACTATTTCCATTAGTGTTGCGCGCTTGTAGACATTCAATTTTCTGTGACTAGAGTTTGGCCAAATATAATTGAATTAACAAATTTCAAAAATTATTATTCAATAATATTTCAGCAAGAACATGGCCAAGATAAGATCGGTACTTGCTAAGCTGGAAAGACAGTCGCGCTTAGAAAAAACAAGGAAAATAGATGTAGAACCTGAAAGGCGAATGCTTGCAATTACCCCACAGACTGCCAGATTTTACCACAAATTACTCAGAGGTATGAGGGCGGAGAAGATCCTAGAGCTTGGAACATCATCAGGATATTCCGCGTTGTGGTTTGCAGATGCAATAATGCAAAGTGCCAATCCAAGAATAATCACAATAGAAGGTAACCCGACCAAGGTAGAAATGGCAAGAGCAAACTTTGAGGCGGCCCAAGTTTCCCATGTCATAAAAATCAGACACGGTCAAATCCTAGACATACTAAAAACAATGCCAAAAAGGGCGACATTTGACTTTGTGCTAATTGATGCAGACAAGGAAAATGTCGCAAAATACTTTGATTCTGTGTTGCTAATGACGAAAATAGGCGGAATAATAGCAACAGACAATGTCTTGCTGCCAAGAAAATATCTCAAATTCATGCGCAAATACACTAGCCACATAAGACAAAACAGGCGCGTTATAACAGGGACAATACCGCTAGGATACGGCCAGGAAATAACAATGCGGGTTATCTAGGATTTTGCTAATTTTTTGATCTTGGCAGATTCTGTACTAATTGACTTTGATATTGCCTTCTTTTTCTGCTCTAGCTGTTTTATTTTTGTGGCTTCTTTTTTCTTTTGGCGCTCTAGTTGGGTTTTCTGAGCTTTGATCTGCCTTTCGATTGCTGTCTTTTCCTTTTTGATTGACTGGAGTTCTGTTTTTGCAGTCTTTACTTGGGTTTGCAGTGCATTGCGGTCGTAGTTGATTTTGTCCAGCAATTCCTGGTCGGACTTTATTTGAGAGACAGACGGGGCTGCGGAGATTATTTTGTTTTTTTGCTCCAAGATTTGCTTTGCAAGATCGGATTGCTTTTGTTTAGAGTCAGATAGGAATTTTTCATAATTAGAAATTGTTTTTAGTAGTTTTGCTTGGGTTGCAAGCTTTGCCTTTTCTTGTTTTACCTGATCTTCAAGCTGACGTTCCTGAGACTTTGCCTCTTGGATGATTTTTTGGTTTTCTGCGCGTATTGATTCTAGTTGCTGCCTTTCTTCCTGGATTTTTTTGGCAACCTGTGCCTGTTCTGCTAGGTGCGCCCGCTCGGCTTGCGCCTGGGATGCTATTTCTGCCTGCTCTTGTTGCAGTTGTGATATTATAGTATCGCGCTCTGCTCTTGCTTGTTCTAGCTCTGACTCCTGTAGTTTTATCTGCTCGACTAGCTTGTTTTGCTCTAGGAGCTTGTCTCGCTCCTGAGCTATTTGCTTTTGGAGTTGTTCTTTTTCTATTTTGACTTGATTTGCAAATTCCTTTCTGTCCAGAATAATCTGGGTTAGCTTGGACTGCTCTATTCTGATCTTTTCTGCCTCTGTTTTTTCGTGTCCTAGCTTTTCTTGCTCTGATGCTAGTTGTTTTTGAATTTGATCAAGGCCTTGCGCTTGTACCTGCCATCCCTTTGGCAGTGTTGCCTGTGGTTTGTGCGTGGATTGGAGATACCCCATCTTTTGCGTTATGACGGATTCAAGATTTGCTATCTTTTGGTTTGCCCAGGAGACTTGGGATTTTAGTGATTCTATTGTCTTATCAGAGTCTCGTTTTTCTGTTATTATGGCATCATAGTTGATTTTTTCTCCGAGCTTTGATTCCAGATACTGCTGGTCGGATTTGTAGAGTGTTTTTCCCTGTTTTAGAAATTCCAGTATGAATTGCAAGCGACCCGTGTCCCCCACTCCTGCAGAGATGAGCTTTTGGATTTTGACTAGGATGCTTTCTTCTACTTTGAGCTGCTCTTGCAGGCCTATTTCCTGTGAGAATTTTTCATCAAGATATTTTTGATCAGAGTGGTATAGATGTCTGCCATCATTTAGAATTGATATAATGTGCTGTAGTCTGCCGGGATCTCCTTTGCCAGAAGCCATTAGCTTTTCTACAAATGCCCTAGTTTCCTGGCGAGTCAGGTTTGCCATACCGAGTTCCTTTGTTCTATGTGGGGCTGGTATTTTAAGACCTCAGAGATTTACTAAATTTAACAACTCAGGCTGCACCAAGGCTAGCCTTGTACAGTATCTTCCAAGCCTTGACGTTTTTTGATGATCTGATTATTACTAAACCATCAAAGGAAAACGATTTTTTTATTTTCAAAGAATTTTTGATTTTTAGCTTAGTGGAAGAATCCATCTTTTTGTAAATCAGGCTTATGTGGGGCTCAAAATCATATTTTGTGCCAAACGCAGCATATAGAGTATTGTGAATTTCGCTTAGGTTTTTGTCCTTTTTTATTTTGACAAATAGAGTCTTCCAGAGATAATCTGATTGCCCAATGCCGGTTTTGCATACTCGGATTTTGCAAGAATTTATGCATTGTACGGCTGCCTTTGCTTTTTTTAGCGATGTTATACCGCTATACACCGTAATGTGAGTGGAAAATTTTGGTGCGTCATGTTTTTTTGCCAAGTTGTGGATTATTTTGTTTAGGTATTTTTTGTCCTCACATGACGGGACAAGCCAAATGGAATATGTCATGACATTTTTTGCATTACAATGTTTCTGTACGGTGCATATTCCACTGCTGAGTAATCCTTTGAGAATTCTTCTGCAAATATGGTGTCTTCTTTTGCAATTAACAGATGAGCTGCCATTGGCGGCACCACAATTACTGCAGGACTAGTTATTGTTTTGATTTTTTCCTGGTCTGTGTTGATGTCTTTTTCACGGTATTCTATTACACCTGATATCAAGTGGTGTTTTGTCTCAAAGGTATGATAGTGTCCGCCTCTGGCAAACCCTTTTTTGATTTGCACCAAGTTGAGGTTTTTTTCTCCGTATTTTAGAAAGATTATGGTTCCTCGAACATCGGTTGCCTGTTTTTCATATTCTAGGTCCATTGTACCACCCTAGGCTGCAGAGCCCACGTTTATCTTCAATAACAAAGTTGGCGATAATGCAGACGGATTATCGATGCTCTCCCACACGAATATAGTCGCCTCGTATTGTCCTGTTTGGCTTGGCACCCATGACAGCGACGGTGAGAATGATTGTGCTGGAGACAATTCCCCTGTAATCCAGGCAAGTGACACTGTTACGCCGTTTTCGTCCTGGACTTGGACAATATACGCAAATTGCTGCTCAAAGTCCTGATTGTTTTTTAGATCAGCTGCAATTTGGACTTGTTTTCCTACTTCTATGGTTTTGGTTTGAGGGCCTGCGCCAAGATTTACCTGTGCAAACGCCATCCCAAAAATGCCAAACAATGCAAGGCCAATCAATGCAAATCTGTACAATGCTAGGAATTCTTCCAGTCTGATTGATAAACTAATCTTCTTCGGACTTGCCCATGTGGTCCACTGCACAATCAGTAGAACAGAAATTGGACGCCCTGTTTTTGAACTCGGTGCCGCAGTTCTTGCACTTCATGTTTTGCAATTCTATACGAGGATGTGATAAAATTAACCATAAAATACCAAAATTGGAAACGCCGCTAGCATGGTGTGAATCTGGGATGAGGATCAAGTCGCTTCTGCAAGTATTGATTTAAGATAGTTTATTTCATCAATTATGGTGTCGCGAAGTTTTTCTAATTCTAAGATTCTGTCGTAAAACGACTTGAATTGCGGATTTTGCGTATCAAACCAATACGGCGGAAGCATGATTACTGTGCTTGTTTGTTCCATGTGATATAATTTTCAAAAACAACATAAAAGACTCACTAATGATTTATCAGTGGAATTTTTTGTAGATGGGCTGGCAATGGCTTTGCCAGAGTCCGGCATTAATCCCCATCTACTAGTATTGTAATGACGAATTTTGTATTAAAAGTGGGCGTAGAAATTATCTAGAGATTCCACATTTTACGTAATATTTCTGGTGGTATTCCTCTGCTTGGTAAAATTCCGGTGCCGGCTGAATTTGTGTGACAATTTTTTTGCCAAACTTGCCTGATGCATCGAGTCTTTCTTTGGATTCTTGGGCAACTCTTTCCTGATCTGAATCATGGCAAAAAATCACAGAGCGGTATTGTGTTCCAATGTCTGGGCCCTGTCTGTTCAGTTGTGTTGGGTCATGAGAGCCCCAAAACACGTCCAATAGTTTTTCATAAGGTATAACGCTCGGATCAAACTCCACCTGGACTAGTTCTGCATGTCCGGTATCATCTGTGCAGACCTGCTCATAAGTTGGGTTTTTTGTGTGCCCTCCACCATATCCTACTGATGTAGACTTGACTCCTGGTGTCGTCCTAAAGATGTCTTCTACGCACCAAAAGCAGCCTGCGCCAAACGTTGCCTTCATGGTTTTGATTATAACACACCGCAATTAAAACGATATTCCAAATTACTTTTCGTACAGCCAGACTTGGATTTTGGTCAGAGGCAAAATCAGGTTGTCAGGAGTTATAATGAGCAGGCCTGAATTTTTTCCAACATTGTTGCACGTGCCGGAGAATCGCTCATAGTTTTTGCCAAAACATGTACCGTCTGTATAATGAGTGAACTTGTTGTTTGAGTCGTAATTTGCCTGCTGCTCTATTGACTCTACAAAATAAACATCAAAGCCGACTGTATTGTCATTGATTTTTACAGCATAGTCAAACGATGCTCCGTCTTGCGATGTGCATATTGGGATGAACTGTGAGTATCCTGACTTTAGCTGTTCTTGCTGCTCGGAATAGTCTTGCTTGCTTGGTTCAAGTGTGTACAGAGTTTTGTTTGGGTCTGGGCTTTGTTGTAGTCCAGTTGCATATTCTATATAGTGTCGTAGTGTATCTGCGCCAAACCTTGCATAGTGTGGCTCCCAGGAATCCCGGCAGTTTGTGTTGCTGTTTTGGACCAAAATGTATGGCTTGTCATGGACGTATCTGATTTCATCGACATTGTTTTGTTTTGATATTTCGAGTCTTTCTTGCGTGCTAAGCTGTGTTGTGTCTTGGTTTGACCAGACATTAGTTATCTCGTATACAATATTTCCCGGATAGCTCTTCCATCCAGGCTCTAAATGCACGTAAACTGATTGCTTGTTAATTGATTGCTGTTGCAGGACAAATGCCGAGAGGATATAATATGATACAATGATTGCAATTATTGCCAGCACCGCATAGTATCGCTTGCGCATGTTCAGTGGTTTTTGTTGGGGGTTTTTATTTTGTGGTCAGATCGGTTCCCGTTTCGTGATAGTATCGATGTTCTATTTCCTTTAACCTCTGATGGATTCGATGATCGTATGATTTTTCCTGTTTTGCCTTGAGTGTGTGGTATTCCTGCACTAATTTTTTGAGATGGGATTGTTTCATTTGGAGATTTCAAGGCTGTTTGCCTTTTTGAGTGATTTTTTGATTTCTAGGATTTTAGAGTCTATCTTTTTTGCCCGGTCTAGCGATGACTTGTATTTTTGGTACGATTCTGAATATTTTGACTCGTAGAACAAGTCATCTGCTTGTGCTTGTAGTATCTTTGCATCACTTTGGTATTTTTTTGCAGCAAAGAAGTGTTCTTCTGCCTTTTTCATCTCTGCTTGTGATGCCTTGTTTGTAGCCCAAGTCGAGTTAACAAATGGCGCTATTGCATTTATGGAGTTTTGTGTAGAGTATAGTTTTTTGTCAGAGTTTGTCTGAAGTGTTGTTGCCTTTGCCTTCCAATCGACTGGCTTTGTCTGGTTTGTCATTTTGGTTGGCGCTTTTGAGGCAAGCCATGACTCGTAATTTTCAATTTGAGGATACATGATATCAGTTGGGTCAGTGCTGTGTTGGAGTCCTATTGCATGGCCTAGCTCGTGTTTTGTAATCTCCAAAGCATAATCTGGCGAGACTAGGTTCCATTTTTTGTCCTTGAAATATCCAAGTGTTATTGTCAGCTTGGGTTTGCCGTATTCGTTTTGCGTGTTGCTGCTATAGTAGCCAAGCTTGCCAGAATCATACTGGCTTGCCCACTCTAGAACAAAGTCTGCTTGGTCTTGGTATGGTATTTTTTCTATTACTAGTCCTGGATTTTTTTGCTGCCAGAACTGGATTGCCTTGTCCAATATATCGCCAAAGGATTTTTGCCAGTGTGGGGGCATTTTTTGCACATACATTTTGTAAGTTTGGGCGTCTGCCACACCAACAAAAACCCATGATATTGCAAATATCGCAATTAATCCGTAGATGAGCTTCACGAATTTAGTATTATGCAAGCCCCAAATAAGGCAGATGTTGTTCTATCTTGCAGGCTCGCGAAACGATTGACTTGAAAAACTTGCAGATATTGTATCAGGATTGTTTGCTGCAATGAAAAACTCGCCAGACTTGCATGTCTTGGGCATGATGAGGCCCCACATTGTGACTTGGATTGTATCACGGTCTGATTTTATTTCCAAGTCAGGCGAGTAGAGATTTTCTGGTCCAGCGCAGACTTGGACTGTAATAATATACCAAACGTGCAGAGTTCTAGACTTTGATATCTGGGTTATCTTGACTGATTTTGCATCAATGGGTGTTTTGATTTCCTTAATGTCTTTTTTTATTTGGTTTTTTACAGGTTTGGCTTCCACATATTGTACAGAGAGTACCGTAAATACCAAAAGTGCAGCAAGAACAATGCCGATTGCCTTCATGTTGTAAGTATACCACAAAATACGATTTAAGATTTTTTGGAAAACCCAGACTTGGTTTTATTTCTAATTATTATAATTGCAAATGCAGGTGCCACAAAATAGATTACTCCATTAAGAAGTATTATGCCAATTCCATATCCAAGCATCTCTGATTCTGAATCAATGTCTGCATAGCTTAGAATCGACATTGTAGATAACATTGGGGTTATTGTGATTTTTACTAGCTCACGAAATGCTGGGCTCTGTCTTTCTAGATCAGATATCCCAGGACTAAATGAATAATAGAATTCGTTGAATCCAGCCATGAAAGTTGTGCCGGAACTAGTGCTGAACAGGACATTGTCTCTGATTTCTCGCAATTGCTGTACCTGGGAAGCAAGCTCTGTTCCATGGGCAGCAGTTGCAATCAGGCATCCCCCTCCAAACGGCCCTGGATTCTCATCTATTACACAGACTCCTTTTTCCAGATGGGTTCCTTCGCCACATACCATCACTGGTGGCTCTGGCTCTGGTAGTCCTACCACTTCGTAAATGGTCTTTCCTGGAAAGTTCCTATCAAACCAGGCCTTGTATGCGGCCTCTGAGTTGTATCTATCCACATATGATTGTGGGTCTTTGGTAGGATCTGGGAATCCAGGAATGTGTGTTTGTGGCTCGGGGTCGACTACGGGTTCTGGCTCTGGTGCCACAATGCAACTCTGAGTTTCTTCATCAAATACAGTGCCTGCACCGCATTGTGTTGGTTCTGGTTTTGGTTCTGGTTTTGGCTGCTCGGCAGTCTGCAGTGTCACAACGTTTGATGCCACACTTGCACCTGCAGGATTTAACGCGTAGATGCGATACGAGTAAGTGTTTGCTAGTAATCCGGTATGTGAATATGTGGTGCTAGTAGTCTTGCTAGTTAGTGTTCTGTATTGATCAGAGCCAATTTTGTACTCTATTGTATAACCTGTAATTGAGGCACCTCCATTATTAGTTGGAGTTGTCCAGTAGAGGTTGATCTGAGTCGGAGAAACCAGATTTGCAGAAAGAGTTGGTGGTGACGGCGGCTTGGAAGTAACTGGAGCAGCTGGCGGGGTTGTGTCAAGTGTTGCAGTAGTCGATGCTTCGGATGATGCAAGACTTGTGCCAGAAGATGTTATTGTGTAAATTCTATAGACGTGCATCACACCAGTCACAATACCAGTGTGAGAATATTTTGTTGTGGCATTTTGTGTGGAAATTAATGTCTCAAATTGCCCAGGTCCCTTTTTGACTTCGATTTTGTATCCTACAATACCAGTTGATGTTGGTGCCTTCCAGACAAGATCTATTCGTGTTGGAGAATATGGAGTTGCAACGATGTTTGTTGGTGGGTTTACTGTACCGGATGTCGTGCTCTGTGATGGTGAAATAGAGTTGGATGTGGACAATGGTGTTGCAGTAGCATCTGCAGATCTTGGGCTAGAGCCAAGCGTGAAATGGGCAGAAACGACATAGGCGTATGTTTGACCAGTAGTCAGGCCCGATATGGTATAGCTTGTGGCGGTTCCTGCGTTTTCTTGCAGTACCACGTAGCTGTCTTGGCCTACCTTTTGTTCTATTTTGTATCCTGCGATGGACTGTTTGTAGGTCTGCGACGGCGGAACCCAGGTTAACGTAATTGCAGTAGGAGAAACAGCAGTAGCAGTAACTGTAGGTGTGGTGGTTTCCTTGGGTGTTGCGGATGTTTCGCTTTGCGTTCCTGCACCGACAGAGTTTACAGCAGATACGCGATAATAGTACGTTGTGCCTGTTGTGAGTCCAGTATGTGAAAATGAAGTCGCAGTGCTCTGCGAGTTGGATACCAGGGTTTCAAAAGAGCCACTTCCCTTTTTTGCTTCAATTTTGTATCCTGTGATTGACGAGCCACCATTGTTTGATGGTGTTCCCCATGAGAGACTGACCTGAGTTGGGGACGCTGCAGTTGCAACAAGGGATGTCACAGAGCCTGGCACACTGGCAGACGATGATGAACCAGTAGGAGTGACGGATGATTCTGATGATACTGCACCTGTTCCTATTTGGTTTATTGCTGATACTCTATACACATATGTTGTACCAGAACTCAGGCCAGTATGCGAATAACTAGTGGTTGTAGTGCCAGTGTTTGCAACCAAGTTGGAAAACGCGCCAGAGCCAATTTTGTATTCTATTTTGTAGCCGGTAATTGCATATCCACCGTTGCTGGATGGGGTAGTCCAAGACAAGTTGACCTGTGTTGCCGAGCTTGCAGTGGCAACCAGTCCTGTTGGCGCACTTGGAACACTGGAGCTAGACGACGATGTTGGAGTTGCAGATGTCTCTGATGATGAAACACTAGTACCAATTGAGTTTATTGCAGATACGCGGTACGTG
>VHBK01000008.1 GCA_016872015.1 Nitrososphaerota archaeon
ATCATCAAAGGATATAGTTGCATATGGCGTGATCAGTGAGGTCTGGTACACATAGTCCCTGATTTTAGATCCTGCCTTGGAATAGTCACCTTCTAGTGTGATGGAGACGTTTAGTCCTTTTTTGCCAGTCTCTTTTGTTGTGTGCTTTAGTATGACTGGCTTGTTTTTCTGAATGTCAAGCATCATTGAATATTCATGTGAAGTCTGGCCATCAACTGAGCTAGACACCACAACTGGCTTGTTTGTGGTGATTTGCCCGTACAAAATTGCCATTGTAGCACCTAGGCCGAACATGCCTCGTGCCTGCTTTAGGCCGAATTTAGAGCCATACAGTACAGTTCCAAACGCAAGTGGGATTTGCTTAGAGTCCATTCCTGGGCCATTGTCCTTAACAGTTAGGATGTATGGTTTTGGGTCTGGCTTTTCTGGGTCTACTGCTTGAATTATCAGTTTTACATCTGGCAGTATGCCTCTTTGGTCACAGGCGTCCAGTGCGTTTTCTACAAATTCTCTAACAGCAGTATATAGTGAGCGGGTAGGATTTGAGAATCCGGCAAGGTCTCTATTTCTATAAAAGAACTCACTGGGTGAAATCTGACTAAAGGTTTCCTTAGACATCTTTGTTTTCCCACAATTGCATTCGCTCTATTTTTTGCCTTCTCTTGTTTGCTTCCAGCTTACCATAGACAGAACCATGTTTGCTGCCAGCAGAAATTGACGATATTGCAGAGACTGCCAACTTGATCTGAATCGGTTCTCCAATTATTGAAACTGTTTTTCCATAAACGCAGATACTGGTATTGGTTAAATTTTCCATGTTTGCTCTTGCTCTACCTCCCTCTCCGATTATTCTTCCTTTTATCCTTTCAATTTGCTGCTGGGACTTGCCGGCAAAGTCTCTTAGATCCATTACATGCAAAACATAATCTTCTCTCATTAGCTTAATTGCATTTTCTGGTGAGAATCCGCGGCCTATTGCGGTGACTAGTTCTACTGCCTTGAACGGCTGGATCTGATCTATTTGGCCATCCGTCACTATTTCTACTTCTCCTGTCTCGCTGTCTATTTCTAATTTAACAAAACATGTTTTTTCTATCTGGGTTTTGACTTTGCCTGATTTACCAATTAGTGCGCCTACTCGGTCCACTGGAATTCTTACTAGTTTATCAAAGCTCATGATGTTATTGTGTGAAGGACATCAGCTGGATTTGTGACTGTTAGTCCTCTTTTTGCAAAAAAGTATGACATGTTTTTAATGTCTCTTTCAAGAAAGTTTTGAGCATTTGGGTGTATTGTGTCAACTGCTGATCCAAAGTCAAAAACGACTAGGCCACCTTCTGTCTTGAATACGTTATACTCTGAAAGATCGCCATGGACTAGCTTTGCCTTTTTGTAGAGTTTTGTGATAAAATCAATGATTTGTGCATAGTCACTTTCGTTAACTTCGGTTTCATGCAGTGTTGGTGATGGGACTCCGGCTTTGCCGATAAACTCCATTGCAAGGACATTTTTTGAAACATGGAGCGGTCTTGCCACAGGTAGTTCATGGCGGATGCATTGCTTGAGGTTTTTGAACTCTTTTTGGGCCCAAAGATACACCATGTTTCGTGTGCCCTTTTTGAGATGAGAAAATCTCGGATCACCCAGAATGTATGGTGCTCGTTTTTTAAAACTCGAAGTGGACGTCAGGTATACTTTGAGTGCCACATCCTTTCCCTCTGGGTCGACTGCCCAAAACAGGGCAGACTCTTTTCCTGCCTTGACTATGCCGTTTACGTATGAGATTATCTTGGCGTTTATCATCTCATACATGGTAAACATTGTAGTCTTGTCAAGGACCTGATTGACTACTTTGTTGTTTTTGAATCCATCTTGGGGCTTGCGCCGTTTTTGCTTTGGAAAAATTTTTTCAAATTTAGAGTCATAGTCTTCTATTTCTTCTATTCCAGAAAAATCGTCTTCAGACAATTCTGTACATCGTTAGAATTCTTTTGGTAAATGACCGTTGTTTTTGAGCCAGTCTACCTGAGATAACGTGAATCTCCAAGTAATGTCACCACGGTCGTCTTGCTTGAAGTCCCATGGCGCAATTATTACAACGTCATTGTCTCTAATCCAGATTCTGCGCTTAAGTGTTCCACGAATTCTTCCTCTTCGGATTTTCTCATCGGTGCATTTTACAAGCACTTGATCACTTCCTAAAAGTTTGATGACCCTACCCAACATCTCACCTTGTTGTGGCAGCTGGATGTCTTTTAGCTCACTTTCGTTTAGAACTTTGCGCTTTCCCAATGGTATTGGGTTGAAATTTTTGTATATAATTGTGTGTATTACATTTTGAATACTATCAAAAATGGAATGCCATCTATTGTCTTGACTCCTTGTTGTGAGCCAACTTTTAGGCGAACCGACATTTGTATTGTGTTTGCACCAACCAGATTCAAAATTGAGCAGTTTTGTAGTAGTGTTTCTGCTTCCTCTTTTTCTACTAGTCTTTGGCCATAGTAGCTTTTGCTTATGTTGATTTGTAGTTTGCCGTTTTTGATTATTCTACCAAGCAAGTCCTCGTCGCACATGTTTAGCATGTTACTGCTTTGATAGTTTGATGTCTTGACGAAAAATCGCATTATGCGTATTTACCTTTGAGTGATGATTTTGCACCGCATGCCTCACATATCAAAAAGGTGATTCTGTTTTCTCTCTCTATTTTGGTATCTGGGCTCTTGCAAGTTGGGCATTCAAGATAATCCTTGACGTAAATGTTAAGCAGATTCACAAAGTCGTGCGGCTCACGTCTTCCAACAAAGATTGCCTTGTCCCCGCTTCGCTCAGCAGGTGTTGCAAATTCCTTTGCCAGATATTGTAGGACCTTGTCCGGGTCGCGTCTTAGCTTTTTTGCAAAATCCATGAAATTGTGCAATATAGTGCGTTGTCCCTCCCACATCACATTGGGTGATGGAAGCTCAAACCTCTCCCCAGTATCAGTCTGTTTTTCAGAAATCTTGTCTTGGATTCGCTTTAGGAGCTTTTCATAGTCTGCCTTAGTCAATATGAAATAGAGACGGCTCTACCTATATGAGCTTAAGTCAAAAAGAAAGAGTGGTTTAGCTTAAGCAGCGCCGATTCTAAAGACGTTGGTACCACATTTTGGACAAACGCCCTTAACAGCTGGACGACCATTCTTTAGCTTTGTTGGTTTAGGATCTTTAATTTCCCTTTTTGCTCTGCATTTTACACAGTAAGCTTGAGCCATTGTGATTGGTCTACAATATGCGTGTATTTAGCAAGAAACGGTAAAAATTATTTTACTATACGATGGACTAGTCTGCATTTGCAATATGTAGTTAATTGCGAATTTCGATCCATTTTGAGTCGGCTGCTTTTTTGCTAATTATACCATCAAACCAGACAAAATACAAAATTTTGGCAAAAATTATACCGATTTTTTGTGGATTTCAATTATATTATAGGATATGATTTTCGGATCAAGTTGAAATCAAAAAAGGGATTCATCATAACTGCAGGAGTGCTAGCTGCCATCACGGTGGCAAGTTTTGCAGTTTGGTTCATTCCGCAAAACAACCAGTCCAGCATTATGATTTCAAATCCCAAAGACGAGCTTGATGCACTAATTGATCAGCAAAAGGTAATCTCAGAATCTGACAAGATAGAATTTGACAAAATGCTATCAGGCGAAATCACACCAGAAAACTATATCGTAATTGCGGAAATATCATCAGGCCAGATTCGCTCCATGATAATTACCATAATGGAGCCGGACGTGCCAGAACAATGGACGCAAAGCTATTCTGCACTTGTAGACTCGCTTCGAGCATACAACACCTACCTAAGAGAGACAACAGTCATTGCCGAGAAGCTAAAGGCAGACCCAGCATCAGACATAACAGCAGACAAGGCAAACCTAGAGCAATACCTAACCCAGGCACAAGACTCACTTGCCGCATCAAATAATGCACGCCCAGCCTAGACGAGCCTAGATTCCTATTTGTAATAATTTGAATTGTTGGAAATCGTTAATAGGCAATTTTGCAAGATAAAGTGGTAATGTCCTTAGACTCTAAAATAGAAAAGAAACTAGATACGCCACTGACTAGGCTGCTTGTAATTTGTGTAGACAGGGACAATGATGTTGGCGATAAAGCCGGTGTTCTGACTCCAGTAGTTGGCAGAAACGCATGCATTGAAGCTGCACAAAAGCTTGCACTGCAAGACCCAGAGGATGCAGATGCAAACTCTATTTTCTATGCAATAAAGACGTATGAAGACCTAATCAGTAAAGGCTACCAAACAGAGGTAATCGTTGTTGCAGGAGTCACCGATAGAGGTGTTCAGGCAGACGAAAAAATAATTCGCGAAGTAAAGTCGGTTTTGTACAGCTTTTCAGCAAATGGCGCAGTCATTGTATCAGACGGCGAAGACGACGAAAGTGTTATTCCCATAATACAAAATGTGGTGCCGATTGTTTCTGTCCAAAGATGCGTTATGCGGGTTAGTAGAAGTGTCGAGTATTCCTATGCAGTCTTTGGAAAATATCTAAAGATGATTGTTTATGATTCAAAATATTCAAAGTTCTTTTTGGGATTGCCTGGAATTCTATTACTAATTGGCGGAATCGGCACCATATCTGGATACACGCAAGAAATCTTTGCAGTCCTAGTCAGCATACTTGGCGGCGCATTTTTGATTCGCGCATTTGATGTTGACAGGGCATGGGCCAACTGGGCAAAGCCTACACCTGCGGGATTGATTCGAATGTTCACAGTGGTAACTGGCATTACAATTGCACTGGCATCAATATTGTCTGGATTTTCTGCGATTCACACAAATATTTTAGATCCCCAAGTTTTGGGTTCTGGTGTTCCAAACATCTTTGCAGACAAAGTAACACTAGGTCAGTTCATTGCGGGTGCATTACCATTTTTGTGGATGGGAATAGGCGCAATATTTGGAGGAATTCTGATAAGCAATTGGCTAAAGGGAAGCCTCAGGCAAATTACTGACATTTTACGCATGATTGTGCTAGTTTCAGTATATCCAACGGTATACCAGTTTACAAATCTGCTAGTAAATGACGAGAGCTCCTTTACCATGATTCCGCCATTTCTGGCAGGCCTGGCAATAACACTGATATCTGCTACCTTCTTATTCCGAAAATACAGGAAAAAGAAGGGAGGAGAAGTCTTATCGGAATAGAAAAAGCAAAACCGTTTCTCTCCTATTTTTACAAACTATACACGCAAAGACTCGAAAATGAGATCAAGCGTAGCGCCATTCCAAACCACATTGCAGTAATACTGGATGGGAATAGAAGATGGGCAAAAAAAGCGCTGACAATGTCAAAGAATGGACACTTCAAGGGTGCAGATGCAGTAGAGAACTTTTTGGATTGGTGTGAAGAACTAGACATCAAAATCATCACACTGTATGTTTTATCTACAGAAAATCTTGACCGCAAGGACAATGAGCTGGAATATCTGTATGAGCTTATCAGGCAAAGACTAGAAAAATTGTATGTCGATCCGCGAATTCACAAAAACAAGATGCGCGTCAAGGCAATGGGAAGAACCGAACTATTGCCAGATTCCATAAATGACGTTCTCAAAAGACTAGATGATGCCACGCAGGGATACGACAGTCATTATCTGAACATTGCAATTGCGTACGGAGGACAAAATGAGTTGGTAGATGCAGTCAAAAAGATTGCCGCTAGAATCAAGGATGGTAGCATTGGTGTCAACGACATCAATAAAGACGTAATAGAGGCAAATCTGTATACTGCGCACTTGCCCCAACAGTCACCGGATTTGATATTGCGCACGTCTGGCGAGCAGAGAATGAGTGGATTTTTGCTCTGGCAGGGAGCATACAGTGAGCTGATTTTTATGGATATCTTATGGCCTGAATTCAGAAAGATTGATCTGCTTAGAGCAATCAGGACATTTCAGAAAAGAAATAGAAGGATTGGAAAATAATGCAAGAAGCATCTGAGAGATCCGCAGGAATTGTCTTATTTAGAAAAGACGGAAACAGAAAACTGTTTTTGCTTTTGCACTATCCATCAGGCCACTGGGACTTTGTCAAGGGCAGAATAGAAAAGGGCGAAGACGAAAAGCAAGCAGCAATTAGAGAGGCAAGAGAGGAAACCGGAATTACAGACGTAGAGTTTATCGACGGCTTTGAGGAAAAAATCCATTACACGTACCAATATGACGGCAAGCTAGTCAAAAAAGAAGTAGTGTTTTTCTTGGGCATAACAAAAACAAGCGACGTTACAATATCTCATGAACACTTGGATCATGTTTGGCTTGAATATGATTTGGCGCATTCCAAGACAACATACCAGAATGCAAAAAATTTATTGCAAAAATCAAAATCCCTAGTTTTTGCAAGCTAGATCTGCCATTTCTTTGGCAGTCTGCACCGGATTTTTTGAGCCAAGAATTGTTCTGCCTACAATCAGATAGTCAGAGCCTGCAGATACAGTATTGGAGATGTCTCCGCCTTGCGTGCCGATTCCTGGTGAAAAAACATTTAGCTTGCCACAGCTTTGTTTTTTGCAGTATTGTATGATATTTGGAAATGTTGCGCCAACAATAATTCCGTCTGCAGACATTTTTGTTGCCCATTCTAAGAACAATTTGTAGAGCTGTGTGTTCTTTGAGCCTAGTTTTACGCCTAGCTCGTACGTTACCTTGGCTTCAGGGGAGCTCATGTGGCACAGTGAAATGACACCTTTTTTGTTCTTGTGAGACAATTCAATTAGTTTTTGGAGGTTTCCTGGGCCCATCATTGGATTTACTATTATACAATCAAAGCCCAAATCCCACAATGTTTGGGCCGCAACAAGGTTTGTGTTTCCAATGTCGTTTAGCTTTATGTCTGCAATTACTTGGAGGCCGTTTTGGTGCGCCGCTTTTGTGATTTTTGTTATTTGTTTTTCTCCTAATGGTAACAAAACATGAAAGTTGAATTTGATTGCGCAGAGATAATCAGAGAGTATCTTGATGTTTTTTAGGGTTCGCGATTCCAGATTTTTTTTATCGTCATAGTCATTTGCTAAAATAAGCGGGCTTTTTTGTCGAGCTAGTTTTTTGATTTGCTCTGAAAAATTATTCATAGTGGATTAGTGGATGTGTTTCTACTAGCTTTATTATTTTGATATACGAATAGCCATGCTCATTTAGGTTGTCTGTAAAGACAGGCGCATTGCCATTGAACATTGAATATTTCAAAAATGGTTGCGTTGGCTCGGAATCAATTGTCACATGGCAAAAATACGAAGGTCCGTCTTCGTTAAAGTTCATGAAGACTCCAATTAGCCACTTGTTCTCGCGCGGAAATGAAAACAATGGGAATGGTGCTTCTTCAAATCCATGACTAATTTTTGCAAGGCTTGCTAGATCTTCAAGCTCGATTAGCTCGTACTTTTCTAATTGTTCATCAGAGTGTTGTCGCAGCGATGGTGGTAGCTCCTTGATTTTTACTATAGGTGAGTACAGCTTTGTCGGCTCCGATACTGCATCAACTACAGATGTTTCCTCTTTGCCGTTTTTGAAGCCATATGCCAGATAATGGCCGTTTTTGTCTAGCGGCACATAGTAAATTATTGGGCGCTCTTTTAGCAGGTCCATCTGAATTGCAAGGATTTTTTTGCCGTCGTGCTCGTGCATGAATGAGACGCGTGGAACTCGCTCTAATGCTGAAACTAGGCGTGAGAATTCTAATTGTGAGGCTAGTTGAATGTATTTAGGAGATTTTGGTTTTTCCACGAGTCCAGTAAAACAATTGGCAAAATAAAGTTTAGCAAAAATTATCCAAACAATTATTCTCTCAAATCAATAATGTCAGTAACGCCTGGGCCTGTGCCGATGAGCGTGACTGCCACGTCTGTTTTGTCTTCTATTTGTGTGATGAATTTTTTTGCCGCTGCGCTCAAATCTTCAAATGAATTTTTGTGCGCACATTCTGGGAATAATACATCTAGCTTTGTGAGCGCAATTTGTGTTGCGGAATTGAGCATGACTGCACGCTTGGCAAGCGCAAAATCAAATTCGGCTGCACGTCTTTGTCTGCCAGTTACTGTGCCTACCTCCGACCAGCCACGTTTTGCCACCTCATCCATCGGAAGCTCACCGTCAAGCGTGCCTGTGCCCACGCGTGTAACATAAGACTTGAAGACTACCATGACGTCGTCGACATTTTTTGGCCCAAGTCCAATGTCTGCACATATTCCTGAGGCCGTAACATCTTTTGATGTGACAAACGGGTATGTTCCATGCCAGAGAGACAGAAATGTCCCTTGCGTGCCTTCAACTAGGACGTTTTTCTCTGCATCTAGTGCTGTGTGCAGTTCCTGCGCTACATCAATCAAGTATGGCTTGAGTGAGGGAATCTCTTTTGCCATCTTTAGCGTACGCATGGCTCGGTCTGCATTTGCAGGACCCGTGCCAGAGCCTGTGCTTCCGATTTTTTCCTTTAGTCTGCCTCCACCATCTGCATCTGTATGAGTTTTTTCTATTATTCCACAATTATTATCAACAAATGATCTCTTGGCTGCTCCGAATTCCTCAATTTCCTTGTGCAAAACATCTGGATTTACCACAACGCCTGGGCCAATCATCAGTCTTGCCTTTTTGTTCAAAAATCCACTGGGCAGCATTCGGACCTTGTATTTTTTGTCGCCATCCTCTATTGTGTGGCCTGCGTTTGGTCCTGCCCCTCCTCGAACTACAATGCTTGGATTGTCGTTTTGTGCCAAGTATGAGATGATTTTGCCTTTTCCTTCATCTCCAAAAAATCCACCAACTACTACAGTCGAGGGCATCAATGGGTGAGATTTTGAGCTTTAATTTAAGCCAAGTTATGGAATTGCGATCTAAATTTTTAATGCCCCAATGTAAATTGACTTTTGATTGTCGCATCCAAACTTTGCAGGAAACATCATAGTAAATTTGGCAAACCTGCCGGACTTTTTGCGAAAGCCAATACTCAAAAAAAGAATGGAGGAGTTCTTCACACTATCTGCACCCGATCAGTTGGAGATAATCAATAATGCACTAGAGGCAGGCCCCACAATTCCGTTTCCAAACTTTGCCAAGCTTTTTGCGACATGGCTAGAGATCCTATCTGCAATGCCTGAGGAAAAGCGAATTGGCCTTGCGTCTGCCTATGTGCTCGAAGTCCTCAGAAACCCGCAAAAACTGATTCTCTTTAACCTAGATGGGATTCTCGAAGTGTTCCTATCCTTGGACAAATCCAATCAGGACTCTATAGTAGGATCTGTCCAAAAGATATTCTCGGGATTAACCGAGCAGCAAAGAAAGCAATTATTCCTGATTATACCAAATAGTGCCAAGGAAAAACTTGGTCTTTAGTCCTGCGGCTTGTCTGGCTTGCGGTTATCCTCATTGGAATAGTCAATTACATCTCCCTGAGGAGACAATACCCCGACGAAGATCTTTTCGTTCTTTTTGAGCAGTTTTCTGTGGTCTGGCAGAGACATGTCCAGCCTTAGCTCGTTCATGACCATTATTCGATATGTCTTCCATTCCTCCCAGCACTTGGCACAGCATGGATATGTTCCACCCACTGCGTCAAGCTGCTCAGAGTCTGGTATCTCATTTTTGCATTTTGTGCAAACTCGTGCCATTGGATTTGCTCAATTTGTAGTCAATTTATTCTTTTTTTGGCAATGAATAATAACAGAATTAGAGTACAATTTGTGTGAAGATCAAGTGCCCAAAATGCAAAGGCAATGCAGATCTGGCACCAGACTTTACTCTAGTGACATGTCAAGACTGCAACTTGGAAATGTCATATGGTGAATATGTCAAGTATGTTGCGCACAATGATGTGACATATTCTGATATTTTGGGTGACTATGCCGGCTCTACTGAGGGGCAGACTGCCGGAACGCTTGATGAATGGGACTAACTTTTAAAATCAAATATCCAATACAAAACACATGGAAGTATTTTTTTTAGAAAGCATTTTGAATTTGGTAGGATTTGCAGTAGGAATCACAATAGGCATACTGTCATACATTGGATTTAGAAACACAGGCAGCCCAACTCTGTTCCGACTGACACTGGCGTTTTTCTCAATTGGAGTTGGTTTTATGATAATGTGGCTAGGCATAACACTTGATGCGTATGTCTTTGATCCAAAAGAGCCGCAGAGATGGATTCAAACGCTTGGAATTGCGGTGCAGACACTAGGATACTTTTTCATTGCATTCTCCCACACAATCAAGTCGTTTTTCCCAAGATCAAATTATCTGAGATCAGTTGGAATACTGCCACTGTTTTTGATTTCATTTATTTCAATAGAAAACGTGATTCGTTCCATTTCGTTTATTCTGCTGGCATATGGCGCAATTGAAACAATGATGTCGTATTTTGAGAGCAGGCGAAAGACTGCCATTTTCGTAGCTGCTGGCCTTGCAATGTTAGGATTTGGGGAATTTTTGGGTTGGTATTATTTTGTATTTCCACAATCCATACTGAATGTAGTGTCAATTTCCATCAAGATTACCGGACTGGGTTTGCTCTTTATTCCAGTAACCAAAGTGCCACTGACAAAGATAAAGTTCGATGAAAATCTCTAGCTCAGGCTCAAATTTAGCTCAATGACATTATTTTGTCAAAAAATCTTATCCTGCCAATATATTCAACAATAATTTTACAAAAAATTTGTCAAAATGCAAGTATACAGAACCCACATGAAAATAATCGGAGATATTCTCACTACTACTCGTGACGACTTGCCAGACGAGCAAGGAGCAAGCATCACATACCTGATAAGAAAGGCAAACATCCCCCATGGAAGAATATCAAAGATCTTGGGCACTTTGGTGTCTCAAGGATTACTAGAGCAGACCAGCTCCGATGGAGCATGCAAGTACAAAATAAGCAGCACCGGGCGAGATTTCCTGCAAGCATACAACACATTTAACAAATTCGCAGACAGCTTTGGTCTGACTATCTAATCAAAATCCTCATCTTCTATTTCTTCATCTTCAAGATCTTCAAAGTCGTCCTCAAAGTCGTTTTCAAGATCAGGCTCTGTGCTCATGATATTAGTACAGGATTTCTTTATTTAATTTTTAATCAAGCTAAATATGTACTGGATTTTAGCTTGTACTCATTGAATGTTCTAGTTACTTGTGCAAGACACTTTGAGGGTGAAACTACAGACGAGATAAAAGAATTATTGTCTGAGCTTGGCGACGATAATCCCCAGATTTCCATGACAGAGTTTTCCGGGATTTTGTATGTGGATACTACTTCAAGCCCGTTAGATCTGATAAAGAAAATCCGGGAAAAGCTGGAAGACGAGCCATGGTCTATTCGATATACAATGCGCGCAATCCCAATATTTGCAGTAACAAAGACGGATGTGACAGAAATTGTAGATACTGCAATGAAACAATCAGAAAAAATTGCACAAGGCCAGACATATCGCATAACAGTAGAGAAAAGAAATTCTGAGATTTCATCTGGTGAAATAATCAGTCAAATAGCAAATAAAATTCCAAACAGGGTCTCACTTGAAAAATACGACTGGATTGTTCTAGTCGAGATTTTGGGTGTAATTACTGGCGTATCTGTACTCAGAGACGAGGATGTTTTGAGCATACAGCGAGAAAAGCGCGGCTCACTGGAATAGTACTGCTGCCTTTTCTACTACCAAGTCTTCAAGTGGATTCTTGGAATCAATTACACCCAGATGCTTTTTTGTTATCTTGAATTGTTTTTGAATATGTGAAATATTCTTGGAATAATTCACATCTACCAAGTGTTCTTCGAGATGTGAGTGCAGTCTCTCAAGATGAGACTTTGGGCCTAGTGCAACTATGGTAAATGTGTCTGTTTTCTCAATGCCTACTAGATTTATTGCAGCTAGGATCTGCGTTGTTGCCGCAAATCTAAGCAAGATGTCTGTCTCGAATTTTTTTGATAATAACAGGTTGTTCTTTTTTGCATACAGTGATACGCCTAGTATTTTTTTGATATGCAGTATGCTTGCTATTTCCTTTGAAGAGATTCCCTCCATTGTTATGTATGGGAATTTTTTTCTCAATGCACTCAGATAGTCATAGTTTTTGCCCTTTTTGTTTTTGACATTGAACATCTCGACATTTTTTGATTGTATGATAAACTGGATTCTTGAGCCGCCATGTATTACCGGTATTACACTCACTATATCTCCCGAGTGCAGTATTGTGTCATGGCCTTGCAGTGCAGACGAGTCTGCCCCATTTACCGCAATTAGGACATTTTTGGTGTCTAGATCCAGTGTGTTTGCCGGCTTTATCGATAAGAGATAATCTAATAATTTTGAAATGGAAACATTGTCAAGCTCTGCCTGAATTAGGTCCTTGCCAAACGACTTTTTTGCACCACCTAAGAGCTTGATTGTAATCATTGTATAATGACAGAAAGGTATTGCTTAAGATTCTTCGCCGGACTCTATTGTGATTTCTTGAGGAATCTCGGATTCTTGTGTTTCTGATTCTGGTATGGTTTCCTCTTCAGCTGCTTCTACTTGTGTTTCTTCAACTTCTTCTAATTCTTCCTCTTCAACTGGTGCTTCCTTTGATGAGAGATAGTCTTTTTCACGCTTGAGAAGCTTTGTGATGTAGCCGGCCATCTCGTTTTTGAGGCCTTTAGAGCGTACAACTGCTAGTTGGTCTAGAATTTTTTTATTGTCTGCAAAGTCTACTGAGAACTTGTCTTTGTGTTGATCAAGGACTTGCATTGAGAGTCTCTTTATTCTATCCACGACAGGAATTCCTTTGGGGGTATATTATACCTATATTCCCAGATATTGTTTTGAATTTGTTTCCAGCATATCT
Organism: Nitrososphaerota archaeon; assembly: GCA_016872015.1. Taxonomy (GTDB): domain Archaea; phylum Thermoproteota; class Nitrososphaeria; order Nitrososphaerales; family Nitrosopumilaceae; genus Nitrosotenuis. The sequence continues at coordinate 12,878 of VHBK01000008.1, forward strand.
TCAGCCTCATTGTATGATATTCCAAGTATTTTCGATATGCAAAACACTACACTTGGAATAAAGCTTGGATGAGCGGACTTCATATCAAAGCAGCGAGAAAATCTTACTGGTCCGTCTGTTTCTACTAGGATTTTGTCTTTGTTTGTAAGAGAGATCAGAACTTGCTTGTCCTGCGAATACACCGATACTGGGCCATAGGAAACATAACATCCAAGATCCATTGCTTGGCCTAGCTGCTTTTTGCTTCCTGCAAACCAGTGCAGCAAGAATCCAGGAATTTTGTAAGACGGCATGATTTGAAATATTTCATCCAGTGTTGCGCGCGAATGTACTGATACTGGTTTGTGGTACTTTTCTGCCATTTCTAGTAGTTTAGTGAAAACCTGTTTTTGCCTTGCAAAGTCTTCATCAGTTTTGGTGTAGGTCTTATCAAGTCCTATCTCCCCTATTCCGGAGAGTGTTTTTGCGTTTTGCTCAATTAGTGATGTCATCGAATCCAGATCATCTGATGCCTTTTCTGGGTGAATCCCAATGAACGGTAGGACGTGGTTGCTTTTTTTGGCAAGATTTAGTGTGACATTAGACGACTGGACATCCATTGATACTGCGCATGTTTTGATGCCGATTTGGTGCATCGAGTTGATTACTAAGCCTATTTCGCTTTCATACTCTGGATCCGATAGGTGAATATGCGCATCATAGAGCATGGTTTTTGGGAAATTTTCTGTATACTTAAGTGTGCAGAAATCCATTAGTGTGTGGAATTTTTTAGCTCATAATCCTTTATCATACAAAATGGTCAAAATTTGATATGAAGTCGTCTGAATTGGGCCTGTCTGCCATGTACAGGATACTCAAAAAGGCAGGCGCTGATCGCGTAAGCGACGAGTCGGCAGACGAGTTAAGGCGTGTCCTAGAGGAGATTGCAACCACAATAGCAAAGAGCGCAGTTGACATGTCAAATCATGCTGGGCGTAAAACAATTCGCGGTGAAGACGTCAAGCTTGCTTCAAAGACGTTTATCAAGTAAAGAGTTTAATTCTGTTGGATTTGGTTTTTTTCTGTTGGTGAGGTGGCAGAGCGGCTATGCGTTCGCCTGCAAAGCGAATCTATAGGGGTTCAAATCCCTTCCTCACCTCTTAATTTACAATTATGGTTCCTTCCATCCACGGATGCAGTCTACAGTAATAATGGAATTGTCCCGGCGTATCAAAAGTAAATGAAAATTTGTCCTCGGGTGCTATTTGCCCGCTTTCTATCATTCCATCTGGTGTGTCATAATATCCTGTGGTGACAGTGTGCAATCCCCTGTCTTGATTTACCCAAGTTATTGTCTTGCCGGAATCAACTGTAATAGTTGTTGGAAGATAGCATCCTGTCGTTTCGCATCCTGGCCTTGAAGACAGCATTACAATAGAGACAGTGTTTTCCGGCATGATTTCTTCAATAGGAGTCCCTTGTGGTGCCTGCTCAGAGCTGGGCTGACTATACGTTAGCGCAAAACCTATGATTATGGCAACTATTGCAGCTCCGATCAAGACGAGATATTTTTGCACAAGTCGATTTGGCACAGTGATTATTTTTGCCTACGCATGAACACATCAGGTCATTATACAATAACCTGCCATTCTAAAGCCAGTACTCTCATACCATACCATGGCAGAGAGAAGTAATGGCCTGCTAGAATACATTCCAGGCTCGCAGTCATTGCTGATTCAAAAAAAGGCAGAGCAGCCACTAGAGGGATTTTCTGAGAACATCAAAGACAGCATAATAGAATATGCCGAAAGTGGAAAAAGCGACGTAGAAAAAGGCTACAATTTCCTGCACTGGGTTTTGACTAGGGTGTACGAGGCAACAGAAGACGATGCTGCAGATTCGATTGTCGATGGTGCAAACGATCTTGGAATTGACGCTTATTTGCCGGTTGATTTTTCAGACAACAAAATAAGATTATTCCAGTCAAAATATGGCACTGCCCATTCTGAGGAGGCAATTGCCAAATTCAAAGAAGACGTCAGAAGACTACTAACCAAAGACATTACCAAGATGAGACCTGAGCTTGCAAACTTAGTAACAAAGATCCAAGAAAAAAACCTCAAAGTCGAATGCTGCTATGTCACAAATCAGCCAGTAAACTATGACGGCGATGATACACTAGAGATAATTGGTTTGGATAAAATTGTCAAGTCTCTCTGGGATCGAATAAAAAAGCCTGCAGCAGGAAAAAAATCCAAGATACGGCTAGAAGAGAGAATTCGCTACAAAAACACCGTAGTCGGCATACTAAAGCTTCGAGAGCTGACAGACTTTGTTATCAAAAACAGGGACTATGTCTTTGAGTCAAACATCAGGCAGTGGATGCAGTTCAAGACAAACGTAAACAAGGGAATTCGGGACACACTCCAAAACTCTCCTGACAAATTCTTTTACTATAACAATGGAATTACTATAGTAGTTAGCAATTTTGAAGAGCTGGAAGACAACACGCTAGTGTTGCATGCACCACAAATAGTCAACGGCGCTCAAACATCAAACTCTATTTTAGATCATGCCAAGAGAACTAACAATCTAGATGGTAGCATCACAGTTACCATCATACGAGCAGATGATGAGCTGGACCAAAATAATATCACAAAATACAGAAACTCGCAAAATTCCGTTCGAGGAAAAGACCTAGTATCGCTGATGGACTTTCACAAGTCTGTAAAATCCCAGCTTGAAAACCACGGATATTTTTACGAAATACAGGCAGGCTCGTTTGACTCCAAGACAAAGTCGCAGCAAGGCGAATTCAAGGGAGATGCCACATACAACAGGTACCTTCCCGATAATCACAAAAAAGTAATTGTTGCCAAAGACGCAATACAAGCTTTGGTTGCAGGAATTGAGCAGAGGCCAACTGAATCATACAGCTCGCCTGCACAGTTTTTGCCTCGCGGAAGCAAGTACGATGATGTATTCAATGAAAATCTAAAGGACGACTATAGGTTGCTCATCTATCCATATTTGGTAAAAGAATTTGCTAAAAAATCACTAGGCTATGGAAAACGCGGAGGGCACAAAACCAAACGATATGCGACATTGTTTTTTGTTGCAGTGTATTTTAGAATAATTCACAAAAGCATCCTCAGTACAAAGGGGGATTTCAAAGAAGACATTGCCAAAGTAGAGCCAATCTTTAAGAGCTCCAAGCTCAATGAGCGCATCCTCAAACTAACAGACGGTGTTGTGACAAGATTCCTCGAAGATACCGTAGTCGAAGACGAAATAGAGCTGGCAAACACCAAGCACAATTTCTTTTCCCATCACGTATGGAATGAGGCAATGTTGCGCGTAGTAGACAAGAAAATACGCCAAGAGGAAGAGGAAATCGAAAGTATTAGAAAACTAGTCAACAGTTTATTGTAAAGCGATAGTTGCTAGCCACGGTAAAAATTGCAGGAGATTTACAATGGCCAGACAATCTACCGCAGCTTTTTCTTGGATGCACCATTATTTAACAAATTTTTTGATCACACCAAAAAATGGCCATGATTTTTATATAGACATAAAAAAATTCACATTGCTTGGCTGACGCAGACAAATGCGCATTATGCAAGGGATCAGTTCCATACAAGTATGTAGCAATGCCTGAATGGAATATCAAAGGAGTTTTGTGCGGCAAGTGTTATTCGCAAAAGATCTACGAGCATTATCCTGGCGAACACGTCCGAGTCAGCATGGATAAAAAATAGCTAGGCAGAATTTTTGTACTTGTTCACATAGAGGCAATTCCATGCAATTGAATCGTCCTTGACGTCTTTTTCCTCTAGGAATTTAATGTCAGTTATTGTTTTCTTTTTCTTGAATAATCTAAGCTCAAATGTTTGGAACTGCTCACAGTTGCATCCATCAATCTGACATGCTCCCTCGTGATCTTCTTTGGTGTGGGAACAGTTGCACACTGCATCACCTTTGACGTCTTTTTCCTCTTTTTGCGAGTATGTTGCAAATCTAAAGTACGCCTCACCCAGGTGTCCCTTTTTGAATCGGGCGTAATGTGCAGACATGGGCAACATCTTGAAAAATGCCATGTTGTGATCTGGTCGTCTAGTCTCGGATGCGATGATAAACCAGTAATGGTCGCCTGTCTCTACGAATCTCAGTTTGATGTCGTGGTCACTCCACCAGTGGACATATTCGTTCCAAATGTCGGTTGCTTTTTTTCGATCAGAGAACAGCGGGACCACATTCATTCGTAGATCAAAATATCTATAGGCCACGCCAAGAAAATCATCATACCAAGTAATAGTACTGGACACTTTGTTCGGGGGTTTGCGTTTGGTTATTAAGCAATCGTGAGAAAGGTTAATACCCTTATATTTTAGAATTATACTCGAAGTACAATGGCCACATATCGCACCAGTATGCAAATAGTAGCAGATCTGCTAACAGCTACTGAACAGTGTGGACAAGAAGGAATCAAGGTAACTTCACTTCTAACACAGGCAAATCTGTCACATTCTCGACTAGCCAAGTTCATTGAAAACTTGACTGGTGCAGGACTAATCAACAAAATCGAATTTGATGGAAAGAACACCTATGTAATCACACCAAAGGGAAAGCAATACCTAGAATCTTACAAGCGATTCCATGATTTGGCACAAGGCTTCGGTCTAGATCTTTAAGATTACTTTTTAGAACTTTTTCGAGTTCTTCGTTCCTTGTATGTGGAATATCCGACTATGATGAATGCTCCTGCCAGTTGCGCATAAAACAATTCCAGGCTAGGCGGTTCCTTGAAAATGGCAAATCCCATTCCCATGGTCAGAACGATTAGCATCATTAGAAGATACTTGTCCACAGTATCAGATTACAAACAAACAATATATCTTTTCGATTATTCTGCCTCTTATGAGCAAGATTCTTGAGCTAATCGGATTTGCACTAATTGGCGGGACGATCTATTCTTTTCTAGGGATGACAAATGATCCGCTTCGATGGCCGGTGTTTTGGGGATGTGCCGGTGGCGCACTTGCAATCATAATTTACAATCGCGCAAAAAGAAAACAAAAACAAGCTTAGCTGATCAGTGGATCATGCTGTACTGATCACAAACCGACAGATCTATAAAGGAGCATTTTATGATATTTTTGGGGAGTATGACAGAGCAGACTAACAAATGGTGGGAAGGTCTCGCCAAAGAACTTGAAGTCGACATCGAAACCCTTGATGAATAATTTTTGATTGTGTAAAGCCTCGAGTGGGATTTGGACCCACGACCTAAAGTTTACGAAACTTTCGCTCTACCAGGCTGAGCTATCGAGGCATGGAGGGCAGTGTTATCAGAGTTTATAAAAAGCATTTCAGGTTTCTGACCATTGAAAAAATCCATTTCTGGAATTCGCGGAATTGTCGGAAACGATCTAACACTTACAGATGTTTTGGAATTTTGTAGGAACTTTGCCCATACAATACCATCAAAAAAGTGTGTCATAGGACACGACACTAGGCCATCAAGAGAGATTGTAAGTAGTGTTGCAGTAGCTGCCCTACTAGAGTGTGGAATCGACGTGTACAATTTGGGGATGGTTCCAACACCGGCGGTATTCAGAGATGCAAGAAAGTATGGTGCAGGCTTGATTATCACATCATCTCACAATCCACTGCAATGGAATGGCCTCAAATTCATCATAAATGGTCGCGGGCCAAATGAGCGAGAATTTGCCAATATAATTAAGAAAAAACAATGCAAAATTGCAAAGTTTGGTACAGAACACAAAATCATATCTAGTTATGTGGATGATGCGGCAAAAATTATTGGCAAAATAAGACACTCACCTAAGATAGTAGTGGATATTGGCGGAGGAGCTGCCGTAAATGTTGCCCCTCTGCTTTTAAAAAAGCTAGGATGTCAAGTCCGCATTATTAATGAAAAATCTGCCAGTCGTGGCCCAGACCCAACAGTGGACAAGCTCACACAGCTAGTTTCTGCAAGCAAAAAGTGCGACATTGGATTTGCCTTTGATCTTGATGGAGACAGACTAGTAGTGGTAAAAGATGGCATAAAGCAATCACCAGACACTACACTTGCGTTAGGTGTGATCAAAGCACTAGAACTAGGATACAAAAAATTCTGCCTCAGTATTGACACTAGTATCGCAGTTGAAAAATACATCAAAGAGCACGGCGGATCAGTAGTTCGCTCAAAGGTAGGAGAGGCAAACGTCATTGATACGATGTTAAAGCAAAAATGCCAAGCGGGAGGAGAGGGGAGCAGTGGCGGATTTATCCTGCCAGAGTTTAACATGTGCCGGGACGGAATTTTGACATCAGGACTGATTGCCGCAATGACTGGCAAAAAAATAATTGATGAGGTAATAGAATTTGTCTCTAGCTATTACCAGCTTCGAACCAAAATTGATGTTGAAGCACACCTACACGACAAGACACTTTCCATACTAGAAAAGAAACTAAGACAGAAATTTGGAAAAACAATCACCATAGATGGAATCAAGGTTACAATAGATGATGACACTTGGGCATTGGTTAGAAAATCAAACACCGAAGACATTATCAGAATATCGGTAGAGTCAAATGATTTTGATAAAGCGCAGCAGATTCAAAAAGAGATTACCGCTCTAACAAAACAAAGCCATGACCAAGCTAGATGAAAAAAAGATAATTTCCATTTTACAGAAAAATCTAGTCACAACTACTAATGAAGATGTGGAAATATTTCACCTAGGCAAAAACTTTGGTGTAATTAAAACAGACACACTTGTGCAAAGCACAGACGTTCCACCACAGATGAGTCCAGAGCAGATTGCCAAAAAAAGCATGGTTGCCCCACTAAGCGATTTTGCATCAAAGGGAGTAAGGCCAAAGCACGGAATCATTTCTGTATCGCTGCCACGCAACTATCCAAGGACAAAACTAGTAAGACTCGCATCAGGATTTAGAGAAACATCAAAGCAATTTGGTGTAAAAATTCTTGGCGGAGACACAAACGAGGCGAAGGAGATCGTGATTTCAGTCATGTTGTTTGGCGTTGCCAAGAAAATAACTCCACGAAGTGGCGCTAAAGTAGGCGACATCATAGTTACAACTGGAAAATTTGGCAAGACAGGTGCAGGCCTGAGTATTTTGCTAAAAAAGAGCAGATCTGGCGGTAAATTCAGAAAAGATGCAATTAATTCTGTACTAGAACCAAAACCACAGCTGAAATTTGGCATTTTGGCCTCAAAATATCTTGATTCCTCAATGGATTCTAGTGACGGACTGTCAACTACTCTGACAGAGATTGCAGGCGCAAGCAAGAAAAAATTCATCATAGATACCATACCAAAAGAAAACGGACTGGATGAATTTGCAAAGACAAATAGAAAAAACTCACTAGATCTTGTGTTTAATTCCGGAGAAGAATATGAAATAGTTGCAACCGTTTCCCAAAAAAACCTGCCAAGACTGGAAAGGATTGCCAAAAAGTGCAAGATCAATCTGATTCAGATTGGCCATGTACAAAGCGGTAAAGGTGTCTTTTTGCAATCTGGAAAAAGGCAAACTCCAATCAAAAACAAGGGATGGCAGCATTTTGCGTAATTTGTCGCTCAGTAAGTTGACATAGCTTTTTAAAACCACCAAACTTTGGGTAACCAATGTCAGAAGTACAAGTCGACAAGTGGGGTATTGCTCACATTTACAGTAGTTACAACAATACCATAGTACACATGACTGACCTTACTGGCGCAGAAACCGTGGCAATCAGCTCCGGCGGTGTGCACGTAACAGCTGACAGGTACGAATCGTCTCCATTTGCTGCAATGAAGTCATCAAACGCGGTAGTAGAGGCAGCAAGAGCAAAAGGCTTTACTGGCTTTCACATACGAGTGCGAGCAGTAGGCGGTGTAGGCTCTAGAGTCCCAGGACCTGGTGCACAAGCAGCCATTAGAGCACTGGCAAGAGGCGGATTCAAGATTGGTCGAATCGACGACGTTACACCAATTCCTCATGATACCACACGAAAGAAGGGTGGAAAGAGAGGAAGAAGAGTCTAGGTATCAATCAGCTTTACTTTGGTTTTACAGCCTTTGGCTAGAAAATAATCCGCAATAAAAAAAGTAAATTTTTCTTCAGGCTTGCCTTTGTATCTTCGGATCATATCATCGAATTTTTGGTTTATTGCAGATTGCAAGTTTGGCCTTATCCATAATTTGAAAAATGTCCAGCCAAATCTTGATGTCGGCTCGCCAAACACAAAGTCATTTGGCAGGCCAAATTGTGATGCCATGTCTGCCAGTGCATTGTTGATCAGGCGCTTGTCTTCTAAAAAATCAGTCGAGCTTACTTCAAAGATTTTCATGGTCATCAGTATTACTTAGCTTGTCCGATAGTGAAACGAATTTTCCGTCCTGCTCTATGTTGATCTTGGTTTGCATTCGCACGTAAATTCCAACTGATCTGAACAATGCCAAGAGTTGGCCACCGTCGATTTCTTCGTTGATTTCGCCAGTCTGGAACAATTGCCCTAGTCTTTCAATTACCATTTTTGCCTCATTTGGAAATTGGGATTCGGCATTTTGCAGTACCTCCATTCCCCTATACCCAAGATGAGAAATCACGATTTCTCTATACGATGGTGGGGCCGCTGTCTCTGTTTTTTCTTGTTTTTGAGATTGAGATACAATATTTTTTCTCATCTCTGCTAGGCGCCTTGCCTTGAGTGCTTCTAGTTCTCTGTCTTCGCTCAACCCTTTATCACGCCAATTGGGACTAGCTTTGCTACCTTGGTTGCAATTCCTAATTCATGTGATACGTTTACTACTGCATCCACGTCTTTGTACGCCTCTGGTGTCTCTTCGACTACGCCATCCCTAGTCAATGATTTTATGAAAATTCCTTTATCACTTAGTGATTTTTTTACCTGCTCTTCTGTAAAGTCGCGCCTTGCCTTTGAGCGAGACATCATTCTTCCTGCACCGTGTGCGGTAGAACCAAAGCTTAGGCTCATCGAGTTTGGCTTGCCAAGCAGAATCCAACTTCCAGTTCCCATTGAACCAGGAATTAGAACTGGTTGGCCCAAGTCTCTGTACTTTAATGGTATTTCATCCCGGTTTGCAGGAAACGCTCTTGTTGCACCTTTGCGGTGAACTACAACTGATTTTTCTTTGCCGTCGATTTTGTGTTTTTCAACCTTGGCAATATTGTGTGCGACATCGTATACTAGTTTCATGTCCAAGTCTGCTTCTGTGCTCTTGAAGACCCGCTCAAACGATTTGCGAGTCCAATGAGTCAGCATCTGTCTATTGCTCCAGGCAAAATTCAATGCGGCAAACATTGCCTTTCTATAGGATTCTCCTTCTTCTGATGTGTTCGGCACGCATGCAAGTTCTCTGTCTGGCAAACTAATGTTGTATTTTCGCAAAGCTTGCTCTGATACTCGCAGATAGTCAGAGCAGATCTGGTGTCCGAATCCCCTAGAGCCGCAGTGAATCAATACAGTAACGTTTCCTTCTTGGATCCCCATTCTTTTTGCTGCTTCTTCGTCATAGATTTTGTCTATTTTTTGCACCTCAAGAAAGTGATTGCCAGAGCCAAGGCTTCCTAGTTGTGGTGCTCCTCTTTTTCTTGCAGTGTTGGATACTTTGTTCGGATCTGCGTTTTTTATTTGGCCATTTTCTTCGCATACGTCTGCATCGTCTTTGGTTCCATAACCATGATCAATTGCCCAGTTCACGCCGCGAACCAGAACCTCGTCTAATTGAGAATAGTTTAGTTTTATTGCGCCTTCAGAGCCAACGCCTGAAGGAATTGAGTTGAAAAGATCTGTTACCAATTCTTTTAGTTTTGGTCGAACTTCTTTTTCTGATAAATTCATTCTTAGTAATCTGACACCACAATTGATATCATAGCCGACGCCCCCAGGACTAATCATTCCCTCTTCTGCATCCATTGCTGCAACACCGCCCACTGGGAATCCATATCCCTCGTGTCCGTCTGGCAAAACCACTGCACTGCCTTGGATTCCAGGTAAGGTTGCCACATTCATTGCCTGAGATAAAGTTCTGTCAGTCATCATTTTTGCAATTAGTCCTTCGTCTGCGTAAATTGTGACTGGCACTTTCATTCCCTTGCTGGAATCAGCATCTATTTGGTATACGTTATCTCGAATTTTTTTTGGTGTAATACCTGACATTATCGATTAAGCTGTTTGGTTGCAATTTAAATCATAAGCGACAGTGCAAGTAGGCATCTACGATATCATTGGATATAGGACAGTGCTTTGATAACGTCAGTTTTGCTCAAAATTCCGATGATGTTTCCTGCTCCAGAGATGACGCCGACTCCGTTGATTTTGTTATCCAGAATAATTTTGCAGGTCTTTGCCAGATCCTCATCGTATCGCACTGTGATGATTTTTTTGCTCATGATGTCACGCGCCAGTTTCTTGTTTGGAATATCTGAGATCTGTTTTGGGTCAAACTTTTTTGGAAATATTGTACGAAATGACTCTTCGGTGAACTCGACTTGGCCCTTTGTCGGATCCGCAATTGTCAGCCTTACAAGATCAGTCAGAGTTATGATTCCAGCAGGAATCTCGCTTTGTGTTCGCAGTATGAGACGTGTGATGTTTTCTTCATACAGCTTTCGTATCATGTCATAAATTGAGGCATCATCATACAGCCAAAAATAATACGGCGACATGTATTCTCCTACGGATTTTCTTCCCACATGATGTGTTGCAAAATATTTTACCAAATCGGTCTTTGTGACAATTCCAGATATTTTGTTTGAAGATAGCACTCCCAGTGAACCAAACCCATTTTCCAGCATCATTCCAGCACATTCCCTAATCGATGCGGTCTCATCAATTGAGACGACGGGAACCGCAACTTCACTTATTGGAATTTGTGTCATATTCCTATCAGATCTATCATAAAGAAGGAAAAACACCACATCCCTCATTGTCGCAATACTTAGATATGACGCCATTTTCTGAGATCAGGATCCTGTTGAAATTGTTAAACAGCATTTTTTTCATCGCATGATCCAGTGGAAGGTTACCCTCAATGGATATTGGTGCGTGCATTATTTCCTTGATAGAACTCAAGCAACCAGATTCCTTGTTCCACCATATAAAAAACAAAACATAATTACTAAACTTGAAAACACAATCAAATTTTTCTATTGGAAAGACAGTCAGCTGTGTCACATCTTGTCCGTCACATTTATTTTTGATACAGATGCCAAGTCAATTATTGCCTATTTTACCAATTGACAGTGGCCGATACGGCACGGAGGAGATGCTTGCAGTCTTTGATGATCAGAAAAAAATAGACTATCAATTACAAATCGAGGGAGCTGCTGCCATGTCACAGGGAGAAATCGGCATGATTCCAAAAAAATCTGCCCAAAACATTTTTGCCGCATCAAAATCTGGCAAGATCTCTGCTACTAGAGTGAAACAGCTAGAGGCAAAATCAGATCACGACACTGCTGCCCTAGTAGAGGCACTAAGTGAGAAGTGTCAAGTTGGTGCAAGGCCATGGATTCACTATGGCCTAACAAGCAACGATTTGGTCGATACCAGCACGTCAATGCAAATGAGAGACGCATTATCCATCATAGAGCCCAAAGTGGCAAGTCTTGCTCTGCTTTTGGCAAAAAGAGCAACAGACTACAGAGAGGTTCCTGCAGTTGGACGAACACACGGTCAGCATGCAAGCATCATTTCATTTGGATTAAAGTTTGCAAACTGGGCATCAGAGATGGCAAAACACGTAGAGCGAATCGAGGAAATAAAGAAAAGAATTCTGATTTGCAAAACACTCGGAGTGGTTGGAACAGGCTCATTAATGGGTGCAAAGGCAATCGATGTCCAAAGACGAGTTGCAAAAAGACTAGGACTATTCCCAGCAGAGGTAACTACACAAATCATTCCGCGTGAGCGATATGCAGAATATGTCTTTCAGCTGGCACTAATTGGTAGCACACTGGAAAAAATTTCAGTAGAGATTAGAAATCTGCAAAGAACCGAAATCGGCGAAGTTGCAGAGCATTTCAAGGAAGGTCAAATGGGAAGCAGTGCGGTTCCAGTAAAAAGAAACCCAATCAAAAGCGAGCGAATATCATCACTATCAAAGCTATTGCGCAGCCAGATGAGTGCATCATTTGAAAACATTCCCCTATGGCATGAGCGAGACCTCTCAAACTCGGCAAATGAGAGATTCACAATACCAATGTGTTCCATTTTGCTTGATGAAATGCTAGAGACGATGCTCAGAATCATTGACAAGTTACGAGTAAACACGGAAAAAATAGAACAAAACCTCTATATCACCAAGGGACAAATCTTTGCAGAATTTGTCTTGGAGGCCTTGATCAAAAAAGGAGTTCCAAGATTTGTTGCGTACAGAGATGTCCAGCGAGTCGCATTTGAAGCCCACGACAAGGGAATTGATTATTCCGACGCAATCAAAAACGACAAAACCATCTCATCAAAACTGACAGAAAGTGAAATAGACGAAATATTCACACCGCAAAGCCACCTGGGTGCAGCGCCTCAAATAATCACAAACGTAAACAAGACAGTAAACAAAATCTGCAAAAAATTCATCTAGACTTTAGTAGTGCTTTGTGAATCATTGTACCATACTGTAATGCCTTTTTTCTTGCATTTGCAGACAATTCTGGAACGCCTACCTCAAGCGCAAGTCGGCGTATGATGTGCTTTCTTTGCAGATCATTTTCGTCTATAATTTTCTGATCTATTGGAATGGTCTTGGCAAATTTGATAAAATCCTCAGACAGTAACGGCTGGACTATTTTGACGCCAAATTCTGAGCAGATTTGGTTTATTGCCTTCATCATCTTGATTTCATTGTCTAGCTTGGCATCCATTAGTGCCATTACTGCATCATTTCCTTGCTTTATTGCGTCCCGGTATCCATTATAGCCACAAAACAGCTCATCAATTCCATTTGCCGTCACCACCACATCCAATCCAAGGTTGTGTGCAAGCTTGGACACATGATAATACGCAATGCTGTTTTCATTCCATGATAGATTATCGGTGTTTATTGTGATGTTGATTTTTTGTGAAATAGAATCAAATTCGTCTGGATTTATTTCTAGAATTCTGTGCGGCAGATTCAGAAATTCGTTTACTTGTTTTGCAAATTTAATGTCATGTGAATCTGCAAATCCTATTGTAAGTAATATAACATCATATTTCATATCATGACACATCTTGGCAATCAGAGTACTGTCAACTCCACCAGAGAAAGCAATTCCGATTTTTTTAGCTTGTACAGTTTGTGTTATTGCGGATTGAATTTTTTCCAACAACACATCAAGATTCATGTTTTTGCAGTAATACCCCCATACAAAGAAGTTGCTATTGGTAAAGACTATTATCCAATCATGATATCATATTGTAATGAGACCAATGTCACTATCTGATGAGCAAATTAAAAACGAACTACAATCATTAAGCGGTTGGACAGTAAAAAACGGCAAACTGCACAAGGATTTTGCATTTTCTGATTTTGCTGAAGCGTTTTCTTTTATGACCAAGATTGCCTTGCATGCAGAAAAGATGAACCACCATCCAGAATGGTTCAATGTGTATAACAGAATATCAATAGACCTAATGACTCATGATGCTGGCGGCATTACACAAAATGATGTTGAGCTTGCCAAGTTCATCGAGTCTGTAATCTAGGCTCAGCCAGCTCTATTGAATATATAGGCACAAAACAGAGGCAATTTGCAAATGACACTTGCCAACTCTACAATACTGGATTCGGATTTTAGATACATTGACAAAAATGGCACTCTTCTAAAATCAAGAACTGAATTATCCATTGCACAGATGCTCTCGTTTTTGGGAACATCATACGAGTACCAACACAAGATGACACTGTCAAGTGGGAAAACAGTACTGGTTGATTTCAAAACAAGTGACGGCAAGCTAATCGAGGTAATCGATTCTGAATCAGACATTACAAAATACAAGGAGATAAAATCCGACAACCACACTATTATGGCAATAGGCCATCCACAGTTTGCTGCAAAGCTCAAAGAGCTAGAAGAGATCGTATTCTATGATACCAAGGATGCCCAGTCCGGCTCTATCTTCATTGAGGACCCATCATTTGCATTTGACTATGCGCATATTTTGCCACTAGTAGAAAAATGCTCTATTTTGCACGGACACACCTCAACTGTTCTAGTGGAACTAGTAGGCGACATGAAAAACAATTTGCTAATTGATTTTGGCGAGGCAAAGAAAATCATCAAAGAAGTGATTGGAATTTTGGATCACAAGTTTTTCATCAACAGAAAATATCTCAAAACAGAAGACCAGTCACATTACAGAATATCATTTGAGGGGCCAAAGGGAATGTTTGACATGCAGGTGCCAAAAAATACCACATTCCTCCTAGAAGGAGAAGCCACAGTGGAGAATCTCTCTACAGAGATAATCAAGCTTCTAGTACCCAAGCTTCCAAAGAACATTGAAGCAGTTGGCGTATACATTTACGAAGGATACAACAAGGGCGCGCATCTAATTTCTAAGATTTCCAAGTACTAGTCATGGAACCAAAAATCAAAGAGACTGCGTGGAATCCAGAGCTTGAAGCAAAGATCCTAAAACAATGGGTAGATTCCGGCCTGTACGATTTTGTGCCTGAAAACAAGAACTTTGTCATAGACACGCCCCCTCCATATCCGTCTGGCAGGCCTTGGCACATTGGAGCTGCAGCTCACTATTCTCAGATAGACATGATAGCTAGAACCGCTCGAATGAATGGAAATCACGTGTATTTTCCAATTGGTATAGACAGAAACGGACTGCCAGTGGAACTCTACACAGAAAAAAAGCACAATATTCGAATGCAGGAAACAGAACGAAGCAAATTCCTAGAGTTGTGCAAGAGTTCTCTGGACGACCTAGAAGCAGAAATGCTACAGATAATGAAGAGTCTTGGTCTGTCTGGAAATTTCTCAAACTATTACAGAACAGATTCTGAGGAATATAGAATCCTGACACAAGCAACATTTATTGAATTATGGAAGCGCGGAACGATCTACAAGGCAACTCGCCCAAACAACTACGACTGGGTTTCAGGTACCACGATTGCGGATGCAGAGATCCAGTACCAAGACATTCCAACCAAGCTGGTATACATGAAATTCAAAATCAAAGATTCCAACAGAGAAATCGTCATAGCTAGTACTAGACCGGAACTGCTCTGCGCATGCCAAACAGTAATAGTAAATCCGGATGATTCAAGATATCAGGATATAATTGATAAAAAAATCATTGTTCCAGTAATAAACAGAGAAGTTACAATTAGAACACATCACTCTGCTCAAATGGAATTCGGTTCTGGTGCAGTCATGGTCTGCTCGTATGGTGACCAAAACGATGTTGCTCTATTTCGAGAAATGAAGTTAGAAGAAATTGTTGCAATCGGGATGAATGGTTTGATGACAGAGTCTGCTGGAAAATATGCAGGACTCAAAGTCAAGCAAGCAAGAAACCAGATAATCGAAGACCTACAAAATGCCGGCCTAGTTGAGAAAATAGAAGAAATTACGCACAGAACACCGGTTTCTGAGCGCAGCAAAATCCCAATTGAAATCATACCCATGGAGGAATATTACGTAAAGCAGATTGATGCTATAGAAAAGATTCGCGAAATCGGACAGAAAATCACATTCTATCCAGACATGCACAAGCAAATTCTGATGAACTGGCTGGATTCAATTTCAATTGACTGGCCCATATCCAGACGCAGATACTATGGAACAGAAATCCCAATCTGGTACTGTAAGGCTTGCTCTGAACCACATGTTCCAACTCCTGGAAAATACTACAAGCCATGGACTGATCCTGCACCCTTTGACAAATGCACAAAATGTGGAGCTAAAGAGTTTGTTGGGGAAACTAGAACATTTGATACCTGGATGGACTCGTCAGTATCACCATTATTCATCTCAAAATACAACAAGGATTCCGAATTTTTCAAAAAAACCTATCCGGCAACCCTTAGACCACAAGCTAAAGACATTGTACGCACTTGGCTGTACTATACAATACTGCGATGTGAACAGCTGACGGGTTCTAGTCCATGGTCTGAGGCATGGATAATGGGATACGGCCTAGATGAGAAGGGAATGAAAATGTCAAAGAGTAAAGGCAATGCAGTAGACCCACTACCAATAATTGAAAAATTTGGTGCAGATACTTTTCGATTCTGGAGTGCATCGGAGATCAATCACGGTTATGATTTTAGATGCTCTGAGCAAAAAATAGAGGCAACAAAAAAGTTCCTATCCAAACTTTGGAATGTATCTAGGTTCATCTCTAGCTATGATATTATAGAAAATGCAGAACCGACTGCAACTGACAAGTGGATCCTATCAGAATTGGACAGAGTCATTGCAGAATGCCAAAAGGGCTATTCAGAATACAACTTTTTTGTGCCTGCAATAGCAATTCGTGAGTTCACTTGGAATCTGTTTGCAGCCCACTATATTGAGATGGTAAAGGCTAGAGTATATGGGGAAGGATTCACAGAGCAAGAAAAAAATGCGGCAATCTATACATTGCACAGGGTATTGTCTACGATTCTTGTTTTGCTTGCACCAATTTCTCCATTCAGCACTGATCATTTATGGCAGGAGCTATACTCTAAGGAGACAATCCATAAGCAAAAACATCCAAAACCAGAGAATTTGCCAGATATGAGCCAGTTTACCAAAGAGATTGAGGAATTCAATTCCAAAGTTTGGAATGAAAAGAAATCAAAAGGACTATCGCTAAAAGATTCTATAATAATTGAAATTCCAGAATCGCTCAAACAATTTGCAAAGGATTTGATTCCAATGCATAGAATTCAATAAAGATCTCAGGCATTATTTTACAATTATTTCCTAGATAACAGTGCAAAAATTCCGCCCATTGCATACGATATTGCAATCAATATTCTAGACAAAAATACCGCAAACGGCTGATTGTGCAAAAATATTGTATTATCAATTTGTATTGCAACTGCAACAAATACCAGTGATACGGAACCCACCATCAATTGCTCGTTGTTTGCCAGTCCACTAAACTTTCGCATAAAGATGTATGTAGAAAGATTTCCAAGGCCTATTCCAAATAATATTAAGTATTGGATCATCGATGGAAATATCCCAATTAGCGCAAACGGCAGAGCCCAGCACAGGCCATTTACTGCTTTAACTGGTATGGGCCAGCTAACACTATTTTTCATTCGCTGTCGAATCATCATCAGTTTTGCTCGAGATTTTGCAAAATACGCACCAAAAGGAATGCCAAATGAGGCAATCCATACTATAACATACCAAAACATTGGATAGTTTTGTAGTGAAATCATCAGGCTAAGTGTAGATGCGACAGATACTGCAACTGACACCAAAACAAAGAGAATGCCAAATGCTCGTCTTATTTGTAATAGCTGATCGTCCAACTATTCACTACAAAATCTAGAACAATATTATCGATGAGATTATTTTTTGTTGTTTTGCGGTTTGGGCTTTGAATTTTGCTGCTTTGGTTTTTGGTTGTTTTGTTTGGGTTTTTGGTTTTGCTGCTTTTGGTTGTTTTGCGGCTTTATCATGGAGACAAAGTATCTATGCCATGAAACATCGCCAGTCAACTCTGGATGAAATGCAACGCCCAAAATGTTTCCTTGTTTTACTGCAACCACTTTTTCATTAAACTTTGATACTGTCTGAACGTCCTTGCCAATCCCTTCAATTGATGGGGCTCGAATAAACACGCCACGGGATTTTGGAATTCCTATTGGCTGTGCAGTTATTTCCGCCTCAAATGAGTCGCGTTGTCGACCAAATGCGTTTCTCTCCACTCGTACATCCAGTAATTCCAATAATGGCTGGTCCATTTTGCCAACAATTCTATCCTTGGCATTTTTGGACAGCAAAATCAGTCCAGCACATATCCCAAAAACGGGCATTCCTTTCTGAATTTTGTCCTTGATTGTCTTAATTGCGCCGTTGACTAGCGACATTTGGCCCATCATGGTGCTCTCGCCGCCTGGCAAGATCAATGCGTCTAGCTTTGAAATCTCCGAAGGAGTTTTGACCTGTCGTACAGTACCCTTAATTCCTGCTCGTCCAAGGGCTGCACGAGTTGCTGCAATGTTTTCTGCAACATCTCCCTGCATTCCCAAAACGCCAATGTTTACGCTCATGCCGTGCTACCACGCTCTTGCATTCGTAGCTCCAAATTCTTTACATCAAGGCCTAGCATCGATTGTCGCTCATCTATCATTCTCTGAGCCTCTTTAACTTTGTCTGCGTCCTCCCAGAATGTAGTAGCAAGTACAATTGCTCGCGCTCGCTCTTTAGCATCCTCCGCCTTGAATATACCAGAGCCAACAAAGATTCCATCACATCCAAGTGACATTAGATATGCAGCATCTGCCGGTGTTGCAATTCCGCCTGCTGCAAAATTCACAACAGGCAATCTGCCAATGCGAGCAGTCTGCTCTACTAGATCATATGATACTTTGAATTCTCGTGCAATTCGAACCAAGTCCTGATGATCTCCAGAATCATAAACTGATTTGATTAATCGTAATTCGTCATTTACTTTTTTGATGTGGGTTACTGCTTCTGCAACATTTCCAGTTCCTGGCTCTCCTTTTGTTCTAATCATTGCAGCGCCTTCTTCTATTCTTCGCAATGCCTCTGCCAGAGATCGTGCGCCATTGACAAATGGTGTGGTATAGTCCCATTTCCAGATATGATGGGTTTCATCTACAGGTGTTAGGACTTCGGATTCATCAATCATATCCACGTTTGTCTCTTCTAGTACGCGAGCCTCATAGACATGGCCTATTCTGCACTTTGCCATGACAGGAATTGTTACCGCATCCATTATTTCTTGAATTACTCGTATGCTTGCAGTTCTTGCAACTCCACCTGCCTTGCGCACATCTGATGGAAGTTTATCTAAAACCATTACAGATACAGCGCCTGCTTCTTCTGCTATTTGGGCCTGCTCTACTGTTGTGACATCCATGACTACACCGTTTTTGAGCATGTGTGCAAATCCACGTTTGAGTGTAGATGTTCCGCGTACTGTAGAAAACGCACCTACTCGCTCACTTCTCTTGCCCTTTGCGCTAGGCAGGTCGCCAGAAAGTGGAATCATAGAGGAAATGGCTGAATTTGCATATTTATAATACGCGACACAATCAGCCCAAAAATCACACAACAGACAATTCAGAGTTGGTGTTTTTCATTGCGCGATGAATCATTCTGACGAACAAAAACATACCTGCAAGTATTACAAATCCAGATATTCCAAATATTACAAAAGGTTGAGGAAAAGACCCAGCACTAATAATTACATCACCAATTGTTCTAATTGCGATTGCAGAGATTATCAAAATCAATGGAAGATGATTAAAGTCCAAAAACCTAATTGATTTTTCCAGTATTGGTGGAATCATAATTGGTAGATACAACATTATTGTTATACCAATAAAGCCGATTGCGATATAGTGTATTGTCAGATCATACAGCGCAAAGTTTGTTATATTTGTAGCGTGAGTTGTGCCCAGAATCAGCCCCGCAAGTAAAAACCCGTATGCAATTCGTGAGTGCAAAATTATTGTGTGATATCTTTTCTTTTTCTCACCAGATATCAGCTTGAGAATCTCTGTATTATCAAATCCCCCAAAAATATACAAAGACAACACAAAGCACGACACTGTTGCTATCAGAGATACGTTAAACGCAACATCCAAAATCACAGATGAAAAGATTCCAGATGCCAACACAAGTCCACCAGAGACAACTGTCAAACCAATAGACGCAACAACTAGCATCCTTTTTGGCCGAATAAAGCCCAGAAATGACGGCAGAGTCTTGTATTGAATGGCAAATATCATCAAAATTGGAAAAAACAGCCACATTTGTTTTTGAATCAGAATGTTTTGTTGCACATCAAATAACGACATTACCTGAGATGCAACAAGTAGCGAAATTGAAATTGCAATAAAATAATCAGATTCACGCAGTAATTTTGGCGAAATGCGCAGCATGTAAAACATCAACCCTCCAAAAATAGAAACACCAATCAGTCTCAGTATTGTTGCAATATCGGAATAATCACTAGATGCAAAACTGCCAACAAAATCAACTACTATTGAGGATATAATAAAGAGATATGATACCTTGGCAAGCTTGTTAGACGGCGTAAGCATATTTCGCATTCTAGGTATTATCATGTAGCCAATTCCCATTATCATCAGCGTGACAAAGCCATTTAGCTGAAAAATTCTGTGCACCGAAAAGATTGGCGTCATCTGTTCTGGCATTGCGATTCCAAAAAATCCAAGCATCCAGACAGAGCCAATCCCGGTTCCAATAAACGACAAGATAACACCAGTCACCAAAAACGGCTTGCTAACAGGTGTGTAGTTGATTGTGCTCAATTCTGTTTTGCGTAATCTATGAGCTTTTCAAGCTCTAGCTCCACATTTGATATCAGAGGTGGAACAAATGTCGATGTTGCATTTTGCTCTGCCCACTGGATGTGCTTTGTTTTGCCGTTTAGTGTTACTTTGAGTGAGAACTTTGTAAACTCGGTTTGCGATTCGTCTGCTGATATATTGTCAATTGGTAATTGCATAAAGCCAGTCTCTTTTACCAGCGCGGTAAGCTTAGTCACATTTCCCTTTGGCAAGATCAAGCTTTTCTCCACTGGTGAAACATCGGGCACAGTCAAAGTATATCTGAGTGCGCCATCGTCAGATATAGTCAGGATTTCGGATTTTTGGGGCGCAAGCCTGTCAGTTACTCCAAGCGAGGTTTTTTTGAGATCATATTTTATCAATTCTATGTTGATTTTATCGTCAGCGTTTGCAGCAGAAAATGGAATCTGTGGATTCATAATCATGGGTATTGCAATCAAAATGGCAAAAATCACTGGAATTGATGCGCCGATGATAAGAATGGGTTTTGCCATTACACAGTGAATTTTTGAATTTATAATAAATCTAATTTTTTGGCAATACCAGTTAGAATAAATCCAAGTCTGAATTTGTGTAATTCGTGGGGTCGTAGCCCAGCCTGGCAAGGCGACTATGATTGACAAAGTCATCGCTAGAGGCTCCAGAAGTAATACAATCCAAACTGATTTCACAAGATGATGTGAGTTTGGAGCTGCAGTGACCTGTAGATCGCCGGTTCAACTCCGGTCGGCCCCACGTTATAATGATTTTAGATTTTGGATTGTTTTCTTCCAATCTGTTTTTGAGAGTTGTTCTGAATAGATTTGGAGTAACTTGTCCCAAGCCTTTTGCAGATCTGTTTTGAATTGTTCATAGTCCTTTTCATTTGACAAGATCATGATTTTTTCTTTCTTGTATTCCACTTTGGTGTTTATGCTGTGCATTAGTCCGTTTCTTACCTCAAAGAGCCTCGACATGCTACGGGTAAACTCTTCATCAAATATCTTCCAATCAAGAAAAAGGCGTATTTTTCTGTTAAGTGGAATTAGATTTAGGATATACAGTAATTTTCTGCTTTTATCATCGTGATTATGGCCGGCTATCAGAAAGCGGATCAGTTCATCAAAGAGAAATCCCATCTTTGAATAGATTGACAGTATTTCATCCCGGTCATTTTTTATTGATTTGTATTTTGGTTGAGAAAAGCCAGGCTCAACGGCTCCGTCATTGATAAAAATGTGATTTTTTTCCAAAATCAGATAAAGTCTGAGATTTTGAGGGATCTTTTTTCTTTTTGCCAGAGTCTTCAGCTGCACAAGCACATCCATGACAGGCAGTCACACATAGAGCAATTAAGAATTTCTTTAATTTTCAACTCAGGATTTCATATATGGATCAAAGCATTATTTGGATTTGTTTCTCAGTACGTTTAGTGCCGAGCCCTGTCTGAACCACTCAATTTGCGAAGAATTGAATGTGTGGGATAGGAGAATTCCTTCTTTGTTTCCGTCTGCATGAGTTATCATACATCGCACTGGCTTTCCCTGTTCTAGCTTGCCCAAGTCTACCAGACTCAGTCTGTCTGTTTCCTGGACTTTGTCATAATCAGCAGGATTTGAAAATGTCAATGCGAGCAGTCCTTGTTTTTTGAGGTTTGTTTCGTGTATTCTTGCAAACGATTTTGCGATTACTGCACCACACCCTAGAAATCTTGGAGTCAGTGCTGCATGTTCCCTACTGCTTCCTTCCCCATAGTTTGTATCGCCAATTATTACCCATTTGAGACCTTTGGCCTTGTATTTTCTTGCAATATTTGGAAAAGATTCTACGATATTATCCAGTGTATTTTTGCCCTTGCCTACCTCGCCAGAAAATGCGTTTACTGCGCCCAAAAGCAGGTTGTCACTCAGCTTATCCAGATGTCCTCGGTATGATAGCCAGGCACCTGCAGGGGAGATGTGATCAGTTGTGCACTTACCCTTTGCCTTGATCATTATCGGCAAGTCGACATAGTCTTTGCCGTCCCATGGAGCAAATGGCTCTAGTTTTTGCAGTCTTGAGCTGTTTGGATCAATTACCACATTAACAGAATCAGGGTTTTGCGACGGTCCAACATAGACATCCACTCCAGCCTTGAATCCGTCCTTTGGAACATCCGGTGCAATTTCTGGCGGCGCAAGTTTGAATTTTGTTCCGTCTTGCGCGGTAAGCTCATCAGTGATTGGATTGAATGATAGTCTTCCGCCAAGTGATAACGCAATTATCAGTTCAGGACTGCCAATGAAATTCATCGTGTTTCTTTTTCCGTCGTTGCGTCCTGGGAAATTTCGATTAAACGAAGTGATTATAGTATTTGGGTTGTCGTTTTTGAGCTCAGGTCTGCTCCACTGTCCAATGCATGGACCACATGCGTTTGCAAGAACTGTAGCTCCAATGTCATCTAGCATTTGCATTTGTCCATCGCGCTCTATTGTTGCACGGACTTGCTCAGAGCCAGGTGTCACTAATAATGGAATCTTTGACTTAACTCCTTTTTGTTTTGCCTGCTTTGCAACAGATGCTGCACGCGACATGTCTTCGTATGAAGAGTTGGTGCAGCTGCCAATCAGGGCAACAGAAATGTCATCGACATAGTTGTTCTTTTTGACATCCTCACCTAGTTTTGAAATAGGCCTTGCCAAGTCAGGCGTGTGGGGACCTACAATGTGTGGCTCTAGTTTTGAGAGATCAATTGTTATCACCCTATCAAAATATTTATCAGGATTTTTCACCACATCATCATCTTCTGTTAGAATGTCTTTGTGTTGATTTGCAATCTCTGCAAGCTGTCCACGGCCGGTGGCTCGCAGATAGTTTGCCATCTTTTCATCATATTCAAAAATAGAACATGTTGCTCCGATTTCTGCACCCATGTTTGTTATGGTTGCTTTTCCAGTGCAGCTTATTGTCTTTGCACCTGGGCCGAAATATTCGATAATTGCATTAGTTCCACCAGATACGGTTAGCTGGCCTGCAACATACAAAATGATGTCTTTTGGTGCAGTCCACCCACTCATCTGTCCTGTGAGGTATACTCCTATTCTTTTTGGATACAACAGCTCCCAAGGCATTCCCGCCATGACTTCTGCTGCATCCATTCCACCAACCCCCACTGCTATCATTCCAAGGCCTCCCGCGTTCGGTGTGTGTGAATCGGTTCCAATCATCAATCCACCCGGAAATGCATAGTTTTCCAGCACTACTTGGTGTATGATGCCAGCACCCGGCTTCCAGAATCCAGCACCGTATTTTTTGGCAGCAGACTCTAAAAATGTGTAAACCTCATTATTTTCATAAATTGCAAGTTTGGTGTCTTCCTTTGCACCAATCTTTGCCTGAATCAGATGATCACAGTGAACAGTGGTTGGCAATGCAACTTGCTTTAGTCCTGCTTGCATGAATTCCAGCATCACAGTTTGCCCTGTTACGTCTTGCAGTGCGACTCTGTCTGGTTTCAAAAAGACATAGCTTTTTCCACGCTCTGACTCCTTTCCATCAAATTCCGCCAAGTGCCCTACAAGAATTTTTTCAGACAATGTCAGTGGACGATTGACAGCATTTCTAAATTTGGAAATGTTTTGTTCTAGCTTTTCATAAACAGCAGTTACAAGTTTCGGTGTTGTTTCTATTTCCACGAATTAATAATTCCCTGCCAATTAGTTATAAATCGTATCAGGTATTTTTGTTTGAAAATTTAGTTATTCCCAACAGTTATAAGCAAAAAGCAGCTTTATCATATAGGTACGGGGCATGATTCATTGTATTATTTCCAAGGGAGTTCATCTGCATGGTCAATAAGGGATTTCCAAGCTTCGGCATGTCGCAAGCAGGCTCGTACATTGCCGCACTCAAAAACTATAATCTGCCTGATTTTATTTTGAAAAAAATTGCCAAAGAATGTGATTCAAATCTTTTAGAGCGAGGTCGTCTTGATGACAGACTTCAAAGCATGAATGACACTGCTCTTGTCATGTTGCACCGAATTTTTATTGACTGTGAAAGCGATGATGCAGGCAAGTTTGCCGACTTTAGATTTTATGCATATGTAGCAAGCATGTACCACAAGTGCGATATTTTGATCAACGAAACAATTCCTGGCGTCTCTGGCAAAAACCACAAGGTGCCAGTTGCAGTCAAAAACAACGGCATGTATATTGCAGTTGCATTCAACAAGTCCACTGGCACGCCAGTCCAAAAAAGAGAGGCAATCAAGTTTTATGGCATAATAGATGACGTCAAAAAGGGCGACCATGGAACTATGCTGACTGATGCAATCTTTGGCACATCTGTTGGCTTCAAGGGCGACTCGCTAGTCGAACTAGAAAATCTCAGCAAGTCAAGAAAGTCAGACGCCGAAAACAGGCTAGAAATCAAGACTGCAAACTTTGAGAATCGAATCTATTCTGTGACCAAGTGTAGCTAGATCCACTGGACGTTTTTGCTTTCATAGTATTTTGTCTTGGCACGCGAGTGTCTGGGCCTCACATGTAAGACAGACTTGCAACAGGGGCATTTGATTTCCTGGATTTTCAGATAAACATCACATGTGCCGCATCTTTTCTGCCCGCTGTATTTTAGCGAAAACTCACCCAAGTGTTCTTTGTATTTTGTCTTGCAATATCCCCTGCAAATTAGCACAATATCATTGCAAATCTGGACGGATTAAAACAGCGGGTGATTATATTATGACCGAAGCTCGGACGCATCGAGTGTCATAAAGTATGGCTGTGAGGTATTGCGTTCAGAGTTTTTTCCATATTGCTCAAACGGCAAGTCCTTGAAGAGATGTTTTGACCAAACATCATGGACCATTTCGTATTGCTTTTTGGATTTTTTTTGGCGTAGCAATTCGTGTGATATCTCATGCGACACTACGGAGCAGTTTTTCTGACACATCGACAAAAACTCGTCTTCTTTTGGCTTGACCCACAATACCATTGCAAAGTTTTCCGCATAGTATCCCTCACATGTACAATCAGTCCACATTGGCCTAAAGTTTGCCAAATAGAAATGAAATGTGTCATTGTCACGGGATTTGTGGTCTTCAACCAGTACTGCAGTGTCCAGTCTTCGAATCAGGCTCTGCTTTGGCACTATCATCTGGTCGCATTTCACATCATATTCCAGAGAAAATGTGTCTTTGATCCATTTTTTGTAAAATTGCGCCATTTGTTCAACGTACTCAAATTCCTTGGCCCTAGATTCTAGATCTTCTTTGGTAACCAAGAATATGAAATGTAAAAGCATGACACAAGAAAAAGAGGTAAGTGTTTAAGACTGACCCTCAATACCCATCAGGGTTAATGTAGATCGGATTTTCTCTATTTTTCGAATCTTCCATGTAATGGTCTCACGTAGTGCCTCTACTGTTGGGGATTCGATTTTGGCCAAGATGTCGTATGCACCAAAAGTGCCGTGAACCTCTTTTACGCCATCAAGTGACTTTAATTGCTTGATTATGGCTTCTTCTGAACCTAGTTCACAGTTTATCAAAACGTATGCTGTTGCCATGACTAAAGTATACACCCCGGGATATATCAATAAACCTATTGCCAGTTTCTATTTCTGTGAAATTTTCAATATTTCGCTCCAGATCTGAGTGGGGACTGGCATAACAGAGAGCCTCGATATTCGCAATAGCTCCCAGTCCTTGAATTTTGAATTTGTCTTGATCTGCGCTAGCGTTACTGGATTTTCCAGTCGCTTTTTGTATTTTACATCAACTACAACAAATCTCGGATTCTTTTCTTTTGGGTTTGGATACGGATTGGATGTTATTTCCATGACACCAACAATTTGTTTTTCATCACCACTGTGATAGAAAAACGCCTGATCGCCTTTTTTCATGGAATTGATGTGCTTTATTGCCAGGTTGTTGTGGACTCCATCCCAGGCAGTGGTTTTTTCTTTTTGGGGCAAATCCATGTTGTAGGTGGATGGCTCTTGCTTGCACAGCCAGTAATTCATGATATTGTCAGAATTCGCAAATCTAATATTTTTTTGCTAGAATAATGTACCCCGGCACTGACTCACACATTCTCACAGGTCTTTAGCCTATTTCCTCAAACATGCTCTGTGACCGGGGTAGCCCCATGTCGCATACCTGGGTGGACCCAGAAATCATGTTTAAGCATCATATCATTCTAGTCCGTCTGTATGCCTTTGTTAGGGCAAAAACAGTAGCAATTCTCTCAAATATTAAGTCAGACCCAGAATCTACAGAACAAAATCAGACAATACCAGCTCATAGCCGCTTACTGGAACGCGGATCTTAAAGTTCTCAATCACCTCATGGTTGATCTCCCCTACAATTCCCACTTTTTTGCCTCCCACCAAAACATCGGCAGTCTTGCCCTTTGCAAACATTGAGTTTTCTGAAGTTTTGGTACGGCATTCAATGTTGGAATCTGTTTTCAGAAGAGATTGCAACACGGACTTGATTTCCGTATAACCAGAGTCCTTGTGTGCAGAAACGCATGCAAGACTAATTGATTCTGTGATTGGAGAATTCCCAGAAAAGACAATTCCTGTTTCAAACAGTTTTTGCGGATATTGCTCGTGAATGTTTTTTGATAGATTCTCTAGCAGCCCAGGCAGAATAGAGTCTCGCAGTACTGTGTGTTCTTGGCTTTTTGATTCTGCAACCTCGATTAGTTTTGCAGAGTCGCGTTTTGTGTTATCATATAGGACTTGCTTGCTTGTAAGTGACGAGTTTAATGCTTCAGTATAGCCTAGGCCAATCATGATTTGTCCTAGCTGGTCCAGCTTGAGTGTTGTTTTGCTTTTTTGTCCAACTGAAACAGATGATGGAAGTGTTGGGGAGAGATTTGCAATTCCATATCCTAGTGCCACTTCTTCTACTATATCCATTGGGCCAAAAATATCAAAGCGATAGCTTGGAATTGTGCAAGAGATTTTTTTGCCTCTGGCCACTGCATCCAGTCTGCATTTTTGCAGCATGTTGCAGATTTGCGCAGATGACAGATTCAATCCCAGAGTCTGATTTACCAAACTAGAATCAAGTAGGATGTTTCTTGTTTTTAGCGACTCGACTGAGCTTTTCTTGTCTGTTTTCATATCATATAGAGTAAAGCCCAAGCCCTGCAGTACAGATGCAACAACAGATAGTGTATCAGATACTGCACCAGAGTCATTTCCTGTTACTTCCACTAGTAGACTAGTAGTAGATGTGGTGACTGTGGTTAGTGCAGAGTTGATTATTGGTGGAAAAGAGACGGTGTTTTTTTGTGCGTCCAAAATCATTGGCACGCTAGAACTGTTCCCAAGTATTGCGGAATAGTCCTTGCCAACATCTATGGTGTCCAGGATTTGCAATACAGTCATTTCCTTGTCCGTGGCAAGTGGCACAAACTTGTGGTCTTTTGGTTTTACAGTGTACAATAATGGCAGTGTTATGGCATCAAGGTTGTGGATTCCAATTGATGCCTTTTTGCGCTTTCTTCCAATTCCAAAGTGAAGGTCTTCTTGTAGCGCAATTAGCTGTCGTATGATTTCATCGTCTAGCTTGCCGCCTTTAGCAATCAATCCCAAAACATACGGTCGGATCTTTTTTACTGCAGGATCTGTCTTGATTGAATAATTTTTGTCAGCTTTTTTGATTGTTAGCTTGGCAATTCCTTTTTTGATTCCAAGCAGTCCTTGGAGGCCAGTAGCAATTCCAACATCTGTTGCATAATCTGGCCTGTTTGGGCTGTATTCTACTCGGATATACTTGAATGTCTGCTCTTCGATATCAAGGCCTAAAAACGGCAATGCGTCAATTATCTTGCTTTTGTTTGCCTTGCCTACCAGCTTTTGCAGTCGTGAAATATACAGTGTGACTACTGGCATTTTGGAGTGCTCCTCAGCCAGCTTAGATTGTTGTTGTAAAATTCACGAACATCGTTTAGTCCATACTTTAGCATTGCAATTCTCTCAATTCCTCCACCCCATGCCAAAACAGGGCGTGTGATCCCAAATGGCCTAGTCACCTCTGGTCGGAATATTCCCATTCCAAATAGTTCAATCCACTTGTCTAGCTTTTCATTGTACACCATTGTTTGTAAGGATGGTTCGGTGTATGGGAAAAATGTAGGCCAGAATTTTATTTTATTCAGGCCTAGCTTTTTGTAAAATTGTGTCTGGATTCCCATCAGGTCTCGTAGTGAGACATTTTTTCCAACTACGATTCCCTCCACTTGATTAAATTCCACTAGATGCTTGTAGCTGACCTTTTCATTTCTGAATACACGTCCCAGTGAAAACACTCGGGCTTCGCTTGGTTTGTTTTCTGCGAGATACTTGATTGTGACACATGTAGTGTGTGTTCGCAAAACCATTTTTCGTGCAGCATCCAAATTCCATGGATATTTCCATCCCTTTTTGTGAGAGGCAGAAACCGAGTTAATCTGGGCTTGGGTTGCAAAGTTTTGCGCAAGCTTGTCTTTGATGTAAAATGTGTCCTGCATTTCCCTGGCAGGATGGTCCTGCGGGGTGAATAATGCGTCAAAATTCCAGAATCCAGGCTGTGCTAGATTGCCCGCAATTTCTGTAAAGCCAAGGCTGACAAATATTTCGCGAATTTCGTTAATTGTGTCTTTGAGTGGATGAGTCTTTGCCGCATAAATCATTGGTACATCTGCTTCAACATCAATTGCCCCAGAGTCAGCTGCATCAGTATCAATTGATTTTGCCTGCTCGGATAGTGACAGTGTCTTGGTTTTGACTGATTCTAGTATGATATAGTCAGGTCTTTTTTTGAGTGACTCCAGTGTGGCAGAGTCTTTGATCTGGTCTTGCGCAATTTTGCTCTCACCTATTTGTGCCAAAATTTTTTCCTCACTTGTTTGGTCTGGATTTGTTTTTAGTGAAACAATACTTGCAGAATTATTTTTTGTTATTGTTATCCAGTCGTTTTTCTTGGCATTTGCTATTGCCACATTCATCTCATCTAGTAGTTTTTTTCGCAGATCATCAAACGGTACTGGTCCACCAGACACCAAATTTACCAGTCTTCTTTCTGGCAGTCCTTCCTTGTTTGCTGCTAGCCCGTTTTTGCCCAAAGTGAGAAACAATTGTTCTGATTCTTGCACCACTGCCAGATTCTTTAGTCGAAGCCATTCTATTCCGCGCCTTGTCTGGTCCGCAGAAAGTTTAGCTTTTTCTATGATTTGTGATTCTGTAAGATTTTTTTCAGATTGTAATAGTTTGATTATTGTTTTCTCAATTGGATGGAGAACTTGAGACAACAGCAAAACGACCCGAAAAGACTTTTTAAACCTTAACCTAACTTGACCATGAATGCCTTCTGATGATTTCATTGTCACTCCCTGGCACGTAGAAGGAGAAATCGACTATGACAAGCTCATCAAACAATTTGGCACAGAAAAGATCACACCAGAAATTCTAAAAAAAATCGAAGCTGTGACTGGCGATATTCACTTTATGCTCAGGCGCGGCATCTTCTTCTCACATAGAGACCTAGTGCGAATTCTCTCAGATTATCAAAAGGGGAAAAAGTTCTTTTTGTATACGGGACGAGGTCCTTCTGGCCACACCCATATTGGGCATTTGGTTCCATGGGTTTTCACAAAATGGTTGCAGGAAAAATTTGACACGAATCTGTACTTTCAGTTAACAGATGATGAAAAGTTCTTTGCAAAGCAGGACCTGACACTGGAACAAACAAGCAAGTTTGCCTATGAGAATGCGCTGGACTTTATCGCACTAGGATTCAAGCCAGAAAAAACAAAGATAATCATCAACACAAAAAACATCAAAACTCTATATCCGATTGCATCCCAAGTTGCAAAAAAGATCAACTTTTCCAACACCAAGGCAGTCTTTGGCTTTACAAACGAGACAAATGTAGGCATGATATTTTACACATCGCTCCAGTCAGCCCCGTGCTTTATTGAGGACAGGCCTGTTCTTATTCCTCTTGGCGTAGACCAAGACCCGCACTTTAGAATAACGCGCGATGTTGCACCACGAATAGGCAAAGAAAAACCAGCACTAATCCACAATATAATGATTCCTGCACTTTCAGGTCCTGGTGGAAAAATGTCAGCATCCGAAGAATCCGGCACAATATACACAACTGACACACCGGAGCAGATCAAGAAAAAAATAAACAAGTATGCATTTTCCGGAGGCCAATCAACAGTAGAAGAGCATCGCAAAATTGGCGGAAATCCAGACATTGACGTATCGTATCAATACCTGAGAATCTTTTTTGAGCCAGACGACAAGAAACTAAAGACAATATACGATGACTACAAGTCAGGCAAAATGCTCACAGGTGAGCTAAAAGCAATCCTAATTGAAAAGGTGACCGAGTTTCTGGTCGCACATCAGCAAAAAAGGGAAAAAGCCAAAGACCAGATTGACAAATTCCTCCTAGAAGACAAATGAAGACACAAGTAATCTGCCAGGACAAACACGAAGCGTCCAAGCTTGCAAGCCTTATTTTCATTCGAGATGGTAAGGAGACATTCATCTCATCAATTCTAAATGTCTACGACAATGAAGTGGTAATTGCACTAAAGGACAAGTCTGCTCATTCCATTGTTCTAAAGGACACAATCCAGGTCAACATTTTTGTAGATTTTATCCAGTCTGTTTTGGATAACGTAAATCAAATAACAGATACCAAAACCATCATAGAAACAGTAGAGATCACAAAGTGCTAGACTAGTGACTTGTCCATTTCATTAGATAGTGTCTCTTCTACTTTGAGAAAATACAACTTTGTGGATGTGGGCATTTTGTGCAGATTATTATCCACTGCCATCATGAAATAGCGAACCGCTCTTTTTGAAATGTCCAAGTTGAACTTCATTTGTAAGATAGGATCCTGTTTTACGTTGATTTTATCCACTAGCCAGGATGGCGCCATTTCCTTTGCTTCTTTGATTACCACACCATACCAAAATGCAAGGCTTTCTGGATGAAGGCCTTCCTGCAAGCCCTCTACATCGTTTTTGAACTTTTTCGACATGTGGTTAATCAGAGTCAAGCATGGAATTCTTGGAAATTTTCGTTTTATCCAGACGACTCAAAAAGTCAATAACATTTTGTCAACTTTGAATCAGGTTTCCCTGAGTGTCAATCTCGGAATTTCGAATCCTAGTGGTGGAAATTCGCTTGCCGTCTTGGGCCAAAACCATTGGAACTATTACGGTTTTGACTGGAGCTAGTTCTCTTTGTGCTCGCAGCTTGTTTAACACCTCTCCTTGGTGTGCGGTTTCATCACTTACAACCAGTGCTTGGACATTTCCCTCAATTACTGCTGGGCCAAAATCATTGTCAAGCTTGCTAATTGTGTATGATTTTCCTAGGAATTTTTTTTCTATTATCTGCTTTAGAGTGTCTAGTCTTTGCAAATAGTCATGGTTTAGCTTTTTGCCCTTTTTTTTGGCAAGCTCATCGCTTGTCAGACCAATTATGACATTATCTGAAACAGAAAATGCTCCCTGCAATAACGCGAGATGGCCCTTGTGTATGATATCAAATGTGCCACCCATTGCAACTAGGGAAAACTTTGCCATACTACCAAATACACAAAGATGAATTTATGGTGTTACCAGTATTACCGATATTGTCTTGCTTGGAGCTGCAAGTGCCACTGCATCCAGATCCCAGACATATGTCTCAATGAAGAATCCCCCCTCACTTTGCGGTGTCCAACTGACTGTTGCTACTTGTGAGTCTGTCGAGTCAAACTTGCCTTCGGCAAATCCCAAGAACTCTACCTGTGATTTTTCTCCAAACTGTCTCACTTGGACATAATACACATAGTCTTGCTCTGGATTCTCAGATGCGGTAAATATTGAGAGATTGCTCGAGACATCTACAGTTTGGCCAATCTTGATTTTGGATATTCGCTCTCCATCAGAGTCCAACACGTCAACATCATTTATTGTAATTAGTCTAGTTGGCGACTCTAGCGATATTTCGTCCACGTTTGTCATTTTTGATTGTGAGTTATCAGATTCTACAATTATCTTAAACGATGATGCTCTGTTGTCCATTACAGTATCAAACGATACTTCTCCTGTTTTCTGTGATGCAATGTCATCCAATAGTATGGTTTGGATTCCAACAATTCTTGGTGGACTGAACACATCATATCCGATTAGGTGTGCCCTGATGTTTTCTGCAGGATTCGCACCGGTGTTTGTGATTTGCGCATCAAGTGTAATTGTCTCTCCAATGATTAACGCACCTGGCTCTACTTCTAGGAGTTGCTGCTTTTGGGTAGCAGCGTTGAATCCTAGGACATTTATTGTTACTTCGGTAATTTCTGGGTCTGGCGTTTCAGACTTGATAATAAATGGGGATTTACCCTTTGCTGGAATTACCTCTAAAAGGCTGGTGCCAGTTACTGTCTCCAGTGGGGTTTCTCCAGCAGTGCCTGCCGCCTTACCAGAGAAAAAACCAACCCAAACCTTGACATTATTCACTGGAAAGCTCTTTGTGTTCTCTACCTCACCGATTACAACTGTGTATCCTTCATCGTCTTTGTAGACAAATGGTGCCGTGTTTGTCAGCTTGACTCCAAGCGTAGACTGTGTGTCAGTTACCTGAGCAAATACAGTAGTTATAGGAAAAAGCAGGAACAATAGCGTAAATAATACTATTTTCATTTCATTTTTCCTACACAAGAGGCATTAATCACATGAGGAATTACACATTGTAAACAATGTAGACTAGAAGGTTTTACAAAAATTAAGAATAAAAGATAAGAAATAGAATGCCTACTTGGATTTTCTGGCAGTAATTGCCATCCAATATACAAGTCCTGGTACCAAACCAACAATTAGTGGTATGAATACACCTATTGCGTTACTATGGTAAGCTGTTATTTCCATATTCAAAAACCCTCATTTGTCATATTTAAATCCATCTCCCATGCCCAGACTTGCAAAAAGATCGATGTATGGACTGAAGGGGATTTGAACCCCTGACCTCTCGCGTGCAAGGCGAGCATTCTACCCCTGAACTATCAGCCCTTAGAGAGTTGCTTCGTTGTGCAGATTTTAATTGTTGTCCTTGATTTAGGCAAGAATTTTTATTTGTAAAACAAATTGCGCACAACATGGTCGTAATGGAATCCCAAGTAGTCCTCAAAAAGGGCGACTCTGCTCCAGACTTTGAGCTTTTGGGAGTGGACGACAAAAAGCACTCACTCGCTAGCTTCAAAGACTATGATGCGCTTCTTGTAATTTTCATGTGCAACCATTGTCCATATGTCAAGGCAAAAGTTGATGCAATAAACGAGGTCCAAAACAAGTTCAAAGGAAAGCTGGCAGTAGTTGGAATAAACAGCAATGATGCAGTCGCGTATCCAGACGACAGCTTTGATAGCATGAAGGGATTTGCAAAGCAGCAAGGAATCTCATTTTGGTATTTGGTAGATGAAACACAACAGGTGGCAAAAGAGTACGGCGCGGTCTGCACACCAGATCCGTTTTTGTTCAACAGAGAACGCAAGCTAGTGTTTCATGGAAAAATAGACAATGCTATGAAGCCTGAAGACAAGGCTACAGAAAAAACAATGGTTGCGACTGTAGAAAAATTACTGGCAGGCCAATCAATTCCAAAAGATTTTGATCCTTCAATTGGTTGCTCCATAAAATGGAAGAACTGACCACACACTTTTAAGTCCGTTTTATTTGGATTTTTTTAGGGCCGGTAGCTCAGCTTGGCTGGAGCGTTCGACTGATAAAACAACCTTTCAGACATCGAAAGGTCGAGAGTTCGAATCTCTCTCGGCCCACCATTTTACAGAACAGAGATAGAATCTATCCATTGTATTACTGCTTCTAGTTTTTCGCTTGCAAATTCAGCCTTTGCGCTTTGCTTTTGTGCTCTAGAGTGAACCACAATATGGAGGTTTTTGCCAAACTTGGGCTTGATAGAACTTGCAGATTCTGAAAAGAATTTTGCACCTTCTTCTGTTGCGGAAAATATTGCGATTATCATTGCCCCTTGTTTTTGCTTCCAAATTTTTGTGATAAATTTCTGCAAGTCGAGATCATAGAGGACCCCAATAGAATCAGACACATCACCAATCTGCCAAATTTGCCATCCCTTTGATGCAAGTGCAGCAGACGCTGCCTGTGAATAAAGAACGCTTGAAGTGTCTGCTGAGAGCAAGACTATGTTTCTTTTTGTGTCTGGCGCGTCATGTGAATTTAGAATTTGTATTGAATTCGCAATTATTCCGCGAAGCATTTTTGCCTCAGATGTGCCAATTTTGGCTTTCAGGTACAAGTCCTCTACTGACACAATTGCTGGCAAAATTACCTCATTTATCAGAGTTGTAATGTCTGCCCCAGAATGAAATGAGTTTCGAATTAATTGGTATGTTTGGTGTTGCTGGTTTGCAATTAGATGCTCTAGGAATTTTTCTTTGACTCGATAGTAATCCGCAGGAAACTGGAGTGTTTCTGTTCCAAAGTCTACAAACCACAGATTTGCATTGCCGATGTTTTTTTGGCGAACTATTCCTTCTGCTGCAAAAACATTGAGATATTTTGCCATTGTTGCGCGATTGACTTTGAGTCTTTCTGCAATCTCTACTCCAGATAGTCCAGTCTTGGAATCTGACAAAGCCTCGATTAGTTTTTCTTGTATTTCTTGTAATGAATAGCCCTTTGCCAAAGTCGCTTTTATTATCAGGTCTAATTATTTATGCTATCAGCGTGAATTTCACGCTCACAAAAAACGTTAAATAATAGAGTACCTTAAAGTACGGTAATAGGTAAGTAAAATGCCAAAAGCAGGTTTCAAATCCATTACAGTCTCCGAAGAAGTATACGACAAGTTCTTTGACGTATTTGAAAAGAACAAGTCCGAATTAGTAATGAAGGGTATTAACAGCTTTTCAGGCTATGTGACTTACATGTTAGAGCAGACAATGCAAAAGGACAAGACCTTTGCAAGATATGCTCCAAAGATAGAAAAAGTTGCAGTTGATGATGATCGAGTCGTACTAAAAGACAACATCAAAAACAGAATTGCCGAAGTCGCAATTCAAAAGGGTGAGCTGTTCTGCCAGCTTTGTGAAGAAAAGGATTGCGTCCATATTGGCTATGTGTTTTCATTACCAGATGTTTACGAAGTTTTGAATTCTCGCGGAATCAAACATCCTAAATAGAAAAAGGTGCAGGAGGTGGGATTTGAACCCACGAACCCCTAAGAGACGGGATCACCCATTATTAGATCTTAAGTCCCGCGCGTCCAAAAGCAATTTTTGTTGCTTACTTTGGCCAGGCTCGGCGACTCCTGCAAAATAGCTAAATTCTGGCTGAAATTTAACAGTTGATGTTTTTACAGATTATCTCAAGTAAGTATAATTAGGATTTG
>VHBK01000009.1 GCA_016872015.1 Nitrososphaerota archaeon
CCTTTTTTTGTGCCAGTTCTAGCTTTTGTGGCTTGCAATTTTCTATCTCTAGGTTTTTTTCTGCAATTTCTTTTTCTAATATCAAAATGTGGGTGTCATCATAGCCGAATTTTTGATAAATTGACTGTCGGAATGATTTTTGCGCCACTTTGAGATTCTCTGACGCCAAGTCGAGCTTGTCGATTCCAATTATCGCATTGAGCAGTTCCTTGAACTCTTTTGGCTTTGCCTTGATTATGGAGCTCAGCTCGCCCTGCTGGACAATTGATGCTACCTTTAGCTTTTGAAAGTCTAGCCCCAATGTAGATTCTATTTCATGTGTTGTGGATTCACCAAACTGCTTGCGCTCACCGGCAGAGCGCAGTATTTCTTGGCCTCCTTGTAATTCGACAAACTGGGCAGAAAGTGTTCCTTTGGAATCTATTTTACGTGTAGCTTCAAAGGTTCTGTTCTTTGAGGTAAACTTGACTTTGGCATAGGCCTGCGTATTTCCACGCCTAATGAGACTCTTGTTTGACTTGCGCGTGTGCTCGCCAAAGAGAGCAAATGTTATGGCGTCAATTATGCTTGATTTTCCAGCACCATTATGTCCTACAAATACAGTCACACCATCGTCAAAGTCCAGCTTTGTCTCTGAATGCGAGATGAAATTGCCGAGCTCTATTGTTTTTATCATTTCTTGAACCTCTCAAATTCCTCTAGAATTGCCTGCTCTGCTTCTTTTACCTTGTTTGCCGATAGTAATGGAAGTAATTCCTGTATTGCAAATGTCGCCTTTTCACTAGATCCCAAATAGTTTGATGCCAGTCTGAATAATTCGTCGTCAATGCTTGATGGTCTCTCTAGTAGTATAGTGCCGTTAGCGCCTTCCTCCTGCAGTATCTTCCAAGTGTAATGCAGTGTGTGCGGTGCTAGTCTTGCTATTTGGGTCTGGATTATTTCCGATTCTATTTCCTTTCCGTGGATTTTTATCTCCACTATGGGTTTTTTTGCCAGAGTTGAAATTTTTTCTAAAATCTTGCTAATTGAATCTGATAATTTTTCAAATTCAACTTTTTCTGATAGTTGCTGGCGTGTGTCGAGTTTTATCCAGTTTGGCCTTGCTTCGCTTGTCGAAATATCAACGATGTAGAATCCTTTTTGTGTTTCCTTGATTCCCTCACTCGTTGTCATTTCTATTGACCCTGGATATGCAATTGGTCCTGACAAATGAGAGAATTGTTTTAGGAATTTGTCATGGAGGTGACCCATAGCATAATACGTGAAATTTTTTGGCAGATCCGTTGATGAAAGCTCGCCTGCAAACTGATTTACCTCTGCAATTCCCTGGTGCATTATCAGAATTTTGTGACCTGTATGTTGTGATGCAACTTTGTCCAGCTCGGAGAATCTGTCCAAAAATTGGGGCATCTCTCCTCGCCTAATTTTGTCATAGCCCGCAATAAGAACATCCTTGTACACAAACGGCTTGCCCTGGCCGACATATCTTGAGAATTCCAAATTATGGTACACATATGGAATTGGCGCAGAGCGAATCCTCGAAATGTCGTGCTCGCCTAGCACAAAAAATGAATCAATGTTGTTTTGTTTTAGGCGCTTGAGCGCATTTGCCATCTGCAAAATAGCAGTGCCGGTTGGATTTGGCACATGGAAAATGTCTCCTGCAAATATCACAAAGTCAACGTGATCCTTGATGGAGACATCGACTGATTCGTTAAATACGGAATAGACATCGTCTTCGCGCTCTTGTAGGCCATACTGTGTCAAGCCCAAATGCGTATCGGAAATATGAGAAAAGATCATACTAGTCAAGCAACAGATCTTTTTGTATTAATTTTTGTGTGGACTCGGTTGCGATTTTCTCGAATTTTTTTGTAGACTTCCATTCCGATATGGCGTTTTTATCAGACCCAATCGGCTTGTCCTTTACCTCTTCAATGTGCACTATTGCAGGCAGATTCACCCATTGACCCACAAACACTGCATCACCTACGTTTAGCGATGTTAGCTGATTTATCAAGTCATGAGATATGGATTCAGCGGCTGCCGTTATTTGTCGCTGGTCGTCTTCTTGGACTATTTTCATTACTGCAAGTGAGCCCATCTGTGATAATACATTTGGATCAATGTTTCGAGGTCTCTGTGATACTATGCAAAGACCTAGGCCGAACTTGCGGCCCTCCCTTGCAATCTTGGCGGCCCAGTATTTTGTATGCGTGTCCTCTCCCTTTGGAATAAACACATGCGCTTCTTCAATTATTACAAAGACTGGAGACTCGAATCTGTATCTGTGTGATGATTTGGTCTTTGCACTTTTTGCCAACAGTGCTGATTTTCTATCCGTGAGTAATTCTTGGAAATAATATGCCAGTGCGACATTTGCCTGTTTTTCTGATAATTCTGAGATGTTTAGCACATTTACCTTGCCTTCCTTTATGAGGCCTAATGGGTCCATGATGTCTGGGTCCAAAACATCGGCAAATCTGTGCCTGGCATCGTCTATTTTGTCGCGTACTCTGTCTGCAGAATGTCTGTCATCCTTTCGCTCTGGATTTGCGCCAATCATCTCCACATTGTGGTCTAGTGCGTCCCAGAAATTCTGCGATTCCTTGACATCTGGAGTAAATGCCAATCTCAAAATTCTTTGCTGAATGTCTGCGTTTTCTCTAATCTCTAAGACATCAGATAGCGTGTTTGCATCCAATAGTCTTGGATTTATTTTTGCATCAATTACGTTAATTCCGGAAATGTGCAAGTCCGCATAGTCATTGTGGTAATCAAAAATTATCAAAGTTCCATTTACTGTGGAGATTTGTTTTGCTAGTAATGACACCAGGTTGCTTTTTCCCATTCCAGTCATTGCCAAAATTCCAAGGTGGCGCGAGACAATTTTATTCAAGTTTATTTTAGCTTCAATCTGAGAGTTTCTAAGCAGCGTGCCGACTCTGACCCATTCGTCTTTTTGTGGTGCAAAAATATTTCCAAGATCATCCTTGGTTGCAGACAAAATTCCGGTTCCGGGAATTGGTGGAATTGCAGGCAATACTACAACACTTTTTTGTAATTGCGCCAAATACCCCAAGATTCCAATCTTTGCAGTAAAGCTTTTGTCGCGTGAGTTGATATCTGCAATTTCTTTGCTTTCAATTGCCTCATCAAAATTGTGAATGTCAGTTAATGCTGCACTGGTTACAAATGATCTTTCAACTAGGCCGAGTAGCTTACCATCCTGCGAATCAATTATGACATATTCTCCAACAGATAATGGCCGTGATGTTTGTGCAGTGATTGCAGTTGGCTTTGACTCACCAATTACTACTCCTAGCGTCATGGTGTCTCACCAAAAAATCTCATTTCAGAAAAACTAGCCAGGCCTGATAAATAAATTCCAAGATTGATTCTGTATTGACCCAAATCCAACAGTAAATGCCTGAAAATTTACGCATGATGTAAATTTTACATATTTCTACGGCTCTATGTTCGATTTTCGTAGCTCGATCATGTAATTTTTACAAATCTTTTCTTTTTGAACAGATAATCTTAAAAATATTGAATACGTACACTACTAGTGCTACACTATCCAGACACTATAGTTGCAACAACAGTCGAAGAGAAGGTAGCAAAAAAGCTGTTCAAACATCTAGGCTCACTTGGCCTAGAGTGCAAGCTGATTCCGGATGGGACGATGGATTTTGAGTATGATTACCCACGATCATCCCTTGATGGCCCAAATCCTGGAGTAGCGAGCAGAGGAGTGCTCAAGGTAACCGGAGATTTCGATTACATTGACCTGCTGAAGCGAAAAACAGTATCAAAAAGTGAGTTTGCCCCAGGAGGATTCTATGGAATGGGTATCGCGGAAGGCACAATGTGGAAGCTGCGATTCTTTTTGTCATTTCCATCAGAATATGAACTAGGACCGCTGAACTTTGGAACTCTGACCAAAGTACTCAAAGGAAGATTCCACTCCAAAGTAGATGATTTCATCTGGAGTGGATATGGCAAGCTCACAACACTTCCTCCTGGATTGATTGCCGACGATGTAATTGCGGTACTCAATGCAGACAAAAAACTGCATGATCTGATGATGCATGCATTACTCAAGGAGCAAATCGTTACGGTGTCTGTTTACAAACCAA
Organism: Nitrososphaerota archaeon; assembly: GCA_016872015.1. Taxonomy (GTDB): domain Archaea; phylum Thermoproteota; class Nitrososphaeria; order Nitrososphaerales; family Nitrosopumilaceae; genus Nitrosotenuis. The sequence goes on from VHBK01000009.1 coordinate 4,140, forward strand.
AGGCCAAAGTAAACTATGAGATGTCGCAAATAGTCAAAGATGACTCGTACTGGTACAAGTACAAACCAAAAAAGGAATCACATGCAAAAATCCTGATCACATCGGAGTGGAAGACACAAAAAGACGTATTCCCAGACGCGCAGACGTTGGAGGCATATCAGAGAATTGCAGCAAACATCAAATCGACTGTAGAAAAACTACGATACCACCTAGCCAAACCAAGCTAGGCTTCTTTTACAATTAACCTATCCATCACTGTCTGACTAGGAATATTTTGCTCCACTCCAAAAGCAATTGATGATAGGTTTCTGATTTCATAGTCCAGTAATCGTACAATTGCTATTACTGTGGAAAAGCTGAAAATACGCACAAATTGGGCGTTCATGGCGTCATAAATGCGGCGCTCAAATGCACGCTCGAATTTTACTATTGCGTCATTTTCGTCCTGTGGGACTAGATCCTTGTAGTGAGTTCCAAGGAGTTCATTTAACGCACCTTTAATGGAATCTGCGGAGATCATTCTAGTGAAAATCTCTTTTGACTCACTTGATGCGTTTGCGACAATCAAATGCTGTAGCTGATTCTCATCTAGATTCCAAAACTTGCCCCTCAAAATGCTCATAATATTATAATAGTCAATTTCCATTCCGCACAAAGTATGTAATGAAAATTCGCCGGAACTCTTTACAGTTCTGCTAAGATTCTCATAGAATGATTTATCAAAATACAAATCAATTACTTGGATCTGTTTTTTCTCATTATACAGCGAATATGCCTTTTCTACATCTTCACCAATTCCAATTGATTTGAGAACGCTTACTGCCTCCTCAATGTCTTTTGCAAGTAAGGCCTTGATCACAACGTCGCGTTCTTTGATTAGTTCTTCTGGGTGTAAGCTCAGTGCAGCCTCTATTTCGCTTTGCGGCCTGCCAAGAATCTTCCCCTTGAGAATTATCTTGAGATTTCGTAAAATGAATTTTAGATAATATGCAAACATTACGTTAGAGCCTCCAGATGCCTGCATCATGGTGTGGTGCAGATCCGTTTGTCGGTCACGTAATGCAAGCTCTATTTTTTGGGCCGAAAATGGTTTTTGGATTTTGGATATTGTATCATTATATGATGTGTTCTTTAGACGAGTTACTAACTCATCTAGGTCACGCGACTCTGATAATGTCTGCATATCTTTTTTTGTTAGGAGCTTGCCTTTGATACTGTATGATTTCACCCCTGCATACATCTGAAGCGATGGTGTAACCATGACCCAAAGTGCAACTGCATGTTAATGTTCTTTATTAAAATGCGAAATTATGATCAAAAAATCTAATATTTTGATCTATTATTCATTAAATTATATCAATTCTATTAGTTTTTTGTAATTTTTACCTCATGTGTAAATCTCCATGGCTAAATAACAAAACCGTAACTAGCATTTTGTTGAGTTTTGCCTTTGATCTAAATTCAAAAAATACTATAATTACAAAATACTTTTTGTCTAGTTTTGCGTAATAGTATGGGTTGGCAAAAGCATATGTCCTAATAACATGTGAGAGTGGCTCTGAGGACTTTGTCCTGTCTTCCTTAAGATCAATTGACTCTGTCAAGCTTGCAACAGGGGTGTTTGGCACCTATGATATTCTAAGCAAACTAGAGGCGGGCTCTGAGGACTCTCTAAAGGATATCATAACAAAAAAGATCCGTAAGCTGCCAAGAATTAGAGCCACATACACTTTGATGGCAGACGACAAAAACGCCCTTGCCAAAAAAATCGACGGCAGAGATGTTTTGGATACCTACATGTCTCAGGCATACATTCTGCTTGACTGTGAAAAGGGAAAAGAAGTCGACACCATGCATAACTTGAGCAAAATTGCCGAGATAATTGACGGAGATGTTCTCTTTACGTCTCAGGTTATTTGCAACGTTGTGGCGCCAACATACAATGAAATATCTGATGTTGTGACAAAAAAGATTCGAAAGCTAGCCGGAATTAAAGGAACTACCACACTAAATGTGATCAATCACAAACCAAGATGATTATTCTAAAACTTCGCGCGAGCCTATCTCATTTGATATGCCGTACAGACTGACAAGCTTTGCCAGATCTGCACTGCTAATTTTGCAGTTATTATGTGCAAGCTTTAGTGCATATGGATATCCACCAACACTTGTCTTGTAGAGTCTGTCTAAGAGCAATTTTATCTCGTCTTCGGTGTGATTATTGCCAAACAATTCTATTTTGATTAGTGGTGTAGAGTCTGATAGTCTTGCGTAAATTGAAGAGATTTGCTTATCACGACCAAATTCAGAATCGACAAAAATCTTGCTAAATCCAGGCGTTTTGGTCGCATGATTATAGTAGAAAATGTCTCCTGCCTGAGATCCCAAGTCCTTGAACTGGACGTTCGTATTTGATGTCTTTGCAATAAAGATGACATTGTTTTTGTGTGTCATTACTCGAACAATTTCAGGTGTCAGGCCAGCTTGCCTTGTCATAAATTGCGAATATAGCGAGCCATCCATCATCACTATGTCTGATACTTCGACTGCCTTTTTGCAAATGTCTACTTCCATTTCGCTTGCCATCTTTGAAATGTCAAGGCCAACTCTGCCCAAGCCTTGCCTGTGCAGATCATCGACTACTGTGCCGTCTGACTGTATGGCAACTGCAGTCACAACCCATAACTCCATTCCCTGAAATTTTGTACTGTTAAAGCTAGAATCAATCCCACATAGTACAGCGTCTTGTTTTTTTGGTGCGTATTCTACCCAGTTTTGCCCCGCGCGCTCTACTATTTGCTCAAACTTGGGTCCCTTTAGAACTGAGAGAATCTTTTCGCGGTTTTTAATTGCCTCTTTGTAAACAGTGTTAAGCATAGGTTACCTTCATTACAGAAAATAAAACCCTTGGTATGAAAGAACCGTTAACACGCAACTAGCTCCAAGCTGATTTACTTTTTACGCCATCTTCGGGCAGCTTTCTGATCTGCATATCTTTGGTGCTTGCCGCTTTTTCTTTTTGCCATGATTGTGTCTCTATGTATTGACTAGTTAATTCTTCCTACTTTGAATTATTCGGCAATATGCCATAATTCATTTACTAGGTGCATGATCGGCTTTGTGTTGAAGAAAATAGGGCTTTTGGGTTGTGGCGCTATTGGCACACAAATAGCACTCGCAATAGACTCTGGCAAAATCCCTGCAGAACTGACTCACATCTATGATTTTGATAATGCCAAAGCAGAAGCGCTTGTATCCAAGCTGACAAAAAAACCATTCATTGTGGCAAACCCGCACCTGTTATCATCAAATAATGTTGATATTATAGTAGAAGCAGCATCGCAAGATGCAGTAAAAAATCACGCACTCAGTGTTCTACAAAACAGAAAGGACCTGATGATGATGAGTGTAGGTGCACTACTTGACGAGTCTGTATTTGATATTTTATTTGATGCATGCAAGGAATTTAAGAAAAAAATCTATCTGCCGTCTGGAGCAATTGCTGGCCTTGACGCAATAAAGTCAGTCAAAGACGAGCTAGAATCGGTCACACTAGTCACAACAAAAAATCCAAAGGCACTAGCTGGCGCAAAATTCTTTGAGGCAAAAAAAATGGATGTAAATTCTATAACGCAAAAAACCACAATTTTTGAGGGTCCAGCAAAGGAGGCAGTAACACTATTTCCTGCAAACATCAATGTGGCGGCTTTGCTTAGCTTGGCAGGCTTGGGCAGCACAAAAACCTTGGTCAAAATAATGGCAGATCCTGCAACTGACAAGAACACCCACCAAATAGAAGCACGTGGAAAATTCGGCAAAATCGCCATTCAGGTTGAAAATGTCCCAGATCAGACGAACCCAAAGACCAGTAGACTTGCAATTCTGTCTGCAATTGAATGTCTGCGTGCGGCGTGTGTCGATGATATCAAAATAGGAACATAATTCTGGCAAAAATTACCGTAATCTGGGACAACTCTGTAAAATCGCACTATTATCCCAGTCTTTAAATCAATAATTCCAATAATGGTATGATCGGATGTTACAAGACAAAATAGCGCAACTCAAAAAAGAAAAAGACGTAGTCATACTTGCTCACAATTACCAACTGCCAGAAGTACAGGATGTAGCAGACTTTGTTGGCGATTCACTAGGATTATCAAGACAGGCGGCAAAAACTCCGCACAAGACCATTCTATTTTGTGGCGTTCACTTTATGGCAGAGACTGCCGCAATTATTTGCCCTGACAAAAAGGTACTCATTCCGGATTTGGCTGCTGGCTGCTCACTGGCAGACTCGATAACAGTTGACCAGCTAAGGGACTGGAAAAAGCAACACCAAGGAGCAATTACAGTGGGATATGTCAATACCTCTGCCGAAGTAAAGTCCGAGCTGGATTATTGTTGTACATCATCAAATGCAGTAAATGTAGTCAAAGCAATTCCTGAAAACCGGGATGTTTTGTTTTTGCCAGACATGTTCTTGGGCTCGTATGTGGCAAAGATGACTGGAAGAAAAAACATGTACATCTGGGCGGGTGAGTGTCACGTCCATGCAGGAATACGATCAGACGACATACACAAACTTCTAGATTCACATGCAAACTCGGAATTGTTGGTTCATCCAGAATGTAGCTGCACATCGCAAATAATGTATGATGTTGCAGTGGGCGATTACAAGGGCCGCCAAGTCCAGATAATGTCAACTGAAGGCATGATGAACTATGCAAAACAATCTGCTGGGCAGAACTTTGTAGTTGCAACAGAAACTGGCATCCTATACAGAATGCAGCAACAAAATCCGGGCAAGAATTTCATTCCTGCATCAAGAGGTGCAGTGTGCCAGTACATGAAAATGATCACACTGGACAAGGTGTATTCCGCATTGCTTGAAGAAAAATACGAAGTACGAGTTCCAAAATCTACTGCAGACAAGGCAAGACTGGCTATTGAGCGAATGCTTGCTATTAGTTAAACTTCTAGACTAAAATCGATTGCTTTAGCAGAATTTGTAATACTGCCAACTGAAATCATGTCTACTCCAGTCTTTGCAAATTCCCTGATGTTTTGAATGTTGATTCCACCTGATGCCTCAAGGCGAATGTTCTTTCGCAGGCGCATTCTTTCTAGCTGATTTATTGTCTTTTTTATTAACTCTGGAGAGAAATTATCTAGCATTATTATTGGAACGCCAAGCGTTGCAGCGAGTATGGCATCAGAGAATGTATCTACTTCAACTTCAAAGACTTTGGCTTTTTTCTTTGCACGCTTGATCAGCTCCACAATAGAGCCCTCTACGGCAATGTGATTGTCTTTGATCATTATCATGTCTGATAGGGTGACTCGGTGTTTTTTTCCTCCTCCAATTTCCACTGCCTCTTTGTCAAAAAAACGTAAGCCTGGAGCTGTCTTTCTTGTGGAATAGAGATCTGTTTTCTTGCTGACGCTTTTCACTTGTTTTACAAGTTGGTTCGTTGCAGTCGCAATTCCACTCATCCTAGATAAGAGATTCAATGCGGTTCGCTCACAGCTAAGAATTGATTTTGCAGGACCAGTAATTTGGAGTACGACATGATTTGCCTTGACTGACTGGCCATCCCCCCTCATTATTTGTACTCTGCATTTTTTCATTGCAAAGATCTCTTTGGCATATTTTACACCTGCGATAATTCCATCCTGTCGTGCAATTATTGTGGCAGTGATTTTTTTGTTTGATAAAATTGTACTGGTCACATCGCCTCGGCTAATGTCTTCTGCCAAAAATCTGGCAAGTTCTCTATTCAATCACACCATGTGGTTTTGCGCCTAAATAGAACCTTTTCTATGCTGACTCGGTTTGAATTGCATCTTCGTTCTTGCTCAGGCTGTTCCACTCGGATTTTTTTGGAATCTTGATGGTAAAAGTTGTTCCCTTGCCGATCACACTAGTAACTGTAATTGTTCCTCCGTGTTGCTCTATGATGTTTTTGCAGCTGGACAAGCCAAGGCCTGTGCCTATCTGTTTTGTAGTAAATAACGGCTCGAAGATCTTTGAGAGTGTATCATCCGATATGCCAATTCCTGTGTCTGATACTTTGACTAGAACATTGTTGTTATCTTGTGGATCATCAAAAATTCCTATACTAACCATTCCTTTCTTATTCTCTGATGCCTGTATTGCGTTCATTATCAAATTTACAAAAACAATTTCTAATTTTTCAGGATCACAAAATATCTCCTTGTCGTTTTCTGGCAAGTGAATTTCCACATTATCTGGCGTAACTATTCTTTCTACTACGTCCTGTAATATCACGCACAATGAATAATCCTTCTTTTTGAGTGGAGATATTCTGACATAATCCATGACATCTTCTAGCTGATGTGACATTCGGTATATTGCCCTATCAAGTCTAGTCCATTGCTCTCTTGCTTTATCATCCAGATTCGATTCTAATCTCATTTTCAAAATCTGCGACGTGTTTTGTATTACGCTTAGTGGGTTTCTCAAGTCATGTGCCACTCTTGCCGAAAGATTTCCTATTGCAGAGAGCCGCTCTGATTTTAATAGTTCCTGAGTCTTGTTCATAATTTCGATTTGTAGCTTGTCTCGTTGATTGGCAAGCTCGCGCTTTGCATTTTCCAATTCTGTCATCTTGACTTGCATTTTGTCTTTCTGGTCTGATAATTCATCCTGTGCTTCTTCCAGTCTTGCCATGTTGTCTTGGAGTCTTGTGTTTAGCTCTTCTGCTTTTTCCTTGGATGCTCTGAGCTCTCTAACTTTGTTTACTAGAATTTTGATTAACTCTTCACTGGAGAATTCTTTGATGAAAAAGTAGGGGCTATTATCCGACAATACTATTTGGTATTTTTCTTGTTTTCACTAAGAGCTTGTGTGTGTTTTAAACAAACAAAATATTTCTTAGGCGATTTTTAATGCGTACTTGCCCTTCTGGGTAATTCCTAGAGTCTTGGCAATGTGTGAGTTTTCTGGGTCGCCAATTAGGACTACACCGGTCCAGTCTGGTGTCAGATCAGATGATTTGCAAACTGGACAGACTTTTCCAATAAAAACACACTTGCATTTTCTGCAAGCCATTTCTTTGACCATTTACTTTTTCACTTCAACTGGTTTCTTTTCTTTCTTTTCTGTTTCTCCGCCGTCTTTGCCAGATTTCTTTATCTCTTCTGCAATCCAATCTTCAGCGCCCAAAAACGGTTGTCTGCACGTGATTCCAATTTTACCCATTGTTGCTACTTTTCCTAGCGATACTGCGGTGATTCTGGAACGAAGTGTAGAGCCGACCCTTAGTGTACGGTTGCTTTGCTTTGCAATGATCATGCCAGATTTTACATCAGATTGTAAATAGTCATCCATTACTTGTGAGAGATGCAATAGTGCATCGGTTGGACCAATTCTGACAAATGCTCCAAAGTCTGTAATGTCTACAATTTCTCCTAGAACAATTTCTTGTAGTTTTGGAGTAAATGTCAATGCCTCAAATTCGACTCGATGGTATGTTCCGCCGTCTCCTGCAATCATTTTTCCCATTTCGTCTACTTTGGAATCCAAAATCATGATAATGTAACCGAGTTCTGCGTTAATCATGGACTCGTATTTTTCCTTGAGAATAGCTATTGCTGCCTTTTTTAGAGATGCACCAAACATGCTTGGCGGGATCCTAACAACATCCTCTAGGGTCGATATAGAAAACAACTGTGCGAAACTCCATGCGTAGAATTTATGAATCTTTGGGTAACTTTGCAATAATTTTTGTGAATCTTGGCAAGTAGCTGCCAGATATTGTGTGAATTTTGAATTGATTGGTTTTTGATTTGGCAAAAAATAATTTCCAATTAGGAATACCTAAGCTGTAATTATCTGCAAAATAATTTCGCTGTTTTGAAAATTGACCTATCTTTAAATAATGTAAATCAAATTTTTTGTGCATGGTTGGCATTGACCAAGTTCTCACCAAACTTGCTACTGTAATTGATCCTGACCTCAAAAAAGACATTGTATCAATGGGCATGATAAAGGATTTAGAATTAAACGAAGGAAATCTCAAATTTACTTTGGAATTAACAACCCCCGCATGCCCCTTCAATGACCAAATAGAGCAAGATGTTCGCCGCGCTGTAGGAGAACTGGACGGAATCAAAAATTCCGACATTAAAGTAACTGCCAAAGTCATGGAAGGACGTGCATTAGATGCAGACGAAGCAATGGCGTCTGTCAAAAACATCATTGGCGTTGCAAGTGGAAAAGGCGGGGTTGGCAAATCAACAGTATCATTGAACTTGGCGTTGGCACTTGCCCAGTCTGGCGCAAAAGTCGGACTGCTTGATGCAGACATCTATGGCCCTAGCATTCCTTTGATGCTTGGAATGCAAAAAGCGTTCATGGAAGTGGACAACAACAAGCTCCAGCCAGCAGAGATGAATGGCATCAAGGTTGTATCATTTGGTTTCTTTGCAGAACAAGAACACCAAGCTGCAATTTATCGTGGCCCGATTATATCTGGAATACTAAAACAATTTCTAGTTGACACAAACTGGTCAAATCTAGATTATCTAATTGTGGACTTGCCACCTGGCACTGGTGACATACCACTAACACTTGCACAAACAATTCCAATCACCGGCATACTGGTGGTTACCACCCCACAAGATGTTGCATCAAATGTTGCAACCAAAGCAATTGGCATGTTCAACAAGCTAAACGTTCCAATCATTGGCGTAATTGAAAACATGAGCTATTTTGTTTGCCCAAAATGCAGCGACAGACACTACATTTTTGGTGAAGGAGGAGCAAAGCGAATCAGCGAAAAATTCAACATTCCATTCATTGGAGAAATTCCACTCAACTCTGGTATAATGGAAGGCTCAGATAAGGGCAAGCCGGTGATTCTATCGCATCCGACATCTCCTTCCGCCGAAGCAATTCGCGCATCTGCAAAAAATGTCGCAGCCCAATGTAGTATTTTGGCAGCCAAGCTAAAAGAAGAAATGCAAGGCGCAACTGCATAACATCATTGAGATTACCTGATTCTCTTCGCGATGAACTAAAGGTCCCACTTGGATTTTTGCTCAGAGATACTACCAAAGAAAACATTGTAAAACACATTCCAAATGACTCGTACATCATAACCGTCGGAGATGCGACAACAGAAAAAATGCTGGCGTTTGGATTTGCACCATCGCTACAGGTAGTGGATGGATATGAAAAAAGGGGAAAAAGAATCCCACCGCAAAGCAACGCCACAAAACTATATTGTGATAATCCAGCAGCTCAGATAACACAACAAAGCATCGATATAATCAAACAAGCATTTTCCTCAAAGCCCCCAATCCAAATTCTGGTAAATGGGGAAGAAGACTTGCTTGTAATTCCTGTCTGCATTTTTGCCCCGCAAAACTCTATAGTATTGTACGGCCAGCCAAACGAAGGCCTAGTAATAGTGCCGGTAACACACGAAATTAGAAATAAAACAAAAAATCTACTGGATCGTATGATCTAGGGGTATGATGAGACGGTGGCTGTATGATCAGTGATTACACACTACAAACTCTGACCCTTTAATCTCAAAGTATAGATTATTCCTGTTCTGGTGATTATACAATGACAAAGAATTTCTGGCACGACATTGAAACTGGAATCGACATTCCAGAGATAATCAATGTCGTAGTGGAAATTCCAAAGGGCTCGCAAAACAAGTACGAATACGACAAAAAACATAACATGATAAAGCTGGACCGAGTCTTGTTCTCACCATTTCACTATCCTGGTGATTATGGTATTGTTCCGCAGACGTTATCTGATGATGGCGACCCACTAGATGCACTGGTGCTAGTGACAAATCCTACGTTTCCAGGCATACTGATCGAATGCAGGCCAATTGGGCTGCTCAAGCTCAAAGACCAAGGCCAATCCGACGACAAAATAATCTGCGTATCTACTACGGATCCGCGATATCTTAATACAAAAAATGTCACTGATATAGAAGAGCATCACCTAAAGGAGATGGCGCACTTTTTCCAAGTCTACAAGGACTTGGAAGGAAAAAAAGTCGAGGTCCTAGGCTGGGGTTCTGCAGACACTGCCAAAACAGTAATAATTGAGGCAGTAAAAAACTACAAAAAAATTCTCTCCAAGTATTAAGATCTTGAACCAATTTTTGCACAAGAATTGACATTGTATGATTTAGTTTGATTCTAAAACAAAGACTGGATGCACCTAGATGATGATCTGCGGCTTGGTATTTTGGAAAAAACTGGGATTTTTTCTAACAGACTGTCTATCCTAGAGCCAAAGGTACTGATGACATCTAAAGAAGTCCTAGAAATGCCAAAAGAAATGACAATGGGGAGGAGAACTACTGCCTACAAGTATTATGGGGTCTCTTACATGCAACACAATCTCATTTTTATCAACGTCAAAAAAATACCCGACGAAAAGGCACTGGATGATACCATAGCACACGAACTTGTGCATCAGAGATTTCCATATTTGGCACATGGCAAAAGATTCAACAAGCTAGTCCGCCAAGTCCTCAGGGGCAAAACCTTTCCACCATACAAAAAGAGAAAGTCCTAGTTTTATGGTTTATATGCCGTATTTTTAGGCAGGCAGTTATATCATGGAACTGTCGCTAGAATTTCTAATTCCTATTATTGCGTCAATTGCCTCTTTTGCAGTTGCTGGCATCTATACTCTTTGGGTAACAAAACAAAATCCAGGCACAAAAGAAATGACAGACATCTCAGATGCAGTCCGAGTCGGGGCTGCAGCATTTCTAAGACGTGAGCTAAAAATCATCATCCCAATAGCAATTGGTCTTTCTCTAGTGATTGGTTACTTTATTGGATTCTCAAACGGAATAGCATTTGCAGTCGGAGCGGCGCTCTCTGCAGTTGCTGGCATTATCTCACTTAAAATCACAGTCAAGGCAGCAGTCAGGTCTGCAAACGCAACACACAGCGGCCTAGGAAAAACATTTGCTTTGGCATTTAGGGGTGGCGCAACAGTGGGTCTTGCGGTTCCGGCAATGGCGTTGTTGGTATTGGCAATTTTATTCATGGTGTTTCCAGATCCGATTACTATTGCGGGTGTGGGAATTGGAGCTAGTCTTATTGCATTATTTATCAGAATTGGCGGTGGTATCTTTACCAAGGCAGCCGACATGGGCGCAGACCTAGTAGGCAAAGTGGAAGCAAACATTCCAGAAGACGATCCAAGAAACCCCGCAACAATTGCCGACAATGTGGGAGATAACGTAGGCGATGCTGCAGGCATGGGCTCTGATGTCTATGAATCCTATATCGTTACAGTCCTGGCATCAATTCTAATTGGTGCATTAATTGGTCTGCCAAAGATTGCAACTTATCCAATTCTAATTGGTGCAGCCGGAATGATTGCATCTATTATCGGTACTGCAACAATTGGCTCAAAGACAAAAGACGATGTGATGAAGCCGCTTAATCGCTCGTTTTACATTTCTGCGGCAATCGCAATAGGGCTAAACTATGTATTTACAACAATGTTCCTAGGAAATGACCGACTGGCATACGCGTTATTTGGCTGCACAATTGTGGGTGTAATTCTAGTTCCAGTAATACAGAGAATCACTGACCATTACACCAATTACAAGTACAAACCTGTCAGAGACATTACAGATTCTGCCAAATGGGGGTACGCGTCCTTGACCCTAATGGGAATTATCAAAGGAATGCAATCAACCGGACCATTCATGATTGCACTGGTAGTAGCTATAGTAATTTCATTCTCAGTTGCATCTTCTGCCGCACCGGACCCATCACAAGCATTACTTTATGGAATCTTTGGCACATCGCTTACTGCAATGGCAATGCTAAGTCTTGCAGGAATTGTTTTGTCAATTGACGCATTTGGTCCTATCTCAGACAACGCAGGCGGAATTGTAGAGATGACTGGAATGGGTGAGGAGAACAGAAAGATCACAGATCAAATCGATGCGGTTGGAAATACCACCAAGGCAGTTACCAAAGGATTTGCAATTGCCAGTGCAGGACTTGCGGCACTTGCGATGATCCAAGCATTCCAGTATGAAGCAGCCAAAGTTTTCTCACATACATTTGATTATGGCCTATCAAACCCAGGAGTCGTAATCGGATTGCTAGTAGGAGGATTAATTCCATTTATCATAACCGGACAGCTTATTGGCGGAGTATCTCGTGCCGCATCAAAAATGGTCGACGAAGTCAGGCGCCAGTTCAAGGCAGATCCAGAAATTCTCACAGGAAAATCCAAGCCGGATTATGCAAAATGCGTAGACATTGCGACTGTTGCATCGCTACGTGAATTATGGAAATCGGCATCAATTGCAATTGCCGCACCAATCGTTCTTGGAATTATCTTGGGCCCACCAGCAGTCGCAGGACTGTTAATGGGAGCAGTGGTGACTGGAATATTTTTGGCGTATCACCTTGCAAACACTGGTGGAGCGTGGGATAATGCCAAAAAGCTTGTCGAAATGCAGGGAAGAAAAGGAAGCGAAGAGCACAAAGTTACAGTGGTTGGCGACATCATTGGCGACCCATACAAAGACACAGCAGGACCTGCTCTGAACACAGTAATCAAATTGTTAAACACAGTTGCAATTGTGTTCGTTGGTGCCTTTGTGGCAATCTTGGTTCTCTAATACTAGCTTTTATTTTTCATTGCCCACTTTACCAGAGCAGAACTGGCAACAATTAGGTCTATTCCACTTTTTGTAATGCTGTATTCTACAGTATATGGCGGAATTTTTCCATGCTTTGCACGCTTTACTAGGCCTTCCCTTTGAAGTGATCTGAGTACTTCGGACAGTGTGGATGGGGAGATTCCTTTTTGTGACTCTAGTATCTGGGAGTAGCGCATTTTTTTGTGGTTTCTTAACTCCCACAAGACCTGAATGTTCCATTTCTTTGCGCAAAACTTGGAGATCCTGGCAAGAAATGGACTTAGATAGTTGGTGCCAGAGTGGTTCATAAATTTTTGTCAGATTACTATACTTTAAACAAACTGGTGGATTTCAAAAACTGGAAGACCTAGTTAAAATAATTTTTATTGCATACAAGTAATTTCAATTTTCTAATAGTTTTAGAAATTCTGCAATTTCTTTTTGTGTCGCCATCTTGTCTAGTTCTTTTTTGAAATCATCGATAATTCTTTGATAATCATTTGGATGTGCTTCCTTTATTACTGCACCATATTCAATTGGCAGATATTTGCAACATTTGTCAAACAAACGTTCTAGTATGATATTCATACCACTTCGATTCTTCGAAGTTGATATCTTAAATAATTTTTCAGAAAACATATTGTGAGCAAGTCTTGGTAAAGAAAAGAATCACATTCACATTAGACGAGGATCTTGACAAAAAAATACGCACCCTTCAGGTTGACCTCATATCTAAGACGAACCATGGCTGGAGCTATTCATCTGTTTTATCCGTAATTATTGAAGAAGGCCTCAAGATACTTTCAGCAAAAAAGATAGCAAAAAGGTAGATCTATTCTACTACTCGCGTCATGTCCATCTCGTCAATTTGAGCTTCTATTGCCTTGTTTAGGGTGTTATTGTGTTCAGGACAGAACCAAAAATAACCATCAACTGTCTCAAAACAGCCGCAAATCCACTGGGTTTTCTTATCTCCTTCCACTGTTAGTTTGTGGTATTTTGCCTCTCCAGACATGGTATTGGGTTGTGAATTTGGAATTAAAATGTAATTAAAAATTAAAAAAAGGGCTTATGGACAGCCTTCCATCTTTTGGATGAAGAATCCATTTGTTTTGATTGCGTCCTCTACTGGCTTTGGAGCACCCTGTGAGTGGCAAAACTGACATTCCTCAGTTGTCACTTGGGCTTCACCTTCGCCGATGGTTTTGAGCCATTGTTTTGCATATTGGATTGCCTTTCCATGGTCTTTTTCTGATGTGATGACATCAAAGTGCATGGTGTGGCCATCCTTTGCTTCTACGTATGTGTCGTAGACGTGTATTTCCATCATGTTTTGCTTATGGAAAAAAGGGATATTTAATTCAAAGATGGTAAGGTGTCATTGAAGCATTGGATAATAGTTGAAATTCCAGACTCTGAGAATATTACACTAGAACTGGACGATGACTTGGCACCAAAAACCATATCTGCATTTTTGCAAAGCCTCCCCCTTACCATAAATGCAAACGTCTGGGGCAAAGAGATCTATACAGATCCTGTGCCGTTTTCGGTTGGGCTAGAGAATGCTAAAGATGTAGTGGATTTGTATGATGTTGCATTTTGGCCTCCAGGCAATGCCGTTTGTCTTTTTTATGGCAACACACCACTTAGTGATTCGGAAATCAAGCCTTACTCTCCAGTAAATGTAATTGGCAAAATACTGCACCCAAATACCTCTGTAATCAAAAAGGCATCAGACAAAAAACTAGTCTTTCATGCTTGAATTTTTATCAAAACTGGGGTTATCTCTGATTCCAGTACAAATGCATTTAGCTTGTCTTGCACATTTGAGAATATCACCCACACAACTGGATTTATCATCATGAATTTTTTGTCAGTAGAAGACGGACTTGCTTCGGAATGTGGGTGTGAATGAAAGATTCCTATGATATCTAGCCCTTTTCTTTCCGCCTCTTGATATCCGCGCAACAGTTCCTCATTCGATATGTTAAAGTTTACGGGAGAATTCTTTGTATTTTCTGTTAGAAAAATCTCTTTTACTGTGGATACGTTGAATTCTTCTTTGCCAAAAAGCAGTGCACATGACTCGACAGGTGAGCATTTTTTTGCGTGATCTATTAGAATTTGTTTTTGGGATTGGCTTAGGATTATTGTTTTTTGCAAGCTAACCTACGATTACCTTGCCCTTCATCCATGGGTGGACTATACAATAATAGTCGAATGTACCGGCCTCTTCAAATGTGTAGGAATATTCTGCGCCTGACATGACTATGCTAGAGTCGAACTTGGACTCCATTTCTGTTGCAGTATGTGCTGCAGTGTCTGAGTTTTTCCAAGTTACTGTTCCTCCAACTGTAACATGTGCTGTACTTGGAACAAAACACTCATCACCACATTCAGTGTTTGATGCAGTGCCTGCTGCCATGTCCACTGTGACTAGTTCGGCTGGTGCGACTGCTACTTCTACTGGTGTTTCCTCAACTGGTACTTCTTCTACTGGAGTCTCTGCGGGAACTACTGGTATTTCCTCGATTGGAGTCTCCTCGACTGGAATCTCAGCCGGCACTTCTTCTGGCGGTACGGAGTTTGGATCGGTTGCGGTTGCACCTTCTGCTAGTCGTTCTCCTGACGAGTCTACCAAGTCAAATGATGCTGTCATCCAAGGATGAACTATGCAGAGATAGTCGTATTTGCCAAGCTCAAGTGTTGATGTGTCGAGCTTGAATGTCTCGCCTGCATTAATTATTGATGAATCAAATTTTGGGGCGTCTCCAGCATGTGTGACTGTGTGCATTGTAGGGTCGTTGTTTGTCCAAACTATTGCATCTCCCTTGGTTACTTGGACTGTATCGGGATCATAGTCAGGGTTTCCCTGTATGGCCGAGTCCTTGAGAATTGAAATTTCTATTGTCGGTACTGCCGGTGCCTCTCCTCCGTACACAAATGATGCTGTCATCCACGGGTGTACAATACAAATGTACTCGTATGTTCCTGGCTGCAGCTTGGATGTGTCAAGTAGATATTTTGCCCCGCCATTCATAATTCCAGAGTCAAACGTAGCACCAGCATCCACTGAGCTAGTGACTGTGTGTGTCACATCGTCGTCGTTTGTCCACTCGATATTGTTTCCAGCAGGCACTGTGGCCATGTCTGGCTCATAGTCAGGCGCTCCCTGGACTGCAGAGCCCTTGAGTATTGAAATTGAAGTTATTGGTGCAGTAGGTGCGGCCACTTTTTCCTCTTCTACTTCCTCTGGAGGTGGAACCAAATACTGCGACGGTCCATACAATCCAAATCCAACATAGGCTGAAATTGCAGCTCCTGTGGCAATTACGAATATTAGCCCTACGGGCTTTGCATATTGCGGCATCTTCATTGACACATATGCCATCACTATTGCTGGAACTGTGATAATTAGCATGACACCGATGAATGTTGGGATGCTTGTTATGGAGTTGAAAATTAGTGCGGCAGCACCAAACGAAAGCGAAATTGCCAAAACAACCAAAGTCGTTGCCTTGGCTCTATTACTAGTTGAAACACCGCCGTCCAAAATTCCGGCACCCAAAAATATCAATCCTATAAACATGGTAAGGCCAGTCAGTGCGTGCATTCCATCAATGAATGTGTGTGCTATTCCTGCATAAGAAATGGTAACTCCTGCTAGGCCTATGGCAGTCAGACCCATTCCTGGCATCATGAGGTCCCAATTACTCATTTGAGCTTGATGCCTAAAGTGAGGTACTTATTCCTTTTGTAGTGAAACTCGTCGAAGAAATTAAATGCCTAGCTGGGCGTTTTTGAGTGAGTTTGGCAGCAAAAGAACTACTCGAAGTATCAAAACCAAGAATTGTGGTTTTACTAGTCATCACGGCAGTAACATCAATGTATGCCGCATCAAAGCTAGTTGGCCCAGAACTTGATCTCTTGGGACTATTCCATATTATCATTGCCGGCGCTTTAGCATCAGCAGGTTCTAGTGCACTGAACCATTACTATGATCGCGACATTGATCCGCTAATGAAGCGAACCAGCGCCAGGCCGATTCCGTCTGGAAAAATAAAGGCACCAACTGTTTTGGCATATGGCCTGGCAGTGAGTGTGGCATCTGTTGTATATGCATATTTTACACTAAACTGGGTCTCGACATTTTTCATAGGGCTTGGCATATTCTTTTATGTCATAATTTACACAGCGTGGCTTAAGAGAAAAAACTCGTCCAATATCGTAATTGGTGGCTTTGCAGGAAGTGCAGCCTCCATGGCTGGCTGGACTGCGGCAACCGGATTTGTCCCACCTATGGGAATTGACTTGCTGGGATTCTTGGTTGGCTTTTTGGTCTTTGTGTGGACTCCGTCGCACTTTTGGTGCCTTGCCATGAAAATACGAGACGATTACGCAGAGGCGCGAGTGCCAATGTTACCCGTGTTAATTGGAATGCAAAAAACATCCAAGTATATTTTGGCAAACACTACAATACTACTTCCATATTCACTAGCACTGTATGCATTTGGCCTAGGCCTAGTCTATGTTGCAATAGCAGCAGTCAGCGGTGGTCTGATGCTTGTATATCACTACAAGCTGACAAAAAACCCAACATCGGACTTTGCATGGAAGGCGTACAAAGTCACTGCACCATATTTGACAATAATATTTGTAGCAGTAGCACTAGATGCGGCGTTTCACTTTAGGATTTAGGAATCCTCAACGCCGGGAAAAGAAGCCTCGTAATCCTTTTCCATCATTTCCTTGTTTTGCTCATCATATTCGTCCTCTTCGACTTCTTGGACGGCAACTTCGACTCGACGTGTGTCCTTTGTGAGCCATGATACACGGATTAGGCCCATAATCTCCAAATCTAGCAAAATTTTGTTAAATTTGTCTTCTGCTAGTGGGTGACCTGCCTTGGTTAGCGCTTTTACAAGATCTACATCAGTAATTGATGTAACATCCTTGATTTTTTCAAATACAATGTTTTTGATTGGAAAGTCTGCCATGGTTTATCCGTAAAACGATCTGTCTATTGACTTTGGCACAACATTAGAAATAGTTTCCCTTATTGACAAATACCACTGGTCTACTTCTTTTGTAATTGATGGTCGAATCTTCTTGAGGGCTGCAGCAAAGTCTGCACTGTCTATTTTGTCAGAATTGTTTTGCATTGCGTGAACTCCGGCCTCTCTACATAATGCTGACAAATCAGCACCAGTATAGTTTTGAGTGGAAACTGAGATCTCTTCTAGGTTTACGCTCTCTGATAGTGGCATCTTTTCTGTTAGAATTTTTATTATCTCTAGTCTGCCCTTTTCGTCGGGTTGTTGTACGTATAGGACCGGCTCTAGTCTTCCTGGTCTGAGCAGTGAGCTATCTAGTAAATCAGGCCTGTTTGTGATTCCGATTACTATTACTCGTGACGGTCCACTCTCCTCCATTTCTGTGAGAAGCTGACTGAGTATTGTCTGGCCAATTCCTGCCTCTTCACCTGACTTTATTCTGGCAAGAGAATCCATTTCATCAAAAATTATAATACATGGCGCAGATGTCTTTGCCTTTCTGAAAATCTCTCTTATTGCTTTTTCCGATTCGCCAACCCACTTTGATAGTATCTCTGGACCCCTGACTAGGATCATATTGCTTCCGCTTTCCGTTGCAACTGCACGTGCAAGCAGTGTCTTGCCGCATCCTGGTGGGCCGTACAATAAAATTCCGCGCGGCGGCTTGATTCCCATACTGTAAAATTTCTGCGGCTCTTTTAGTGCAACTATGATATTTTCTTGGAGTGATTTTTTGACTTCTTCTAGGCCGCCGACATTTTTCCAAAAGACTTTGGGTCGCTCTACGTAGAATTCTCTCATAGCGGTGGGTACTACTTCGTGTATTGCATCGTAAAAGTCTGATAGTGTGATTTCCATTGATTGCAATATTTCTGCAGATACTTTTTCTGTCTCTAGGTCGATTTCTGGTAAAAATCTCCTAATTGCCTTGAGTGCTGCCTCTCTGCACAATGACTTGATGTCTGCTCCAGTGTATCCGTGCAATTCAGCAGCAAGTCTTCTTAATTCGACGTCTTCGGCAATAGGCATGCCTCTTGTATGGATTTGCAAAATCTCTAGCCTTCCATCTACGTTTGGAACAGAGACCTCTATTTCCCTGTCAAATCTTCCAGGCCTTCGCAGTGCCGGGTCAACACTGTCTGGCCTGTTTGTTGCGCCAAGAACAATGACGTTTCCCCTATCTGTGAGGCCGTCCATTAATGCAAGTAATTGCGCTACTACTCTTTTTTCGACATCTCCATATGCTTCTTCTCTTTTTGGGGCAATGGCGTCGATTTCATCAATGAATATTATGCTTGGAGAGTTGTCTTTTGCTTCCTTGAAAATGTCACGAAGTTTTGCTTCCGTTTCTCCGTAATACTTGTTCATTATCTCTGGACCATTAATTGAAAACATGTTTGCCTCTGACTCTGATGCCAAGACTTTGGCAATGAGTGTCTTGCCGCATCCTGGTGGGCCGTACAAGAGTATGCCACTGTGCGGCTCTATTCCTAGTCTGTCAAAGATTTCTGGGTGTCGTAGTGGCAGTTCGGCAATCTCTCTCATTATTTTTATTTCATTTTTGAGTCCACCTACTTCGTCGTATGTGACTCGAACCTTTTTGTCAATTGCCTTGTCTGCAGAAATTACAAAGTCTGTACTCTTGTCTATTGTTACAATTCCCTTTGGGGCAATCTTGCTTATTTTGAAATCCATTGGGTTGCCCAAAATCATGACTGATATTTCGTCTCCCTGGCAGAACGGCAATCCCTTGAGCCTGTTCTTTACAAAGTCGGTAAATTCCTTGTCTACTGTTACAACATCAGACACTGGCGTTAATACAATTGATTTTGCTATTTTGGCCGATGCCTTTTTGATTTTTATAATATCGTTTAGCGCGCTACCAATGTTTTTTCTTGTCTGGCCGTCGACGCGAACAACGTCTGGGAACTTGTCATCTTCATCTGTGGGCCATGCAACTGCACAACTTGCCTTTTTGCCAGTAATCTCTACAATATCGCCTGGATTTACTTTGAGAAAGTCCATAGCATCGGGCCCGATTCGCGCCCTTTTCTTGCCGACATCTCTCTGCTTTGCCTCTCCTACTCGCATTTGCAGAGGTTCGTCTTTTTTGGCCACTGGATCACTTCACATCTACTGATTTACGGCTCATGTTGAGAACCTCAAATTCGCTTACTCCTGCGACTGATCTGATGGTGTTCTCTAGCATGTCCATCTGTCCTTCCTTGTCATCTAAATCGAACTCTGCCTTTAGAAAGAATAGGCCAAAAGCAAGAGGCTCTTTAGTGTATTTTCCCATAGTAATGCCGCCCTCGAGTTTTGCCGAGATGTTTTTTGCCAGATCGTCCAGATTGACTTCAGTACCTTCTGGGAGGATCTTGGTTATCAAAAGTAGTCTTGCCATGTCTTATGGTCCTGAAAACTTGCAAGTAGGGCATGTGTATGTTCTTGCCGCCTCTCTGCAACTTTGACATCTCCATACCAAGACTGCGCCACATTCTGGGCACATGAATTTTACACACTTGTCGTTTGGCATGATGTGTTTGTTGCAACAGCTGCAGACTGGAAGAGTCAGTGATGTTGACATGTGCTGTCTTTTTTAATATTCCATTTATAGCTTCCCAAGCGTTTTTTGTCTAGTTGAGCAGCTTGCGTATCTCGCCGCCAAAAATGGTCTGAGCAATTTTGAGCGATCCTCGCAGCCCTAGCATTTTGATGATTGCAGACGTATGAAAATCAAAATCGTCATTGCTGGAGATATCTGATATCATTTCTGGAGTTATTGTGGAAAATATCTTGTCTATAGTGGAATTGTCCAGTCGCTCTAGCATTTTTCTTGCAAAGAGCTGTTTTTCAAATTCCTTTCCAAACTTTTCAGTCCAGAGTTTTTGGTATGAATCAAGATCGTCTTTGTTGTGTGTTATCAAATAGTTTGAGATGGCGCGGCCTGCCAAAATTCCGCCTACTCCGCAAGAATAAATCCCACCCGCAGTAGTTGGCTTTGCCTGACCTGCAGCATCTCCTACAATCACGGTGTTTCCTTCGACAAAATTGCTAATTGGACCATTAATCCAGATTGGCGCAAAGACCTTGCGAATAATAGAGTGTTTTCCCTTTTGTTCTAGGAACTTTTCTATTGCAGAAATGGCGTTGATGCCTTTTCCTGCAACTCCGACCTTTCCCATTCCGTCTGATGCCGGTATTATCCAAGAAAAGAATCCGGGATATTTCTGCGAGTCGAAATTCACTTCGACTAGGCCTTTTTGAATCCAGTCTGCGTATATTTCGTATTGCGCAGATTGCAGGGTACCTGTACGGTCCCGCTGAATTATGGATGCGATTCCTCTTGCATCCACCAAAATTTTGCAATCAAATGTTCCAACACTTGTTACTGCCTGGTCTTGTCTGAATTCCTTGAGTGATGTCTTTACTTTGATCTCTGCTCCATTTTTTTGCGCTTGATGAGCAATCTGCTTGTCCAGCTCCCGCCTGTTGATTACAATGACGTTTTGCTTTTTTGCATCAATGTTTAGTGTTACTCCACCTGGAGACATCAGTTGCGCCTTTTGAATTGGAGAATCCAGAGTTTTGGTGGATGGTATAATTCCTAGGTCATGCAAGCCAGATGCCGACACCAGACCTCCACAATGCTCAGGCGTGCCTACCTCAAAGTCTTCTTCTAGCACCAAAACAGAATGGCCTGCCTTTGCTATTTCTCGTGCACAAAATAGGCCTGCCACGCTTGCTCCTGCGATTACCACATCGTATGACAATTTGCTGTCTTTTGGAATGATTTCCTTTAATTCATTTCGAAAATGATTTGCAAAGTTTTTCAATGTGATGTATGGCAAATAGTTATTGGGACTAAAACAAGTCATAGTAGTACGGGCAGACCTTGGAATGGGAAAAGGCAAAATTGCAGCTCAAGTTGGGCATGCATGTGTGCTTGGTGCAGAAAATGTCCGCAAGTCGCACCCAGAGTGGTTTACCAAGTGGTGGCAAGGCCAGGCAAAAATAGTACTCAAGGTAAATTCCGAATCCGAACTTGAATCGGTAAAACAAGATGCAATAGAGATGGGTCTTCCATGGTCCGAAGTAACTGATGCAGGACACACACAAATCGCACCTGGCACATTTACCTGTATCTCAATTGGTCCTGCCCCAGAAGAGCAAATAGACAAGATAACAAGTGAGCTCAAGCTGCTCTGATGCCCAGAATAGATATAATGCGGAAGCAAAAACGTGACTTGTGAAGAAAAAGGGAATAGCAGTAGCAATATTTTTTGGAGTAATTCTAATCACATCAACACTCGCACTTGCACTAAATTCTAGTCCAAACCTGCAAAACCCATTAACAAAGACCACTATTACTGGAACTCCGGCAGACAACTTTCCAGATTTAGATAGACCCAAGTTTTGTGGCACAAGTGATGCAAAATCGAATCAATATGTCACAGAATACAGAATCCCAACTGACTGTACGCAACCACTAGCAATCACAACTGATGAATCTGGTGTGGTGTACTTTGCTCAAACTAATACTGGTAAAATCGCAAAATTTGATCCGGATACAGAATACTTTGTAGAATATCCAAATCCTGACTGGCCACAGGGTGGTCGCTCCATGATGTGGGGAATTGACTATTCGTTTGGCGATGTATGGTATACTGATGACTCGTTTGACTCTATTTGGAAATTTTCAACTACTGAAGAGAAGTATTCTCGTGTGGGCTTTCCAACACAGGAAGACTCTCTTCCACAACACCTCAAGGTGCTTGGCAACCAAATCATAGTAAATGACTTTTATGAAGGCAAAATCAGTCTGTATGATCGCACACAAACCTCTGAAGACAAAACATACACAAACATCCCAACTCCAATTCCTGGCTCTTTTGTTGGTGGATTTGATGTGGATTCTGCAGGAAACATTTGGTACACAAACTGGATGCTCAGGCAAGGCGGGGCACTGATCAAATTTGACTATACTTCTTTTGCAGACTTTGTGGCAGCAGATACTGGCAAAAATGTAACTGTGCTGGACTTTTCAGAGACATTCAACCTACCCCAATCGATTGCAGCACCAAATGGCCTTGCAGTAGACAAGCACGGTAATGTCTGGCTTGCAGACACTGCCAGCAGCAATTTTTACAAATTTACAGAATCAACTGAATCCTATACTAGATACACTACTCCAATTGCACCGCTTGCAACATATGGCAATGCGACAGGCATGATCAAGACTCCTGTCAGCCAGCCTTATTGGGCGCAAATTGAAGGCGACAAATTATACTTTAATGAGCAGGCATCAAACGCACTGGCGGTCTTTGACATTGAGCAAGAATATCTGGTGGAATATCACGTGCCGTCAAGAAACCCGAACTGGGCCGACTGTGGCGACAAATCCGACTGTGGAATTGCGCAGGCATTTGGATTTGATGTGGCAGGAGACAAAATCTGGTTTACACAATGGGTTGAAAACAAAATTGGCAAAGTAGACCTTGCAAAACCGCTGTCACCTACCGTTTCTACCTCAAGCAAGCAAGTAACAATTCCAAAGGGGCAGACTGCATCAGTTGACGTAATGATATCTACAAACCAAAACACGGAAATCCTATCAAAGGCAACATCCGAGTTCTCCGACATTATAGTAAAAATCCCAATTTCAACAGTCTCTGAATCCCAGTCAATCCCAGTATCCATTGTGACTAGCCCGTCTGCTCTTCCTGGCACCTACAAGGTCCTAGTTTCTGCAAGGACTGCGGATGTTACCGTGTCTGAATTTATCACAGTAACAATAACGCAGTGATTCCAAAAATAGACTCTGATATTGGAATAGGGCTGTACACCACAAAATTTGCAGGCTGTGGTGGAAAGATTCGCACCAGGCTTGAAGATTTTTTAGTATCGGAGGTTCTAGGCAAAAAGACACTCGCATCACTTTGTGATGACGGTTATGCCGTGTACAGACTGAAAAAATCTGGAATCGACACGAATCATGCGCTTGATCTAGTTTTCAAAAAAACTGGTGCAAGACTCAAGGCACTGGGACTCAAGGACGCACATGCAGTAACTATACAATATGTGTGCTCTGTGGCGCAAGGAAAGGCAATTCCAAATTATTCTGATGGCAAAATCACACTGGAACGAATCGGATTTGCAAAAAAACCACTCTCTGCAAAAGACATGACTGGGAATAACTTTGTCATACGAATAGATGGCGCAGATCAAACGCTGGCTAGTTTTGCAGAACAAGACAAAATTTTGAATTTTTATGGGTACCAAAGATTTGGCTCCAAGCGAGCTGTAACACACCTAATTGGCAAGGCAATAATCCAAAAAAGATTTGCAGACGCGGTAAATCTGTTGTTGTCGTTTACTTCGCAATATGACTCTCAGGAAAACACCAAGCTAAGGCAAGAAATGGCAGATCAAGCAAACTATTCCAAAATACTGAAAGTTATTCCACCGCAAATGGACCTGGAAAAAATCATTCTACAGGAAATGATAGATCATGGCGACCCACAAAAAGCGCTCCACGAGCTACCAATTGGGATTCGCAGGCTGTATGTTGAGGCATACCAGTCGTACTTGTTCAATCTCACACTAACTAGTGCGTATCAATATGGCGAGAACCTCTTTGAACCGCAACAAGGCGATGTCTGCTTTGACAAAAACGCCAAACTTGGCAAATACCAAATGGACGACTCACAAAAGCTAGCAATTCCGATGGTTGGCTTTTCCTATTTCAAAAAGACCCGATTTGACTATCACATTTCCAAAATACTGGAGCAAGAACAAGTCAAGCCGTCTGATTTCTATCTAAAGGAAATGCAGGAATCATCCAACGAGGGCGGATTTAGAAGCGCTGCCATACAATGTGATGCCTTTGCAATAAACTCAGACACGGTAAGCTTTACACTTCAGCGCGGATCGTTTGCCACAATGATAATGCGCGAAATAATCAAGCCGCAGAGCCCACTTGAGGCTGGTTTTTAAAGAATTTAGCTCATGCGTTAACTGATTTTAATAATCATTTAATACTCTAAATCTTGGGCAAGAATCAATCATGAAATATAGCGAGATCCCAAGTGGTACTCAGGTCTCTATTATCATTCCAACATATAATGAATCACAAAACATTCTCAAAATTCTAAAATCGATTCAGGACAATTTACCAAAGAACACCAGAACACAAACAATAGTGGTCGATGACAATTCCCCAGACGGCACAGGCAAGCTAGTCGAAGAATACATGCAAAGCGTCAAAAAATTTGCAAATCACACAATAGAGGTAATACACAGAAAGACAAAAGACGGCTTGTCCTCGGCAATACTAAAAGGAGTACAGATCGCTACTGGCAATACTATTGTTGTGATGGACAGCGACCTATCACACCCAGCAAGCCTTTTACCAAAAATGATTGATGCGCTAAAACATCCAAAATACGATATTGTTGTAGCATCTAGATATGTAAACGGCGGCTCTATTATAGGGTGGACAAGAAAGAGAAAGTTTCTCTCTAGACTTGCAACATTTATCGCCAAGCGCGGCCTTGGCGTGCGAACAAAAGACCCAATGTCTGGCTTTTTTGCATTCAAAAAGCCAGTGATTCAGGGCTTGAGTTTTGATGCAATAGGCTACAAGATGCTGCTGGAAATTCTAGTCAAGGCAAAAAACGCAAGCGTCCTGGAAATCCCATACACCTTTACAAACCGGGAATTTGGCAAAAGCAAGCTAGATTCTAAAACAATATTTGATTATCTCAAGGCAGTCTGGAAGCTATATCGATACGGAAAGGAGGCAAACAAGGAAGAAGGACGCAAGTCTGTCAGCTTTTTATCAAAGGCCGGCAGGTTTTATTCAATTGGCGCAATTGGCCTTGCCATAAACTATGGGGTCTCCTCGCTCTTTACAGATGTGGTGTCTGATCTGTGGTATCTACACGCCACCATAATCGGCATTGCAGTATCGATGTCTAGCAACTTTATTCTCAACAAAGTATGGACATTTGAGGATCGCGACTTTGAGCCAAAACACGCATCAATCCAGTATGCCAAATTCATGGGTCTAAGCTCACTTGGTGCACTGGCTCAGCTTGCAATGGTGTATCTGCTAGTTGATCACAACAAAATGGACTATCCAATAGCACTGGTACTGGCAGTTGCAACAAGCGCATTGTCCAATTTCGTGCTAAACAAAAAACTGACATTCAAAGAAAAAGTCTGGTCTTAATTTCAGAAAGCTAAAATACCTATCCCAGTTAACGCCAAATCGATGATGGATCCAATCTTCATCGTAGCTATAGTATTTCTGGTACTTGGCGGAGCCTTTGGAGGCTATGTCGTGTATCACAAAGAGACCGTCATCAGACCACTGGAAATAGAAGAACACGATGCAGTGGAAACAATGTCATGCGATGAGCTGAGAATAAAACATGAAGGGGGACAATACTGGTCATTTAACAACTGGAAGCTTGGCAACACCAAGATTTGCGGATGCCCCAACCCACCACCACAATGCACAGGTGGCGGCGGACACTAGATGATTTTTATTTTTGATTCATATTATTTCAAATAATGTTTGGATTTTCCATATCAAAAACACCCGAGTTTCCGGAATTTGATTGGCTAAACACCGATTCCAGTATTTCATTATCAAAGTTAAGGGGACATGTCGTAGTCTTAGACTTTTGGACATATTGCTGCATTAACTGCATGCATACGCTTCCCACACTTGCCAAGCTAGAATACACATACAAAGACAAACCAGTTGTGTTCATAGGTGTTCACTCGGGCAAGTTTTTTAGTGAGCAAGAGACAAAAAATGTCCAATCTGCTATTTTGCGATACGAAATAGAGCACCCTGTTATAGTGGACCAGCAAATGAAGATCTGGCAGAGCTTTGGCGTGAGGGCATGGCCTACCATAGTAATACTAGATCCTGCAGGAAATGTAGTGTATCACCAGTCAGGTGAGGGACAATACGATGTCATCTCTGATACAATTGATGTGTTGTTGCAAAAACATGAGCAAAAGGGGACTCTGGCAAGGGAGCCACTAAACATCAAGCCGTCTAGGCCAGCAAAAAACAACACACTGTCATTTCCAGGCAAACTATCCATTTCACAATCCGGCAAAATTGCAATTAGTGACTCTAATCACAATAGAATAGTAATTTTGGATGTTTCTGGCAATATTCTGAATGTTGTCGGAAGCGGAAAAATTGGACTCAAAGACGGTGACTTTGCTGTTGCAGAGTTTTTCAGACCGCAGGGAGTTGCATGGAATGGAGATGTGATATTTGTGGCAGACACCGAAAATCACGCATTACGCAAAATTGATTTTATGCAAAACAAAGTAGTGGCACTTGTAGGAACTGACAAGCAGGGACCATGGCGCTCGCAAGGAGGAAAAGGAATTACAACCGCAATCAGCTCGCCATGGGATGTTGCATGCAAGGGCAACACAATCTATGTTGCAATGGCGGGAAACCACCAAATCTGGACATTTGATATTATATCTGAGATGATGTTGCCATTTGCTGGCACTGGTCAGGAAGACATCATTGACGGTCCGGCAAAATCTGCACATCTAGCACAACCAAGTGGTCTATTCATTTCTGAAAATGTGTTGTATTTTGCAGACAGTGAAACCTCTGCAATCCGAAAAATCGACCTTGCAACAAACACCGTACAATCTTTGGTGGGCCATGGATTATTCGAGTTTGGCCACGAAGATGGTAATATTGACTCTGCACTGTTCCAGCACCCTCTTGGACTGTGCGTCACATCTGAGGCAATATTTGTTGCAGATACGTACAATTCTGCAATTCGAGTAATTGATCTAAAATCAAGCCAGGTTTACACGCTAATTGGCAAAACAGAAAAAGAGACCGTCTGCCTTCCGGAAAACCCGTCATGTAATATTCTGGCACTCTATGAGCCTAGTGATGTGGAATTGTACAACGGACGACTGTATATTTCAGACACCAACAATCATCTAATTCGCGTCTTTGATCTAAAGACAAACACATTATCCACACTGGAGATAAAATGACCCAGACCGCATATGTTCTGATTAGCTGCACAATGGGCCAAGAACATTCCACTTTGGAGCAAATCCGCGTAATTCCTCAGGTAAAAGCAGCAATGATAACATATGGTGAATATGACATTGTTGCAAAAATAGAGATAAACACTTCACAAGAGCTAGCAGAAATAATTTCCTTACAAATAAGGCAAATCCAAAAAATTAGAAGCACTATAACCTTGCACGTAATTTAGCTCGCAAATACAAAAACACACCACAACCACAAACTGCAACTCCAGACAATGCGATTCCTATCCCATAATAGATCCAATCCTTGTTGTAATACATAAACGAGGATTCTGGTCCCACAATACCTCTTCCCTGATATTGGAACAATGCCCCAAAACAAATCATTGCAGCTCCAATCGCTGTGATGATTTTTTTCATTATGTTTTGATGGTATGGTATTTGTTAAATGCTTGCAAACCTGGTAATTGCCAAATTAGTTTTAATAGCATTTGATGTTTCATCAAAAGCATGAAATCAACAATGATTCTTGCAGTTGCACTAGCAGCTGGCCTGCTTTTCATTGGAGCAAGCATTTCAAGCGTTGACGCAGTCAAATCAAGCGGAAACAAAAATCAACAGTTTGGTAAGTCCTCAAACATCCAAGTATGTGGGACGCATTTTTGCGCATCTGATCCGTCGTTGAATAAGCATGTTGATCATGAGAAAAACAAACCAACCCAAGACGACCTCCGGGCACTATTTAACAGAATGGACAAAATCCACAAACAACACCAAGACCAACTCTTAGACAAGTGGCGAGAAATGACAAATGCAGAGCGTGTCCAGTTCATAAAACAAATGAACAAGATGATGACAAAGATGGAGTCAATTGACATGGCCACTCACATGCAGCAGATGCTTGGGGATCAGCATGACGCATCTCACACAAAAATGAAAGACCACGTCCACAAAAAGACAAACACAAGCAACTAAGCCTATCTTCTTTTTTTAATACACTAAAGTTGATAACAAGACCAAATGATTTTCCGTCATTTTCTTTAATCTGGTTTTGTTGAGGCTCAAAAATGTACAATTGGAGCGCAGACGCGTACGGTGAGCGACGCTTTTCATTTGTTAACCTGATTATTTTTGCCTCGGCTGCATCAACTGCAATTCTGCTGTTCTTGGTGTTTGCACCACAGATTCGTGAGCTGACACAAAACACTCCATATTTGATTGAGCTCGCATATTTTCCGACAATCTTTGTCGGATTTTTGTTTGGGCTAAAGCTAACAGAGCGCGCAATCAGCCCTGTAGAAACGCGTAGCCCAATCAAGCGAGGAATAATCAAGATTTTGCTATTCTTCTTTATTATAGGAGGCCTCTTCAGCTCGGTGAGCTTTGCATTAAATGGCGGAATTCATCTTCCAGAAAAATCATTGCTAGAACTAGGCTTGGCAGATTGGATTACGCAGTTTAGCTCACACAACGGCGGACTGACATTTCTTATTGTAACTAGCATTTCGCTTATGGCAGTTGCCACAAAACGAATCATAGGATTACAAGGAATAGCAAACAGCATTTCGACGTTTTTTGGCACATTCATATTTTTTTCTATGGTTGCACTCAGTCTATCCCATACAGAGCCCTCGGCATCCCAAGTATACCTGTATACGTTTTACCATGCGGGAATAATTGGTGGGGCACTATACAAAATGAACAAGCTCACATCAAACATGAACATGTGGGAAGACTTTGCTAATGGTTACAAGTAGCTAGGGATTTGATACTTCCATTGATTCATCCAAGTTGACAGATAGATTGCGTCCCTCTGCAGCTTTTTCCTCTTCTTGCTTTAGCTTCATTTCCTCTAGGAATTGCTTGTACTCGAACTGCTTTTCCTTGCTTACTCTGTCAGAGTATAGTACATCGTCACCTATTGCTAGGTATAGCAAGGCAATCACTACTAGCGATGCGGCAACTAAAATCATGGAATAGCCAACTGTTCTATAATTGTGAGGGTTCTTTTCCTTGCTTTCCATCGTTATTGCCTTGATTTTGGGGATGATTTATCCCTTTTTAGTTTTTTTGCGCATTTTGGATCTGGGCCAGATGCGCATCGAATTGAACATACAGATCTTTATGGGCTAGTATCCCTACACTATAATTCCTGAAGGTCTTGCGGCACCTCTCCGGAGGTTCTTGTCCCGCACCTCCCTTCAGCTTTATTTGCAAAAGGCACAAAACCGACCTGGTGTAATCCAATACCATGACCATTCAGATCCTAAGCTACGAGTTTTTGGGACCAATCCAACTATCCGAGTGGGGCCCTCCAATGGAAGAAGTCCTGTATATTATTTTATCAAAAAACAAAGAAACGTTTCAGATTATTCATGTGGGCGAGTCTGGCAAAACCGACGATGCTGGATTTTTCACAAAAAATATCCAGTTCAAGTGTTGGTTATCACATGCATCCGAGCAAAACCTACACCTGTGTATCTATCCGATGTGGGGCTCAGAGCCAGAGCAGCGACAAAAGATTGTACACAAAATTATAGAAAAATACAATCCGCCATGCAATTCAGATGACACAAATATCGAATAATTGTATTACATGGCGATGAACTGTCCTTGCTGTGGTGGTGTAATGGAAAAAGTCCAAGACTTGGACTCTAGTGTTTTGATGAAATGTAAAGAATGTGGTCTGTCTGATACAGTGCTAAAGTGAGTCGGTTTTGTTTTTGACTTCAAATATTTGTAATGTGAGTAGGTCTAGTGCTTTTTTTAGGTGGTCAAACTCGTTAATAGAGTGAATTTGGCCCTCTACTAGTCTGCGCAAAACCTTGACTACGCCCTTTTGGAACTCATCATGGGCAATTATCTCTAGTGCATTTAGCTTTGATAGCATGGCATCCAGCTCTTTTTTGATGTCATCTGGGGACTGGTGGTTGCCCATGGATTATTTTATTATAATTCTAAATATGAATCACATGAGCTCTTCGTCTAGCTTTTCAATTGATTCTACAAATTGTTTGCAGGAGCAGCCAGGTATTGCGCACTTGCCAAGTTTTAGAAATGAATCGTTTTTTGACTCTTCGTGAATTTGTCTGACGTGGTGGCAGCGCTTGCAGTTCACAAAAATAATTTTGGTTTTGGTTTATTTAAGGCGTAAGAACCGCACGTGCTTCGATTCTAGAATATTTCAGATCTTCTAGGACAGAGTTTGCCTGCTCTAATGGGAATGACTTGAAGATTATTTTCATGTCGTTTTGTTCTGCCAGTCTTACTACGTCTGACATGTCTGATCTAGAGCCAATCAGGGTTCCTCGCAGAGTTTTTTCCGTAAAGACGTCAAAGTTTGGAATGTTTGCCAGTACTCCAAGTACTATGGTTCCGCCCTTTTTGACGGAATTAATTGCCAAGTCAACTACTTTTTCCGATGGTGCAAACACAATCGCAGAATCAAGCAGTCCTTCTTCTTTTTTTAGAGTAGATAGAAATTCGGCTTGATCAGTAAACTGGATGACATTGTCTGCTCCAACTTTTTTTGCCACATCCAAGTGGGTTTTGTTTCGTGCAACACCTACCACTCGCATTCCTTCTAGTTTTGCAAATTCTACTGTTAGGTGGCCCACTCCGCCGACGCCAAAAATTCCAACTGTTTTTTGTCTTGCAGGCTCAGATGCTTTTACTGCCTTGTATGCAGTAATTCCTGCGCAAAAAAGAGGCGCGGCATATTCGGATTTCATAGAGTCTGGAATCGGCGTTGCAAAGTCTTCTGATACCGTGATGTATTCCGCATACCCGCCAAGCATTGTCTCGCCTGTGATCTCTGCCTGGTCGCAGAGGTGTTCCTTGCCGGTTTTGCAGTAATCGCAATACATGCAAGAGCCGTGCAGTGGGGAGATTCCGATTCGCTGGCCCACTTTGAGGTTTTTTACATTGGGACCTATCTGTGTTATGGTGCCGACAATTTCATGTCCTGGAATGGTTGGCAGTGCAGGCGGAATTCCGTATTTTTGCCAGTCTCCTTCTATTCCGTGGAGCTGTGATCTGCAAACTCCACATGCTTCTATTTTGACTAGTACATCGCTGTTTCTTTTTATTTTATGAGTTTCAATTTCCCGTAATTGTAATGGCTTGCCCTCAATAGGCCCAAGCCTTTCTAGCACCATTGCGCGCATTATGATGTCAAATAATGCCAAGCTATTTCTTGCTTTAGATAAAAAATTAAACTCTGGGCTTTGTAATGTGGTGTAATGCCAGAGATTGCACCGGACGACAAAAGAAGAATAGAACTATTGGAAACCGTCTCAAAAAAGGGACTCAAGACACTGTCTTTGGAGGATCTAAAGGAGCTGATCATTTTGGTGGAAAAAAAGGACTATTCTCACAACAAAAAGGCACAAAAATCCAAAATGAAATTGTTGGCGCAAATCAATGCACGTGTTTATGACATTGAGGAAAAAACTTGGTTTAGATAAAAAACACAAATACTAAAACAAATTACGCATGTTCATTGACAGAAAACAAACTCGTACACGAAACCAGTCCTTATCTTTTGCAGCATGCACACAATCCCGTAAACTGGTATCCGTGGGGAAAAGAGGCACTGGAAAAGGCTGTTAATGAAAACAAGCCAATTTTTCTCTCAGTTGGATATAGCTCGTGTCATTGGTGTCACGTAATGGAACATGAATCATTTGAAAACGAAGAGATTGCCAAAATAATGAATGAGAATTTTATATCAATCAAAGTAGATAGAGAAGAGCGGCCTGATCTGGACGACATTTACCAAAAGGTCTGCCAGATGGCAACAGGACAAGGAGGCTGGCCGCTAAGCGTGTTTTTGACACCTGACCAAAAGCCGTTCTATGTTGGGACATACTTTCCAATTTTAGATAATTATGGCAGGCCTGGCTTTGGAAGCATATTGCTTCAGCTGGCACAAGCCTGGAAGGAAAAGCCAAATGACGTAAAAAAGGCATCCGAGAATTTTATGCAAAACCTTCGCGGAGCGGAAATGGTAACGATTCCTGCGACACTAGAAAAGGCAATCCTTGATGAGGCAGCAATGAATCTTTTTCAGATTGCCGACAACACATATGGTGGATTTGGACAGGCACCAAAATTCCCGAACGCTGCAAATCTTTGCTTTTTGCTAAGATATGGGAAAATCTCTAAAATATCAAAATTCTCGGAATTTGTATTCAAGACACTAAACAAGATGGGCAAAGGCGGAATCTTTGATCAAATTGGCGGAGGATTTCATCGTTATTCTACTGATGCACGCTGGCTTGTCCCTCACTTTGAAAAAATGCTATACGATAATGCGTTGTTGCCAATAGTATATGCCGAGGCGTACCAGCTAAGCAAGGATTCATTCTATTTGGGCATAATTGACAAAACACTGGGATTTGTCTTGCGTGAGATGACCTCGCCAGAAGGAGGATTCTATTCAGCACTGGATGCCGACTCTGAGAGCGAAGAAGGAAAATTCTATGTCTGGAGCAAAAAAGAAATCTCAGAGATTTTGGGTAAAGACTCGGATGTATTTTGCTTGTATTATGACGTCACAGATGGCGGCAATTTTGAAGGCCATATGATACTGAACAATTCCATTGCAGCATCTGCGCTTGCATTTCATGCAGGAATCACCGAAGATGCAGTGAAGTCGATAATAGCGGAATCCTCAAAAAAACTCTTAGATGCACGCTCAAAGCGCATCCGACCAGGCCTTGATGACAAAATAATAACATCATGGAATGCATTGATGGTCTCTGCATTTGCCAAGGGGTACAGAGTAACTGATAATCCCGCATATTTGCAGGCAGCAGAAGGCTGTGTGACGTTCATTGAGAACCATCTCCTATCTGGCGATTCTCTTCTTAGGACATACAAAAACGGCAAAGCAAAACTGCTGGCATATCTTGAGGATTATGCATATCTAATCAATGCGCTAGTTGATCTCTTTGAGGTAAAGCCAGACGCAAAATATCTTGTATTGGCAGAAAGACTTGCAAAGTATCTAGTTGAGCATTTCTGGGATGAGAAAAACTCTAGCTTTTACTTTACTGCTGACAATCATGAATCACTTATTATTCGCCCAAAGAACAACTATGATCTGTCAATGCCATCTGGCAATTCTGTTGCTGCAAATGCATTACTGAAATTATACCATCTAACACAGAATAAAAAATTCCAAGAAGTATCTACTAAAACAATGGAGGCGTTTGCAATAATGGCCGCAGAAAACCCATTTGGATTTGGGTATTTGCTAAATACAATTTACTTGTATTTGCAAAATCCAACCGAAATAACATTGCTAAATCCACAAAACAAAACCCTTTACAATGATCTAACAAAACGATTCCTTCCGGAATCCATCCTAGTCACAATACAAAACCAAGCTCAACTGCAAGCGCTTGAGAACTATCCGTACTTTGCAGGAAAAGAATTTGAAAATGAGACGACCGTATTTGTGTGCAAAAACTTTAGCTGCTCTCTGCCGCTAAAGACAGTACCGGAAATAGAAAAGCTACTTTTTTAGAGTGATTTCTAATACTTCGCCTACTTGGGGCCTTCCAAGTCTTTCGTATCGAACCTTTGGCATTGTAATGGATATGGTGGTCTGATCATATGTCTTGATTTTGACTGTCGGCTGTGCTCCCAAAATTGCCTCCAGTAACGGCTGTACTTGCTCCTTTAGTTCTGGGTCTAGCTTTTTTGCAACGGAATCTAGGATCATCTGTTTTTGTGAGATTGGCTCGGTTTGTACGTCTTCTGCAAGTGAAACCTGCACTATTGCTCCATTATCTACAATTTGGTGAATTCGGTATTTTGTAATGTCTGCCAATATTGGTTCTCTTCTATAATGGGATTTAATCCATTCTAGCGTTATTCCAGTATTGCCTTTTTGATGAGTGCTGCTTTGTCTTTGATTAGTTTGTTGAATTCCTGCATGTCGTCCAGCTCGACTGGCCTTTTCTCATTCTCGTATGCTCTCAAAAACGCAGAATACACACATCCAGCTATAATTCCGAATGTGGCGTCTTCTATGGATGCTACCTCCGGGGAATAGTTTTGCATGATTTGTTTGAATGACTGGGCTTCGCTTATGTAATAGTCAATCTGGCTGTCAAGAAAATCGCGAGTGTATTTTGTTAGTGCCACTCTGTAATTTCTGGTTTGATGATTTATTAACATTGAGAGCAAAGTCAGCAGACATGTGGAAGTTAGACTTGGATTCGGATTTTTTTAGAATTTTGGACAAGGATCGTAAAATTGCCGGCTATTTTTGGCCTGACTATGGGCAGATTCTGCCTGAAAACAAGTACGACGAAATTGTAGAAAAAATGCACAAAAACCATGATCCTATTCATGGCGGATTTGTTACTGTGCCGATGGTAAAGTTTGGAATTTTTGATAACAACCAGGAAATGGATGTCATGCAATTATCAAGCAAAATCGATGACGTCCAAGCAAGATTGGATGTGTGGAAGGAATTTTTGCTCGAAAAACAAATGCAGCACTCTATTCAAATGTCTCACACAGACAATGATATGCTCAGTCTGAGCTTTCCAGTCAAATTTTCACAGGGTGTGCCTCTTGAGAAGGAAAACCTGCTTGATGCGTTATCTTCAACACTAGATTTGTTATCTCAAAAAGGCTTACTCTAGTTTTGGCCTGCGTTATTTTTTGCCTCATTAAACAAAACAAGGCCTGCCATCTCGTTTTCAAATGATTCCTGAAGCATTAGATCTGAGCGTATCTTGTGTGCAGTGTCGTTGGTTACAATCCACTCTATGAGATATTGATCACTTTCAAGCTGTTTTTCCGTTGATGTTTTGAAAAGTTTTACTGATTTTACAAATGATTCTGGCGGGGAAAGTAACTCGTAAGATTTGAGTATTTCTTGCATTTTCTTTGTATGGATTTCTCCAAATTCTAAAAATTCTTCCTTTTCTATGGTTCCTTCATCAAGCATTGTCTTCATTGAATAAAATTCTGTTTGGGTTTCTTTTAATTCATCTTGGATTGTCTGAAGGCTGTCTCCAAATGCTTTGC
The DNA here is from genome assembly GCA_016872015.1 of Nitrososphaerota archaeon. Lineage (GTDB taxonomy): Archaea > Thermoproteota > Nitrososphaeria > Nitrososphaerales > Nitrosopumilaceae > Nitrosotenuis. The sequence goes on from VHBK01000009.1 coordinate 39,973, forward strand.
CGCGATTTTTTGCCTGATCTGCTGAATATGCAAAAAATATGGCCATCAGAATAATTATTGCGCCTCCTATACCTGCAATGTAGGTAGCTTTTGTTTTCAAATTATTTGATACGTGCTCTGAGGCACGATATTAATTGTTGGTCAAGTAAATCCTACCCAAGTATTATTAATCATAAAAATCAAAATCATATAATGCGACTTCTGCTTCCGATTGCAATTTTTGGTGTACTATCTGTAATGATTCCAGAGTCGTATGCAGACTCTGATTTTATTTTTGAAGGGAATGGATTTGGTAAAATAAATGATGCTGTGGATAAGGCATTTTTGCAATTATACGTACAAATTTCGGATTCAGGTCAGGTTGTTTTTGAAGAGGGGCAGTTATCTCTTGGTACTGATTTGTATGTAATTGACAAAGCAAATGTCTCATTTTTCAATAATAAAAAATCAATCCGAATAAACGCAGAGGCCGGTACCAATACAATTTTTGCCTCTGGCAAACGAATTCTCTCAATTGGAGGTGACTCGATTTACCAATTAAACGGCAAAACTTCTGCTGGTACCATATTCTCAATTTTTACCAAATTGCATCCGTCATTAGGTACAACAATATCGGACTTGCCAACTACGACAAACAATGAGATTTTACTTCTTGTAAAACAAACCGAACGAATAGAATGGAAATCTCAATACAAGTTCACGATTAGGACGTTTGATCCAAAAGCAAATCTGATGTCTGATTTTGCAAATACTTCTGGATATTTGGAGAAAATCAAAATCTCTGCTACAATAACAAACCCGATTGGTGATGTGATAAAAACATCAAACGGTGAGACGCACAAGTTTGGCTATTATGATGACTCGATAATAATTCCAGACAATGCACGAACTGGAATATACAAACTGAGTGTCACTGCGTCTGGCGAAGGATATCAAAATGTAACGCGCGAGTTTACATTCGTTGTAAATCCGCTAAATACAAGACCGTCTTGATTGTGGAGAAATTCTGAACAATCTTAATATATCAAAAGTCGAGCTCGGTGATCAACAATGAATACCAAACTACTTGCAAGTATTGCAGTATTTGTGTTACTAGCGGCAGTTGTTGGTCCTTCTTTGTCTAGTTCTGCATTTGCGGCCAATGATGCATTCATGAAAATTGATGGTGTCAAGGGTGAAGCAAAAGAAAAGAAAGCAGAAATGAAAGCAAAGAAAGACGACAAAAAGGCCGAACTAAAAGCAAAGAAAGACACCAAGAAAGCCGAAATGAAGGAAAAGAAAGACACCAAGAAAGCCGAAATGAAGGAAAAGAAAGACACCAAGAAAGCCGAAATGAAGGAAAAGAAAGACACCAAGAAAGCCGAAATGAAGGAAAAAAAGACTACAAAGCAAACAGCACCATCCGGTGAAGCATTAAAAGAAGTTACAGTAGACATGGTAAAAGGAACAGCATCGGACACCAATTGTGGTGATAAATGTTACATTCCAAGCGCTGTAACCGTCGCAGTCGGCGGCAAAGTCACATGGAAAAATGTAGACTCTGCAGCTCACACAGCTACTGCATCTGATGGCTCTTTTGACACTAGTCTTGTCAACGCAGGCGCATCTGCTTCTAACACATTCAACACTGCGGGTTCATACCCATACATATGCATTCTCCACCCATGGATGAAAGGCACAGTCAACGTCCAATAATCAGAAGAGATTCTGATTTTTCTTATTTTATTATCTCTGATGAAATCATGAACAAAATTAATTAACTTATGATATTGCTCCCAAAATCATGAACAAGACAATTCTTGCAAGTGTGGCGATCTTTGCATTACTTGGTGCCGTCCTAACGGTACCAATGATGCAACATGCAGATGCCGCAGAAAGCAAGGAAAAAAAGACTGTCAAAAAAGAGACAAAAAAGAAAGAAACAAAAAAATCAACTAAATCCACGGGCAAGGCCTCATCCGCAGTAACTGTAGAGATGGTAAAGGGTTCTGCAAACGAAGGATGTGAAAAAGGCAACAAGTGTTATTCTCCATTTGAGGCCAAAATTACAAAGGGCGGAACAATTACCTGGAAAAACGTAGACACTGCAGCTCACACTGCAACTAGTGGCAACATCAAGACGGGTCCTGACGGCAAATTCGACACTGGACTTGTGACTGCTGGAGGAACATTCTCACAAAAGTTTGACAAGGCTGGAAAATACGATTACTTTTGCATCATTCATCCATGGATGACAGGCAAGGTAACTGTCAGCTAAACTCTTTTTTTATTTTTAATCTATGTAATTTCCTTGTTCGTCCGTTCTCAGCTCAATTTGCATGACGGAGCCAGAAATGAATGATTCGTTTCGAATTGTTCGCACGCGCGCAACATCGATATGATAGGGCCACATCTCAACTACTATTTCGCCTACTTGGACATTTTCTGGGGCATCGGTAAGTCTGATATCTTCCTTTTTAATGCCATAGTCTTGTAGCTTTTTTAGGCAATGGGTGACTAGTGGCTCTGGGTTGTTGTGGTTTATTGCCCACACTATTCCAGAATATTGAATTTTTTCCAATTTTTATTACCTGAATTATTTGGTCTTGCTTGCAAGAACCTTTAATGTCATTGTGCTCATGACCCTAGATAATCTTCGGATTTTGTTGGATACCGTCTTGTCAAAGTCTTCTGGTGATTTTGCATGGATCTCAATTATGATGTCATATGCGCCAAATGTCAGGTATGCCTGCTTTACTTCTGGAATTTGCTTTATTTCATCTAATAGATATTCTTCTGCGCCAAGGTCGCAATTGAGTAAAACAAAACCTACTTCCATTGCATATCACTACAACTCGAGTTTAAAAAAGATTACCAGCGTCTTCTGTGGGCTGGTCGCTTTGGGGCATGTTGCCTTCTAAATCCGCCCTCAACTCTGGACTCACGCTTTTCTTCTCTTCTAAATCCAGAATCTCTTCGCTCTTCTCTACCAGAATCCCGTCTATCATAGTCGCGCCTTCCCCTGCTGAATCCGCCCCTAAATCCAGAATCCCGTCTATCGTTATCTCTTCTAAATCCAGAATCTCTTCGCTCTTCTCTACCAGAATCCCGTCTATCATAATCTCGTCGTCCGCCAAATCCTCCACCCCTACCAAATCCTCCTCTTCCAAAGCTTCTTCCTCCACCTCTACCAAATCCTCCACCGCCACGACCAAATGTTCTGCGCGGTCCGACCTGTCTTTTTAGTGGGTCTGGAATGTCAACTTTGATTCCCATTTTTTCGTTAAGATCAGTCATCGGTGCTTTGACTTGTTGCTTTATGAGATTAAAATCGCCAACGGAAGAATATGATACTAATGTGATTGCCCTGCCTTTTGCGCCTGCCCTTGCAGTTCTTCCAATTCGGTGGAAATAGACCATTTCTTGGTTTGGCACATCATAGTTTACCACCAGTGCTACTTCTGGAACGTCGATTCCTCTTGCGGCCACGTCGGTTGCAACCAAAATGTCTGCCTGGCCTCGCCTGAACTGTGACATGGATATCTCGCGTCTGTGCTGTGACATGTCGCCTTCAATTGCTACTGCATTGTATCCTGCTTGACGCAATGCTCTTGCAACATCTCTAGTTCTGTTTTTAGTTGAGCAAAATACTACTGATTGGCCGCGCTTGTTTTCTTTGATAAATTGTACGAGATAGTCCATTTTTTCTCGGTCTTTGATAATCAAAAACGATTGGTCTATTCCTTCTCCTGAGAGGTCATCTGCTGATAAGAGGAATTGCTTTGGATTGTTTAGATATTCATCTGCCAGTCTTAGAATTTCTGGAGGCATTGTAGCAGAAAATAGTGACATCACCTTGTTGACTGGAGTCATTTCCAAGATGAACCTGATATCATCAATGAAGCCCATGTCGAGCATCGTGTCTGCTTCATCTAGTACAACATACTTGAGGTCATTGAGCTCAATAGAGCCCTGCTTTAGGTGGTCAATTAGTCTGCCTGGAGTGGCGACAACTACTTCTACTCCATGTCTGAGTGCCTGGAGCTGTACTCCCATTCCTTGTCCGCCATATATTGAAACTACGCGAATACCTGTATGTTTGGCAAATTTTTTGATCTCGTCTGTGATTTGTAGTGCCAATTCTCTGGTTGGTGCCAACACCAAGCCCTGGATGGTCTTGTTTGCATCAATTCCACTAAGCATTGATATGCCAAATGCCGCTGTTTTGCCAGTTCCTGTGTGTGCCTGGCCTATGACATCTCTGCCGGATAGCAAAACAGGTATAGTTGCCTCTTGGATTGGAAACGCCTCATCAAATCCTATGTCCTTTAGTCCATCTAGGATGGATTGTTTTATCCCTAATTCTTCAAATTTTGTCAATTTACTTTCCTAAGCAATGACAGACAAAGAAGCTCATTGCTCATTTTCCGTCATTATAGCCTAATGACTGCCAGAATTTCTGATCCTCTAATAAATCCTTGGAACAAGAAATTGGAAAAAGCCAATAAAGGGTTTGAGTCAAAAAATACTAATCCAAATAGAATTTGCTAATGTTCTCGTGCGTAAATGCTCTCAAAATGAAAATTCACTATCCATTTTTGGTATTATGATTGGCAAAAATAGAATCCCAATAACCGCAAGTACGCTAACTACGAACATGTTGCTTTTATGTTCAATGAACCCTGTTAGTGACAACTAGTAATATTGCCAAAATTTGAAATTTAAGGAGACTGGTAGAACTATCAAAAATAAAGAAAAAGAGTGAACTTTCCCTTATGGGAATGTGTATTGACCGCTGCTTGTAGGTCCAGGATTGGTATAGTTTCTT
>VHBK01000010.1 GCA_016872015.1 Nitrososphaerota archaeon
GAGGGGCTAGTATCTTAGGATTTCGTGGGTTCAAATCCCACTTCCCGCACTCCTCACTTCTTCATTGACTTGATTAGTTCCGCACGCCTTGTCTCTTCGGTAATTGCAATTCGTGTCTCTTCAACTAGAATTCTTGCAACATCTAATTTTCTTCTTGCCTCTTTGACTATCTTATCAAAATACGCAAATGGATACAACATCAAATACAACTCGTCCATTTTCTCAAACGTTTTTCTGGCATCATCTGACTTGCCGACTCGGATTTTATCATAAACATCTCTTCGCATCTCTCCGATACAGTCCAACAATCCCAAAACATAGGACTCGTCTTTTACCTTGAGTGCTTCTGGGCTTGGGATCTCTTTGCCTTGGATTAGCGCCAAAAATGATGATGCCTCTACGAATTCCTGCTCAGACGGTATGAGATATTTGTAGAGTGCCTTGTCGATGTTTTTGCGGTATTGCTCTAGCAGTCTTTTTGCTTGTAGGATCTTTTTTGCGGCTGACTTTGTGTCGTTTTTGTGGCAATCTATTATGGATTCGCTACAGAATGTGATGATCTGTCTTGTGTTTTTGATCAGACTTTCTCTCTCGTCTAGGTTTTTTTCTAGCGCCTTTGAGATTCTGTCCAGAGATTTTTTTGTTGAATCCATGGTCTCATTCTGCAAACCTAGGATAAAGTCGTTTTCAAATAACTTATTTTATGTCGAAAATTTAGCTGTATCATGGAAATCACAGTCAAACAAATGTATCAAATTGAGGAAAACGGCCACCAAATGGGCTTTCCGAGACAACTAATGATGGAAAATGCTGGTGCCTCGATGGTAAAAAGAATAGTAGAAAAATTTCCAGACGTATCATCAAAAAAGGTTCTGGTTTTTGCAGGACTTGGAAACAATGGCGGTGATGCACTAGTAGTGGCACGACACTTGGCAGGATATGGAAGCAAAGTAACCGTAATACTGTTAGGAAATCCGTCAGACATCAAAACCATTGAATGCAGAACAAACTGGCAAATTCTAGAAAAAATGAACTCGATTCAGCTTGGATTTGGCCCAAATGATGCCGCAAACTTTGATGTTGATATTATAATAGATGGAATTTTGGGCACCGGAATCTCTGGAGCCATTAGAGAGCCACACGCATCAGCAATTGATCTTATCAACAAAACAAAGGCATTCAAGGTTGCAGTCGATGTCCCTTCTGGCGTTGACCCAGACACTGGAAACACTGCCAACAAACACGTAACAGCAGACATGACTGTGACATTTCACAAAATGAAGAGAGGAATGCCAAAAAGAAAAGACCTGTGTGGAACAATCTTTGTTGAAAAGATTGGCATTCCACCAGAAGCCGAAGTCGGTGTACTATGATAGTCCACCAGATTCCTGTTGGCAATATGCAGAACTTTACCTATGTTTTGGAAGACGAGCCAACAAGTGAGGGAATCATAATTGATCCGTCTTGGGATCTGGATGAAATTATGAGAGTTGTCCAGAAAAACAATATCAAAATAAAATACATTGTAAACACACACCACCATTTTGATCACACAATAGGAAATGACACCATAAAAAATGAAACAGGTGCACCAATACTACAATACAAGACATCCACAATAAAGCACGACTTGGAAGTATCTGATGGTGACAAGATCAATTTTGGAGGCTCCGAGCTTGCAGTAGTCCACACCCCGGGACACTCCAAAGATAGCATGTGTCTTGTAGGTGATGGCAAGATCTTTTCTGGCGACACGCTCTTTGTTGGAACATGTGGAAGGGTGGACTTGCCTGGAGGAGACGCAAGGGAGCTGTATCATAGTATTGTCGATATTTTGCGCAAAATGGACGATAGCCTAGTGATGTACCCTGGGCACAATTATGGCTCTACACCAACCTCAACATTGGGCACGCAAAAAAAGATGAATTTTGTAATGCAGCCACGAACTGAAGCAGAATTTTTGGAAATAATGGGTATTAGCTAATTGCACAAGGACGTAGATGTTTTTATACAAAAAAAGGGAAAAAAATTCCTAGAACAATTAGAAAAAAAGCAATTTCTCTTCTCCTTGGTAATATCATATACTGAAACCTGCACAATTCCCGGAATTACTGTGGCTGGAAAAACTCCCGAAGTCTTACCATATACTTCTCCTGCAGATGCAGAATTTCTCAACTTTGGATACTGCAAATGCATTGATGCAGTGCCAATGACTCCTGACGGAAAACCAACACCAGCACTATTAACAAAGACTGCGCTAGAGTCAGCAAGCATTCCAAATATAGTTGTAAATGCCGGAAGTAAAATTGCACCACAGCTTCCGTGTTTTGAAACAGGACTAAATCCAGGAAAAAACATTGCAGTAGAGCCTGCTATGTCACTTGACGATGTGACTCATGCAGTAGAATATGGAAGAATGATTGGCAGAGCGCTTGGCTCTACTACCGATTGTCTTGTGATTGGCGAGAGCATTCCTGGTGGCACCACCACGGCACAGACAGTTCTGACATCACTTGGAATAGACGGCTCTGTTAGTAGCAGCATGCAGGACAATCCATTATCACTAAAACAAAAAATTGCAAATGATGTTGCAAAAAGAACCGAATCCAAAAACCAGTTTGATGTCGTATCAAACGGTGGTGACCCAATGATACCTACCGTTGCAGGAATTCTAAGTACTGCATCTGCACAAACCAAAGTTATTTTGGCAGGTGGAACACAGATGGCGGCAGTTTTAGCATTTAGTAGAATCACTGGATATAATCGCGACAATGTCGCAATTGCCACAACGTCATATGTGACAGAAGACAAAACAGCAAATCTTGTGAACATGATATCGCAAATAGACGAAATTCCGGTGTTTTCAGTCAAACTAGCACTGGATAAATCCAAAATTGAAGGGCTGCGTGCATTTGCAAATGGGTTTGTAAAGGAAGGAGTCGGTGCAGGCGGCGCATCGCTTGCGGCAATGCTAAAAATTGGAATCGACTCTGATAAGTTACTTACACTAACTGAAAAACAATACTTGGAAACTATTTCACAGTAACCGATTTTGCCAGATTTCTTGGATAGTCAGGGTCTGTGTTCTTTTCTATTGCAGAATAATATGATAGCAACTGAATTGGAATTATCTCAATTAGCGGATACAGAGCATCATCTATGGTTGGAATTTGTATCCAGTGATCATAGACATCACTTGACTTGTCAGAGACTCCAATGATTTTTGCACCGCGTGCCTTTATCTCTCGAGCACTAGTCAGGGTGTCATTATAGGTAAAGTCGTTTGGATTTATTATCACAACATAGACACTAGAATCCATCAGTGCAAGCGGCCCATGCTTTAGCTCGCCACCAGGAATTCCCTCTGCATGAATGTATGACAGCTCTTTTAGCTTTAGCGCAGATTCTGTTGCAATTGGATAGTGAACTGCTCTGCCCAGAATGTAAATGTCTTGGACGTCCTTGAGCTCTTTTGCTATTTCTTTGATCTTGGTGTGATCAGCTAGTACTTTGGCAACAGCCGATGAAATTTTCTCGCCATCAATGTTGATACAGCCATCACAGAGCTTCTTTGCAATTTTGTAGATTATGCCGAGTTGTGCAGTAAAGCTCTTTGTTGCTGCCACGCCAATTTCTGGACCACAACCCATTCCAATTACTACTGCAGATTCTTGTGCTAATGATGATGTCAAAATGTTCACAATAGAGAGAATCTTGGCGTTTGCCTTTTTTGCAATCTTGACTGCTTCTAACACGTCTGCACTCTCACCGCTTTGGGATATTGCAATTAGAATCGAGTTTGGCTCTATTGTCTCTGGCGTAAATGATAATTCGCTGGATATGATTGGCTCTACTTTGATTTTGGCATATTTTTGCCACAGGTATTTTGCCACTAATGCTGCATTGTAGCTTGTACCGCTTCCAGTAACGTAGATGCTTCTAGCATGCCTGATGAATTCAGTTGCCGTATTGATTGCGTCTGTAGATTTTTCACCGGCACCTACTATGGTGTCTGGTTGCTCTGAGATTTCTTTTAGCGTAAAGTGCGCATAGTCTCCCTTGTATGCATCTGCAAATTCCTTTGATACTTTAGTTACCTGGTGCTTTACTGCGTTTCCATCAAAATCATAAATCTGGATTCCAATTCTGTCCAGTATTACCAGCTCGCCATTGTCCAAGTATATGGCGTCATCTGTCTTTTCAATGAACCCTAAAACATCGCTTGATAGGAAAAATCCCTTTTTGCCTATTCCAATTATTAGTGGCTCGTGGTATCTTGCCGCTGACAGAATTCCATTCTCAAACATTGCAACAAATGCATAATGACCTTTCAGCTTTGATACTGTCTTTATCATGGATTGTTTGATGTCGTGGTTTTGATCATAGTTGAACTGGAGTAGATTTGCAATCACTTCACTGTCTGTCTGGCTCTGGAAGCGATAGCCTCTTTTTTCTAGGTCTGCCTTTAGCTCCTCATAGTTTTCTATTATGCCATTGTGTACTATGGCAATTTTGCCGGAGCTGCTAGGATGTGGATGCGCATTGACATCGGTAACATTTCCATGTGTTGCCCATCTGGTATGACCAATGCCAACATGGCCTGGCAGATTGTCCAAGTGTAGAGCATTGTTTACTACTTCTACTTTACCTACTCCTTTTTTGACTACAATATCATTGTCAGATTTTGTGGCAACGCCTACGCTGTCATATCCGCGATATTCCATTCGCTTGAGGCCCTTGACCAATATTGGCGCTGCAGGTAAATCGCCGTAATAGCCGATAATAGAACACATTTTCTGTACTGATCTAATGAAATGGTGTATTAAAGATAAGCTTGTCTTAGGATTGTTCTGCAGGTGTCTCTTCTTTTACTTCAGGCTCGGCTACTGGAGTTGGTGCCTGGACCTTGAATCTTGGTGATAACTGGATTCCATTTTCCTCTTTTACTGTTACTGTATATGATGGGACTGTGATGATTCTATCGCCAATTGTAATGTGACCGTGCACGATTGCCTGTCTTGCCTGATATGGTGTCTTTAGTGTGAATTTTCTCTGCACTATTGTTTGCAGTCTTCTGTCAAGCAAGTTATTGACTGCCAAGTTCAAGACGTCATCTAGTGTTGCATCGTCCTTTACTAGGCCGATCTTGACAAGTGATTTCATCAGGATTGGTTCTTTTTGTGCACGAACTTCTTGTCTGAGTGCCAGCAGTGATCTTGCCTGATGTCTTACTCGAGACAACTCAGTTCTTGCCTTCCATAATTCTCGCTTGTTTTTTAGACCATAATTGCCAAGTGTATTGAGGTCCTCCATCATAAAGTCATAGTTCAGTGGACGCTTTGGTTTTTTCCAGACTCGGCTTGGATATTTTGGATCTCCCATTCACATTCACTCTATTTCTTTGCTGGAGCAGCTGGTTTTGCAGCTGGAGCCGCGGCTGGTTTTGCTGGAGCAGCTCCTGCAGCTGGCTTGGCAGCTGGTGCAGCTCCGGCAGTTGGGGCAGATGGCGCTTCAGCTCCTGGGGCAGCTGCTGGTGCAGCTCCTGCAGGTAGTACTTTACCTCCCTTCTTTACACCGACTGATGCTCCTTTACGACCAGTGGTTCGGGTTCGCTGTCCTCTAACCTTTAATCCATAAGTGTGACGAAAGCCTCTCCAACTGTTTGAGAGCTTTTCACGTTCAATATCGTTTCTAACTGTAAATGCTACATCTGATGTGATAAGATGTGTAGTGGCACCCGTCTCGACATCCTTTCTTCTGTTTAGTAACCAAGATGGGAATTTTACTGATACTGGGTCCTTGAGTGTCTTTTCAATGGACTCGACTTGGGACTCTGTCAAAAAGCCAATGTTGCTGTTTGGATTCAAGCCTAGTGCTCCAATTATTGCATTGGCAAAGTTGTATCCGACACCTTTGATGTGGGTTAGGCCTACTGAGAGCTTTTTGTCTCCCGGAATGTCCTTTCCGACAATTCTTACAATGTGTCTATAGTCTTGAGCTGACAAGTAATTGGGGAGTCCAAGCGACCCCGATAAAAACCCTGCCTTGGCAATTATGATATCTCCGCAATATTATTAGATAAAATAAACCAAGTAGTATCACATGGAAGCCTCGCAGCTAGTCTCAAAGTGTTACGATTCCCAGCCAAAGTACTTACAGATCAAGGCAGGCCTGCCAGAAGACTACCGGTCACTAAAAACAATTGGCGATCTACTGGAAATCAATTATAGATTATTGGAGGCAAAAGAACAGCTCAGGCAAAACCTAATTCGCACAATGAATGAAAACGGAACCAAATATCCAGGAATTATAGGTTATGAGGATGATGTGGTTCCTGGATTGGACAGGGCAATTTTGTCATGTCATGATGTATTTTTGATTGGGCAAATAGGCCAAGCAAAGACAAGACTAGTCGAAGTAATTGCAAAAAATCTCCTATCGCCAATACCTGTAATTGATGGTTCCATTACAAATGACACTCCGATGGATCTGCCGCAAGATGATCTTGTGTCATTGTTGGAGGGACAAGAATCATCTGGTGCATCGCCTACATTTCACATCAGCCCAGAAAGCGCAAAAAAAATCCAAGACAACAAGCTAGACACAAAGATAAACTGGATTGAAGGTTCGCAGAGATTTCGCTATGTCTTGGCAACACCAGACATTTCCGTCAAGGACTTGGTTGGCTATATTGACGCAATCAAGGTTGCAAAAAAAGGAGTTGAAATGTACAAAATCGACTCGTATTCTCCGGGGCAACTGCTCCAGGCAAAGCACGGGATCTTTTGCATTGATGAGCTGCCTGTTCTGGACCCAAGAAAGCAGGTAGCGTTATTGTCGGTATTGCAAGAGGGAAGATACACCACAGGATCGTATCCAGTTGTTTTTGAGCCAAAGACTGCATTTTTTGCAACAGCAAATCCAATTGATTATACTCATTCTGGAAAAATCATAGAGCCACTCTATGACAGACTAAAGTCGCATATACACACTCACTATCCAAAAACAATAGAGCATGAAATGCAGATTATTCTACAAGAAGCAAAACTTGCAAACTGTCTTGTCCCTGTCTTTGTACTAAAAACTCTGGCAAGACTAGTCCACAAGGCTCGCACAAATTCCGAAATCAATCAGGCAAAGGGAGTAAGTGTAAGATTTGGAATTCATGGACTGGAACTATTAGTAGGGGAATCAGAAAGAACTCGCGCAATATCTCACAAGACAATTCCTGTACCTCGACACTCTGATATGTATTGCCTAGGACAGATTGCCAAGTTTGAACTATCGGAAATTGACGACACACTAGAAAACCGCAAAAAAATATTTGACTCTATTCTTGGCGACTCTATTCGTGAGACATGCCTAGAATACATCCAAGGAATACAACAAGAAACACTTGATGCAATAAAGCAAGAGTTCTCTGGCAAAACATTCCAGATATCACAGGGAATGGTCTGGCAGAACGGCCAGGTCTCTTATTCTAATCAGCTTTTAGGATTTGCAAATCTATCAAATCTAGTCCAGTCCAAGCTGGAGCAAATAACACAAGAACAGTCAAGCCTTGCAAAAAATACCAATGCCAAAAACATTGAAACATCTGAAAATACCGAAGCTGAACTAAAAGCAGCAATACTGGAAATAATCCTGGATGGCTTGCATTATACCACCCCAAAGATAATAGACAAAAAAGACGCAGGCTATGTTGCAGCATAATTTAAAAAAATTCGTCTACCAGTCAAGCACAGAAGAAAATCAACCCTCTGGTAATTCCAAAGGCCTAGACCAGCAGACGATAGAAAAACTGCTCCAGTCCCTGGCAAACCAATCCATGCGGGAAAATGCGCCTAGCTTTGAGGAACTAGAATCTATCTTACAGGGAAACATTGACGATTCTAGCTCGGATCAGACCAAAACAGAATCTGACCAGAGCCCAAAAAGCGACGACACAAAACCCATCACAAAATATCTACTAGAGCATGGCTATCTCAGAGACGAAAAAAACTGGCTTACCAAAAAAGGATTCTTTGCGATAGGAAACCAGATCCTCAAGGATTTACTAGCAGAATTAAAAACCGGCGACTTTGGATTGCACGAGACAAAATCTGTGGGTACTGGAACCATCATACTCGATACCACAAAAAAATTCGAGCTTGGAGGCGAGCTCAAGATGCTAAATGTATCTACCAGCATCCTAAACACAATACAAAGACTATCAAAGCAAGGAAAAACAATTGATTTTCCACTGGACCTGGATGTTGATGACTTTGAGGAATTTGAGACAACCGAAGATGTTAGGGCTGCAATTGTGTATTGTATAGATCTGAGCTCCACCATGAAATCATCACTGACCAGCTCCGGCATGAGTAGAATAGAAGCGGCAAAGCGAGCACTGTGGAGTCTTTATGTTTTGAATAATAGGTTCTTTCCAAACGATTCCATCAAGATTATTGGCTTTGCCTCTATGGCATCCATAATCAATCCGTTTGATATTCCGTTTTTGAAGACATATGACGCAAATGACGAATTCCTTCACTATACCAACTATCAGGCTGCATTTAGGCTGGCAAAAAAACTACTCCAAAAGACAAGTGCAAAAAACAAAAGAATCGTAATGATTACTGACGGCCAGCCGAGTGCCTGCTTTGTTGACAATGATTCCCAAAAAAATGCAATTCTATCCGAAAAGCCGTATTCTAACTTTTATGTGCCAAACGAGCAGTTGTTATCAAAAATAAAGTTGGAACGAAACCTTGCAATTGACCAGTCCCAGGGAGCGCAGGTCTACCTTTGTTACAGGTACAAAAAGGTCGATGCCAAAGTAGACGAACGAACCGTAACAGAGGCAAAAAAATGCATGCGAGAAAACATCCAAATCGATTCTATTGTAGTCAGCGAGGAATCAGAGCTGCTAGAATACGTGCAGCAAATGGAAAAAATTCTCCAAGGCAAAACCTACCACATAAACCAAAACAATATGGACAAAGTCCTAGTGATTGACTATCTTTACAACACCAAGAAGATATTAGGCTCAAAAAACTAGCCAAAAACATGTCCTACGACAAGGTCAAAGTAGCAGAGGCACTCTTTGATCAGAATGTATCAATAATAATGGCAGAGCTGGAATCCGGACCAAAAGAATCCGTGGTCTTGTCCTCAAGCCTCGGAATTACAGAATCTGAAATCAAAATCAGGCTGGCATATCTTGCAGAGACGGGATTTGTCATTGTGTCTGGCAATACTTATTCGGTTGACTCTGACAAGCTGGCAAAATTCATGGAAAATGACGAAAACTACAAGGGCGTAGTTGACGGCCTAACAGAGCTAGACAGCTATCTCAACTAGACTTTCTTGTTTTCAACGCGTATATTGCGGCAACTCCGACTCCGACAAATCCTGTTATGATCATGGACTGTCCTAGCATGTTTAGTGCAACAATTGACTTGTCTGGCATGTGAGTCAGGCCCAACACGACTGGAGTTTCTTGGCCGCTATTTCTTATTTCGAGCTTGTACGTCCCCTTGGATTCAATGTCAAAATAATCCTCAGTTGAAACGTCGGTTATTTTCTTTGATGCGATTTCTTCTCCAAACGGACCATACACCGTGGCGACTAGGTTTGTTCGCTTTTCATCTTCTGCCCGTACTACAAATGCGCCCTGTTCTGTTACTGACGGGTCTAGCTCTTTTTCAAGTATGACTGGTATTGTTCCGTTGACTAGCGCTTCTTTAATGGATACCTGGCCAGAAATGACTGATGCGCCAGTGTATGATAGTACCATTCCGATTGCAACTAGTGCGCCGCCCACAAAGAGGATCAGGTGCGACTTTTTTATCATGCCTTTGCCTCTTTCTGAGCCTCTATATTGGTATTGCAGCCTCGAAATTTAGCCTTGGTTAACAAATTTAGCCTAGGCTAAATTTAAATAAACAAAAAACCAACTAAAATTATCTTGAAGCCGTTCTCAAAGATGTTATTTGCCATAGCAGTAACTGCAGTTCTAGCTTCGCTTTACTTTGTTTACCCAATCTCATCTGATGCAAAAGAAGAAAAGACCTTTGTGACCCATACTGGCGGCGTAATCAAAACATCTGGCGATGTGCTGGATCCGCTATACACTGCGCAAACAGTAGAAATCGATCCCGACAAGTATCTTCGTGAATTTAACTACGGCAGAACATCAAGTGTTGACGGCAAGACAGTACGTGAATACACCATAATTGCAGAAGACGACAAGGTAATGGAGATATCGCCTGGCGTCTTTTACAATGTCTGGACCTTTAATGGGACGGTGCCCGGCCCCACAATACGTGCTACTGAAGGGGACTGGGTCAAGGTAAAATTCATCAACATGGGCTCTAAAACCCACACGATTCACTTTCATGGATTCCATGCCGCAGAAATGGACGGAGTCTTTGAGCCAGTAGGCCCTGGTGGGGGACAATTCATGTACGAGTTTGAGGCAGGCCCGGCAGGTGTCCATCCATATCATTGCCATGTGATGCCACTAGAGGAGCACATCTCACATGGACTGTACGGAGTGTATATTGTAGATCCAAAAGAGCCGCGTCCACAAGCAGACGAAATGGTGATGGTGTTAAATGGGTTTGACACTGACTTTGATGCAGAAAATAATTTCTATGGCGCAAATACTATACCGTTTTACTATCAGCACCACCCAATCCAGATCAAAAAAGGCGAACTTGTGCGAATCTATGTGGTAAACATACTGGAGTTTGATCAGATAAACAATTTCCACCTCCATGGGAATCTATACCATTATTATCCAACAGGCACGTACAGCGTGCCTAGCGCATTTACCGACATGATAACTCTATCGCAAGGCGAGCGTGGAATCATGGAGTTTACCTATGACACTCCTGGCAAGTTCATGTTCCATGCTCACAAGACCGAGTTTGCGGAAAAGGGCTGGACAGGACTGTTCCTAGTGCAAGACGAGGTCTTACAATAATGGAATCTACAAAAACATCCAAGGCAAAAATCGCAGCAGCTGGAATAATCCCACTAGTATTGCTTTCCGTAATGATTGTGTATCTTTTTGGACCTGGCGCCGAGCTTGTAAACTTTGGAACTCCGCTACCAAACATCACAATAGAGCGAGTCGACTTTGTGGAATCTGAAATCCAAGTCACAGTGAGAAACACAGGACCGATAGAATTGTCAATTGCACAGGCCGACGTCAACGACAGAATCCAGCCGGCGGCAATCGAGCCAGACAAGTATTTGGCAAGATTTGAAACAGCTCTGGTCAGAATTCCATATTCGTGGAATGAGGCAGAGCCGTACGAGATAGGCCTCACAGTAAATGACGGAACCCGTTTTGCGCATTCAGTAGAGGCGGCAGCTCCTGCAATCAAGCCAAGCATTGATCTTGTGTCATACTTTGCAGTGATTGGCACCTATGTTGGCATAATTCCCGTATTGATTGGATTGCTTTGGTTCCCGTTTATTGCAAAGATGAGCCCTGCAAAATACAAGTTCTTCTTGGCACTCACCGCAGGCCTGCTTTTGTTTTTGGGAATAGATGCAATAGAAGAAGGAATGGAGATCTCTGCAGAAAGACTCTCTGGCGCATTCAACGGACAGCTGCTTGTTGCAACTGTTGTAGTTGGCTCTTTTGTCGGATTGTACTATGTTTCTGAAAAGCTAGTCAGCCGTGTTTCATCCGCATCCAAGTCAGTAGCCATTGCCCTGATGGTCTCAATAGGAATTGGACTGCATAACCTAGGTGAGGGCTTGGCAATAGGTGCAGCAATTGGCCTAGGCGAAATAGCATTGAGCACATTTCTCATAGTGGGCTTTACCATCCACAATACTACTGAGGGTTTGGCAATAGCTGCTCCCATGGCTCGCCAAAAGCCAATGATTGCAAAACTAACGGCAATGGGAGTGATTGCCGGGGCGCCGGCAATATTTGGAGCATGGATTGGCGGATTCCAATATTCTCCCATTTCTGCAATTATTTTCTTGTCTGTTGGAGCAGGAGCAATATTTCAGGTCATAGTGGCAATTCTAAAATGGATACGACAGGACGAGCAAGGACTCTTGTCTGCACCGACTGCTGCGGGAATTGCAATAGGAATGATAATCATGTATGTGACTAGTATTCTGATCTAGTAGGGCTCTGGATGTATTGTTATGACGGAATTCTTGAAATGACTTCGAATGCTTTGCTCTATTTTTGATGTAACGTCATGGACCTTTTCAATTGAGAGGTCCCTATCAAATGAGCAGTCGATGTCTATTTTGATCAGATCATCAAAGTTCAAGGTCACAATGCTGCCTATCTTTTTGACTTCAGCGTGCTCCTTTAGAAGTTGAATTATTTTTTCATCGTTGGTGTCATATGATTTTAGATCCCTTGGCATTGTAATGTATGGCTCAAGATGTATTGTGATGCGGTCAATTTCTGAAAGCTCCTTTCGTATTTTTTCCTCGATTATCTCTGATATACGGTGTGCATCATCAAGGCTCATCTGCCTGTCCACCATTGCATGAAGACTAACAAATGTAGAGTCAGCTGATGTGTGCTGGCTTACATTGTGTATTCCCTTTACGCCTGAAACACTGGATGCAATCTCATAAATCTTTGAATCCGATGGGACATCTTTCCAGCTGGGCTCAAAGTGTACGGTGATTTCCGAGTTTGAGATGTGATCCTTGATGTTTTTCTCAACCGCAGTCGAAATTTCATGCGCTTTATCAAAACTAACGTCTGCCCGCAATGACACCGTAACATCTGCAAATATCGAGTCACCAGACCTTCTCATAAGAATAGGCCCTGTGCCTACTACTCCCTCTGTGGATAATACGATATTTTGGACCTTGTTTACTAGCTCTGGCGATATGATATCCGTTAGGTCTTGGGCTGTTCTGTATACAAGCTTGATCGCGAGAACGCAAAGCAATCCACCCAAGATTAGTGCTGCAAAGAAATCTCCATGGTCAAAGCCAAATGACACCAATGCAATTCCTGCGATTACGACAAGTGTGGAGCCAAGATCCAAAAATGCATGGTAAAAGTCTGCTTTGAGTGTGGTGCCTCCTAGTTTTGATATGGCACGTCTTAGCAGAACAATTCTGAAAATATCAACACAAATTGTGTATGTGGCACCTGCAAGTGCTAATGTGCTAGTAACTGTAAGGTGAGTCGGACTTTGGATTTTTACGATCGCCTCAAAAATAAAAAAGCATGCAATCAGAAATATTGCAATTCCCCCAATCATTCCCCCAAGGGACTCTACCTTTCCATGGCCGTAGGTGTGCTCTGCATCTGGAGGCTTGATCGCAAATCTTGCTGCCAATAGCAACACGACTGTCACAACACTGTCCAACAATGCATGAATGCTGTCTGTTAGTAATGCAAGACTATTTGATAATACTCCAAAGACAAACTCTACTACAAATGCCGACAAAATGGCTATCAGTGATATCTTGAGCGCCCCAGTCCTTTTCAAAAAGACATTTTCCATCAAAGCAGTATCTACTGGTTTACGAATAAATCATACGGAAACGTTATCTTTGATGGGCACAAAACTCAGACAAATTGAACAAGCTGGCATTGCTGGGAGCGTTAGGATTCTTACTGGTGCCGTTTTTGGCACAGGCAGATGCTGCCAACCCAAATCTGTACGTATCCGCAGAAAACTCGTACTATAACAATCATTTTGCAGGCTCGATGGTAGTAGAAGTAGTAATCAACGATCCATCCCTTTCTGATACCAGCGTAGGCAAGGGTGAGCCAGACGTCACACTAAACGGCAAGAATATCAGAATGGTACAGGCAACCGACGGAAAGTGGTACGGCTATTTTGCAAACCTGGAAAAAGCCAAGATAGCGGACCAAACAGTAGGTCTTGCAGGACGCGGCCTTGACTTTGGTGAATTTTGCAGCAAGGATACAACTGTGTTTGGCCCGTCATTTTCAGAATCTGATGGGATAGCAATACCAAAGACAGGTGCGGCCGGCGCAACAAACGGCAACTCTGGGTTTTCCACATGTACCAGTGTTCCTGCAGGTGCAACCGTCAACAATGTGGTCCGAAGCCCGCGATCAATTAACACAAACTCTGCAATCCCAACAGGACAGATAGGCCTAAACTCTGCAGTCTGGCCAATAATTCAGCTATATTCTTTCAATAATGATGTGGTAATACAATACAATGCAGCTGGCGGAACGCAATCTGTCACACTACAATACGATGAAATACCAAACATTACAACATCGCTAGACAAGACAAACTATCCTCCAATCTCCCAAGTCTTTGTGACTATTCGGGACATGCAGCTAAATCAAGACCCGACATCTAGGGATTCCTGGACATTTAACATTGGTTCGCCACAAACTGTCTTTTATGCGGCATTTACGGAAAATGGTGCAAATGCGGCAGCCGGCGGTGCTGGACTGGTAAATCTCTTATCACAATTATCTTCGCTTGGATTTGAAAACAACGGCAAAATAGCAATGAGCCTTGGCAGTGTTGCAGAACTGCAGGCAAACGGGCATCAAACCGCAACTGTAAGTGATGGTACCACAACATATTCACAAATCATAACTTTTGTAGAGTCCCAGCCAAATTCGGCCACATTTGAGAACTTTGACTTTTCTGACGTGTCTACCATTAAAATCAAATCAAACGCCCCACGGGGACAGTCTGCCATCCTAGAATACGACCAAAAATCATACTCGATTGTGTCTGGCCTAGGAGATGCAAGCATTACACTTGGCACAAACCAGCCTGTTTCTGGGCAAAAGGTTCCAGTTACGGTAAGCGACCCAGACCAAAACGTCAACTCTGGCGCAAAGGACAAGCTTGATGTCTTTAGAAGCACGGCTCTGATTCCTAGTCTCACAATAGGAAATCCAGGCACACTCCAAGGAGCAGGAAGCGTCAAGATCTATGCCCTGTCTACTGACGCGCTGACTGGTGGTACATCCGTTTCATCATCTGTTCCAGACACTGCATCTGATAGACTAGTTCTGGATACCAGACCATCCACTGGAATTGCAAACCAAAGCTTTGAGAAACTGTCTGCAAGCACAGGACTTTCTGCTACAACACTGCAAAATCTCTTGATAAGACTAAACTCTGGCGATCAGGGAACAAACTGGGTAAACTATGATTTCAGATCATTACAAAACCAGCTTGGAATCTCTGACTTTGCAGATACAACAATTCAACTTTTCTTTGGCCTAACCGATGCAACACCTGTAACACTGGTCAGTACTGCAAACATGACAAGTGCAAAGGGATTTGTGCAATTGCCAAATGCTGCAGTTGATGCAATTGCAGCAAAGTCTGGCACTGCATTTTTGGTAGTAAACTTTGACTCGTCAAACAATTCTCCGGCGCAAGGATCTGTATCGTCGGAGACAGACACACAACCCATAGTCTTTGATCTGTTTTCGTTTGGCCGCAAAAACAATGAAGACATTACCAACGGAATCTATAGATTTGAACTGCAAGAGACATCGTCCAGCTCCGGAATATTTACAGGTACCATGGAATATACAATTGCAAACCAGCTAAATCAGTTTGACGCAAACACAATCAAGACACTTCGCACAATAGATGACGATGTCAAGTTTTTTGTCAACCAAAGACTAATTGACGAAAAAGGAATCAACATTGCATACTCTGATGTTGCACAAACCGGCACCAAAACAACTGTGTCGTCAAAAACCGACATTAGGACTCACTCTGGCAGCGCATCGCTGACTACAAACGTCTTTAGATTTGGCCATCCAGTAACCGTGGTTCTAGCGGACCCAGACTTGAACATAAAGCATGATTCCATTGATATCTATATTGTAATAGACGATCCAGCCTCGACAAACGTCGATACTGTAGGCAGCTCAAGCGGAGGAATCCTACTTGAGGTGCTAATCAAGGACATTAGGTACAAGCGTTGTACCATAGGCGGCGTGGCGACTGGCGGCCTTGCAGCAAGCGGATTCTCGCTAATAGAGACAGGACCAAACACGGGACGTTTCGAAGGAGTATTCAAGATGCCTTCAAAAATATGTAACAAGGCAGGCACTGCGCTGATTTCTCCAGCAGGCGGAACAGTTGATCTGAAATATCATGACTTTAGGGATTCATCTGGCCAAGCAAGCATATCTAGTCTGACAAAGACTGCGACAAAGGCAAAGCTGGCCACTCCAAGCTCTGCAAAGCTTGATTCAAAATCATACACATTACCCAGTCCTGGAAAAACAACTGATGTTGTCCTGACAGGCAAGATCCAAGACTACAAACCAGGAACCAAGATCAAGTTCACACTGCAGACACCAGATGGCAAGTCCTCCGTTCTTTATGCAGTTGCTACAAAAAGTGGCAGCTACAAAACAATCGTCATGCTAAAACCAAATTCGCCAACAGGTCAGTATGCAGTTGACATTGATTATCTAAAAAATTATGTCGGCAAAGTGACCTTTATGGTAAAGAAAAAATAATTTTTTGCAAAACTTGATCGAAATGACTAGGTCAAAAAAGGTTCAACAAAACCATATTCGAGTCAACTTTTCTTTCATAGAATACATAAATACCCTGAATTCTTGTATCAGCCTAGACATGAGAGGAGCTGGGAGACTCGTAGTAGTTTTATTGTCAGTAATATTGTTCACATCAACTGGATCAATGGCATTTGGACAGTCTTCACAAATACCGCCCCTGTCAGTTTCAACAGAGCTCCCACTGTACGAATCTGGTGATAGAGTAGTTTTTAGCGGCTTAATCAAGAGCCCGGATGTCAATAATCTGATTGATGTTACAGTCAGAATTGTAGGGCCAATTGTAAATGGAACAGGCGCTACCAATATTGTCACAGTTAAACAAGTGAGTCCTCTCTTAGATGGTACTTTTGCAGATAACTTTGTCGTAGGCGGTCCACTTTGGAATAAAAAAGGCGATTACAAAATCATAGTAAATTATGGCCCACAAAAGGCAGAAACCACGTTCTTCTATAATGGGGGCGAAGACTTGCCAACCCCGCCACCGCCAGTACAATGTGGACCAGATCAAATTATTATCAATAATCAATGTGTCAATCCACCTACAGAACCAACACAACCAAACTGTGGAGCAGGAACTGTGTATGATGAAGAAACCAACTCTTGCATAGTAAAACCAGTAGATACAGTAGAATGTCCACTAGGAGAGGAACTAGTTAATGGTAAATGTGTTGAAACTGGAGAACCAGTAGAACCAACCCCAATCAACTGTGGCCCAGGAACTCACGCTGAAAACGGAATTTGTGTCCCAGATGCAAAAACAGGTGAAAAGAGTGGATGCTTGATTGCAACTGCAGCCTTTGGCACTGAGCTAGCACCACAAGTGCAACTACTCAGAGAAGTAAGAGATGGAACTCTGTATAGCACCGGCGCAGGAACAACATTCATGGCAGGATTCAATGAATTCTACTATGCATTCAGCCCTGCAGTAGCAGACCTGGAAAGACAAAGTCCACTATTCAAGGAAGTAGTAAAGACTGCAATCACTCCAATGCTGTCGACAATGTCAATACTGAACTATGCCAACATTGACTCCGAGCAGGAAATGCTGGGCTATGGTATCGGTGTGATACTGCTAAACATTGGCATGTACTTTGTCGCACCAGCGCTAGTCATAGTCAAAGTTAAGGGCTTGCTCCAAAAAAGACGCCTTTAGGATTATATCCCCTTTTATCAAACCAATTTTATGAACGTAGAATACGAGGAATTCTCTTCCGTTACTGACATTTTCTCATACATGGCAGCTGTCATGCCACCTATGAAAAACACAATGCCGATCAACTACTACAAAGGCTATGTCTTTGCGTTTATTCCACTGACTCATAATGGCGGTGATGTATACCTGATGATATACACAAAGGCAGAACTAGACGGAAGAATTCTGGAATTTGACATCAACGCAAACTCGTACAGAAAGGTAGCCGCAATAGAGAGGGCAGACAAGACATATTTCATTGTCATTTCTCCAAAGAGAAACACAATTGCCGATGAGGCAATCAAAAAGCTAGGCTAGTTTTTTTAAAAACCAACGCCAAACTATACCATTGAAAAAGCTAGTCGCTGTAATTTTTGCAATCCTGCTTTTATCAAGTGTTATGAGTATTGCGTCTGCAAAAAGATTTGAGGTAAAGTATGATCCTCTGCCAAACAGATTTGAAGGAACACCAACATTTTGTACTAAAGAGCCTGCACAGGATCCAAATGTTCCAGAAAGTATCATTCCAATTCTCCTAAAAAAGACCAAGGCAAACTTGGATGCGTGGATTGGTCCACTCAAATCATCCTCTCAGCGCGACGCAAAATGGGACATAAACTATGTAGAGATTCCGCGAAGCAAACAGGCAAGCTTTGATTATGCAAAGTGTAATGTGATAATATCATTTCTGAAAACCCCGCCGCAAGGACTGGAAGGAGTCGAAATCCTTGGAAGGCACTATTTCAAAGACAACACAAACCACGTTGAAATCTATTACCAAGGATACGGAATATGTGAGACTAAGGATTCCCAGTGGACATACTGGTATACGTGCCAGCAGGACTCGCCAAAACTAATTGTTGCAATGGAGGCAATTCTGCGACACGAGCTTGGCCACGCAATGGGCCTAGGGCATTACATTTCTGAAGAACTTCTCTACACTGGAGGCCTAGGACACCCGTCCTCGATAATGGTGCCAATCTTGGATGTATTGGCAAGCCCAAGCCACACTCCACTGGATCCTGAACTAATGGAGATAATGCCTGTAGATATTGCCAAGCTCAAAGAAATCTATGGCAACGATGGTTGGGGCAAAAAAACAGAAATAAAAAAAGAAAAAGCCAACTCAAAAGTAATCCAGATAAAAAATGGCAAAGCAATAATTGAAAAAATAACTGTCCAAATTCCTCCAGAACTATACAAAAAAGGCCAAAAGGCAAATGTTATACTATTACATGACGGAAAGACAGACACGCAAAAAGTTCTGGTAAACAGCAAGGGCAAGCTGGATTATACATTCAAGATAACCGACAAGACGGTACCTGGCAAATACGAAATCACAATAAACTATCTTGGAAAGACAATAAAGAAATTCTCTTACGAAATCAGATAATTATCTTGTGTATGTTGGGGCAGCTACTGATCTGCTTCTTGCGTATTTTTCGACAATCTCTTCTGGGAGTTTGCCGTTGAACAAATCCTTGCAGAGACCTCGCAAATATCTCATGATGGCCCAAGTTCCTGCCTTGATCAATCCATACATGAAGATCTTCATTGGCGGGCCGTATGTTTTGTTTCTTAGAATTATAGGAACAATATCATTGATTACGCGCAAGTTGTTCTCCCAGCATCTCCAGAAGAGCGTGAACTGGGCTTCGTTGAGGTTTCCAAAGTGCATCGAGTTCTTTTCAGAAAAGTCTTGGTATAGTAATGGCGCGACCAGTCCTCTAAAGCCGGTCTTTCTAAAGTCTTCAATTAGGTCTATGGTATATTGAGTCTCATCTGGTGTTTCGTCTGGCCAGCCGATGATCAGTGTGGCTGCCGGGAACCAATGGTTTTCATTCATTATTCTTGCACCCTCTCGCACAACCCAACCCCACTCGTCAGTTGAGAATGGTTTTGTTTTGACCCCTAGATGCTTTTTGACCATTCTTGGCGCAACTGTTTCAATTCCGAGATTTGTTGCAAGCCATCTACCGTTTGTGTGCATTTCGTTGATTTCAGACATTTGTTTTAGTAGTGTTGGGTCTGCAGCAATTGCTGAGAATGTCATGTGTGTTGTCCCAACAAAGTTTGCTCCTAGGCCCTTGAGGTTTTTCCATAAATCAGTGATTGCGTCCCTGTTTGGCTGGAAATCCTTGTTGTCGCATCCGTATAGTAGCATCTCATCAGAGTGCAGCCAAATAGAGTCAAAGCCGTAATCGAGGTTTATCTTTGCCTCATGTTGTAATCGTTCAATTGGCAAGTCCTTCTTTGAGCGCTTGTTCACATCGCAAAAGTCACATCCACGACCACATCCTCGCATTGCCTCTATTAGCGAGTTGACAGTTGGGCCTTCAATTACTGGAATGTTTTGTATGTTTTTGACAAAGCAGTGCATTAGCTCCGGTGCGTCTCCGCCTTCTAGGTCCTTGAATAAATCCAGTGCAAGCTCGTCTGCTTCGCCTACTACAACTGTGTCAATTCCATGAATCTTCATTCTATCCGATTTTGCAAGCTCCCATGCGCCGTTTCCACCTACTACAACCTTGAAATCATATTTTTTCTTTAGCTGGATGATATTTGCGCACATGCGCTTGAACTTCATTGCAACATAGGATAATTTTTCAGGGGACATGGTTGTGGTGACTGGCGCCATTCCAAGTGGGTCCATTACGTTGATGCCAACTACCTTGGTGTCTGGGCCAATTGCCTTGGAGAGGTAATCTGGATTTGCAACAAAGATTTCATCTCGTCTGTACCCTTGGAGCAGTGCGGATTCCACTCTTCTTAATCCAACTTGGGCTACCTTTGCCTCACCCGTGTTTGGGTCTGTCTCCACTGCTGGACAAAAAACCTTGTCAAAGACCCATTCTGGGAGAAGCTCGTATGGGCCGCATGCAATAAACCCGTAAAGGAAATTTCCTCGATAGTTTGTCATTAAACTGCGGTCAGCAGTAAGAACAATACGTTTGCCAGCCAATTACACATTGACTTTCTATAAGGTATAAATTATTTTCCCGCTCTCAAACTTAAATTGCAATCAAATCTACACATACCATGAAAGAAGTATCAGAGCCACGGCACATGGAGCCACACCTCTCCGAGTCCAGCGGAGTTCGCGATTTTGTATTTGGGTTTGGAGACGGAATCAACACATCACTTGGTATTGCTGCGGGGGTGGGCGGTGCTGACGTTTCTTCCAATATTATCATTTTAGCTGCCCTAGTCGGAATGTTTACTGGGGCAAAAGCAATGGCAGTACAGAACTATCTGGCAGTCAAAGCCCAGCAAGAACTCCTCAAATCCGAAATTGCACGTGAAGAATGGGAAATTGAGAACAAGCCGGAAATAGAGCGCCAAGAAATAGAGGAAATCTACAAGGCAAAAGGCTTTGAGGGAAAAGACCTGGAAATGATCGTAAACAAGATTACATCAGACAAAAAAGTCTGGCTGGACACAATGCTCACAGAGGAGCTAAAACTAAATGTGGATATACTTGGCAACCCTCTAAAGAGCGCACTGCGAATGTTTGGTGCATTCTTGGTTGGCGGAATATTGCCGATAATTCCGTTTTTCTTTGCGCAAGGATACACTCCTCTGATAATAGCAATTGGAATAAGCTTGTCTACATCGTTTGCAGTGGGCGCAGTAAAGTCAAGGCTTGCTCAGACAAACATTATCAAAGGCGGCCTTGAAATGGCAGGCCTAGGAACTGGAATTGCGCTAATTGGATTCGGAATTGGATCCGAGCTTGCAAATCTCGGAATTATCGACGTCTAGCCAGATTTGCAATGTTTGATGCAACTGCTCCCGCACCAATGCCGTTGTCGATATTTACTACGGACAATCCAAGAGAGCAGCTCTGAAGCATTGATGCTAGTGCAGCAACTCCTTTTTCTCCATAGCCGTATCCTACAGATGTTGGCAGGCCTATTACCGGCACATTAACCAGGGATGATACTACAGATGCCAGTGCTCCCTCCATTCCAGCTGCCACAATAATCACATCCACATCGGACTCGATGAATTTTTTTATGATTGGAAATATTCGGTGCATGCCGGCAATTCCGACATCGTACGTGGTTATGGTATTACAATGCATTGCCTCACATGTGAGTCGAGCCTCTTCAGCAACACCAATGTCGGATGTGCCTGCAGTGACAATTCCCACACTGCCGCCTGTATTTTTGAGCGTGTTTTTGTAGATTAGAAGAGTGGTAGTGTTCTTACCGTCCTTGATTTTGAGCCTTTTTGCCTTTGCAAATTTGACTATTCCAGAATAGTCCTTTTTCTGAATTCTAGATATCAGAACAGAGTTTGATTTTTCCATTACGCGTATAATGATTTTTTTAATTTCATCTGGGGTTTTTCTTTCCGCAAATATTACTTCGGGAATGCCTTTACGGTGCTTTCTGCCCATATCTATTTGGGCAAAATCTTCTATCTTTTCTATTGAATATAGTGAGAGGAGCTTTTTTGCCTCTGATACAGTAATCTTACCAATTTTGAGTGATTCTAAAACGTCTGTTACTTCCATTATTTTGGATTTGATTGACTTGATTAAAAAACTGATCAGATGCCTGCAAGTGCAGACTTTACACTTTCTACTCCCTTGAGGAAGTTTTCCTTTTCTTGTACATCCAAGTCCAACTCGATTATTTTCTCTATGCCCTTTCTGCCAATCACTGCTGGAACGCCAATTGATACGCCGGACTGGCCGTATTCTCCGTCTAGTGGTGTTGCAACTGGAATTACCTTCTTTCTGTCTTTTAGTATTGCATCAACTATGGTGGATATTGCGTTTCCTGGGGCGTGAACCGTGGCTCCCTTGAGCTCAATTACTTTGGCTGCCACCTGCTTTGTGTTTTGGACAAGCTCGGCTAGCTTTTCTTTTGGAAGTATTGAGTTTAGTGGGATTCCAGAAACTGTGGAAAATCTTGGCAATGGCAACATGTTTTCTCCGTGTTCGCCTATGACTAGTGCACGAATGGATTCTCTGGAATGGCCTGTTGCTTCGTGGATAAACTGGATGAATCTTGATAAATCTAGCATTCCACCCATTCCTACAACTCTGTTTCTCTCAAAGCCAGATGTTTGAAATGAGATGTGAACCATTGGGTCCAGTGGGTTTGTTACTGGAACTATGATAGAGTCGTCTGCGTATTTTTTGATATTTTCAACTACTCCTTTTACAATTCCTGCGTTGATCTTGAGCAGATCCATTCTGGTCATGCCTGGCTTGCGTCCTGAGCCTGCCACAACTACAACAACCTTGGAACCCTTCATTTCTGAATAATCGTTAGAGCCTCGGACTGTGACATCAATTCCCTGCTCTGATAGCATGTGGTTGATATCCATTGCCTCGCCCTGTGGCAATCCGTTTACTACGTCTAACAGTAGAATTTCTTTATCGACTTTTTTTAGTGCAGAAAATAATGCTGCATCTCCACCAACTTTGCCTGAGCCGATAATTGTAATCATTTACATTTTGCGACTTTTTTGCTCTGTAATTAAATCTATTGTGATTATGTGGAAATTTTTTTGGTTGCTACCGAGAATTTATATGCATTTTTGAAGCCTTGATGATATGGTTCTTGTAATAGATCCGCAGATTGCCGGAATCTCTGGAGACATGTTGTTATGCGGTTTGGTGGATCTTGGAGCAAAAAAATCTAAAATTATTTCTGGAGTAAAAGCATCAGAAAAATTCCTACATCATTCCAAAATAACAAAAATTGATTTTAAAAAAATAGACAAACACGGAGTAAATGCTACTTCCTTGGTTTTGAAACTAGATGAACATCATCATGACAGAAAGGGAACAGAAATCCAGGACTGCATTGTAAAAACTGCCCAAAAAATTGGACTATCTGAGAGGGCTACAAAATTTGCCAAAGACAGCATAGAGACATT
Organism: Nitrososphaerota archaeon; assembly: GCA_016872015.1. Taxonomy (GTDB): domain Archaea; phylum Thermoproteota; class Nitrososphaeria; order Nitrososphaerales; family Nitrosopumilaceae; genus Nitrosotenuis. The sequence continues at coordinate 23,622 of VHBK01000010.1, forward strand.
AATTTCTGCAGAATCTAAAATCCACGGCGTACCAAAGAATTCTGTTCATTTTCACGAGGCGGCAAGCATTGACACTGTGATTGATATTGTCGGTACTGCAATAGCGCTAGATGATCTGAGATGTTTTGATCACCAAATAATTACAATGCCTATTGCTGTAGGAAACGGCACAGTTTCGTTTTCGCATGGAATGGTATCAAATCCAGCAGGAGCCGTTTTGGAGATATTTGCAAAATCTGGCGTAATAATTTCTGGAAACAATGCAAAATCCGAGCTTACCACGCCTACTGGAGCCTGCATGCTTGTGAATATGGCAGACAGATGCGCCCAGCACTACCCACTAATGAAAATAGACTCGGTAGGATACGGGGCAGGCCAGAAAAACTTTGAAGGATTCTCCAATGTCTTGAAGCTGGTGCTAGGGGGGCAATCCCAACTAGAATCCGACACTGTAAGTGTCTTGGAGACAAACGTAGATGATGTCTCTGGCGAAGTGCTTGCACACGTAATTGACAAAACAATGTCGAGCGGTGCAAAAGATGTATCCATAGTTCCAACAATGACAAAAAAGGGAAGGCCAAGCCACATGATCTCTGTTATTTGCTCTCCAAAAGACGTGGACAAGCTAGCAAACGTCTTGATTTCGGAGACTGGAACATTGGGAATACGAATTCGCTCATCGGAGAGATTCATCGTTCCAAGAAAAATCATCCCAATTAAAGTAAAAATCCAAAACAAGGACTTTACAGTACGGTGCAAAATCGCAGGAAAGTCCTTCAAAGTAGAATACGACGACATCAAAAAAGTCTCTGAAAAGCTAGCCCTGACATTCAAGCAAACCGAAGAATTAATCAAAGCCGAAGTAAGAAAGCAACTAAAATGAAACTAGACTCTCTGAATGATTGGTTTTCTGATAAGAAAAGCGTGCTTGTGGCATTGTCTGGTGGAGTAGACAGTGCACTAGTTGCTTACTCTGCATATTACACTCTTGGAGAATCTGCAGTCGCAGTTACTGCCGATTACAAAACCCTGGCACAAGAAGAGCTAGAATCTGCCAAAAAAATCTGCCAAGAAATTGGAATTACACACCTAATCATATCCTATGATGAGCTGGAAAATCCGGATTTTGTCAAAAACGACCAGAACCGATGCTTTCATTGCAGATCCGAGCTTGCAGACCATCTCATCAGACTAGCTAGGGAGAAAAACATCGAGACAATAGTGGATGGGACAAATCTAGATGACCTTGGCGATTACAGGCCAGGCATAGTTGCGCTACAAAACAACGGAATTAGGAGCCCACTTGTGGAATCTGGTTTGACAAAAAAAGAGGTACGAGATGCAGCAAAATCAGTCGGACTCTCTGTCTTTGATAGACCGTCAAACTCTTGCCTTGCCTCGCGTATTCCTTGGGGACAGCGAGTCACAGCAGAAAGACTGGCAAGAATTGAGATGGGAGAGATATTTGTCAAGCAGCAAATCGGTGCGCGACAGATACGTGTTCGTGACATTAACGGTGCAGCAAAAATCGAGATAGGCACTGACGAATTGCACTTGATTCAAAATGCAAATCTTGAGGAATTAACATCCAAACTAAAGTCAATTGGATTTGAATCTGTAACAATAGATGAAACAGGATACAGGCCGGGCAAAATCAACGTGATTGCTGATTGATATATCTGGATCATGCGGCATCAACTCCGATTGCTGACTCTGTACTGCAAGAAATGATGCCGTATCTGAAAGAAAACTTTGGTAACCCTTCTTCGATTCATAGATTTGGCAGACTAGCTACCAAGGCAATCGAGTCTGCAAGAAAAAGAGTAGCAGAGCTAGTCGGTGCCAGTCCAGCCGAGATTCTCTTTACGTCCGGTGGAACGGAATCCAACAATACTGCCATACATGGAATAATGACTCAAAACAAATCAAGGCAGCTAATCACAACATCCATCGAACATGATGCAATACTAGAGCCGTGCAAAAAGCTAGAATCTGCCGGATTTGATGTTGTTTATCTTCCAGTTGACTCTACTGGGCTAATTGATCTGCAAAAGCTAGAATCAGTAATTTCTGAAAAAACTGCACTGGTCAGCATAATGCTTGCAAACAATGAGGTTGGGACAATACAGCCAATTGCCGAAATTGCCAAAATCTGCAAAAAGCACAACGTGTTATTGCACACCGACGCTGTTCAGGCAGTGGGAAAAATTCCAATTAACGTAAAGGAACTGGGAGTTGATCTAATGTCGATATCCTCTCATAAAATAAACGGGCCAAAGGGAATTGGCGCGCTATACATAAGGCATGGCGTCGCACTCGACCCCTTCATTTTAGGTGGCGGACAGGAAAACGGAATGCGCTCTGGCACGGAAAATGTGGCAAACATTGTGGGATTTGGAAAAGCGTGCCAACTTGCCAAAGAGAATCTGGAGAAAAATTCTATCCATCTGGAAAGCCTTCGCAATTACCTGGTGCAGCGAGTCTCATCAGAGATATCTCACGTCACAGTAAATGGCAACAAGGAAAAACTGCCAAACAATGCACACTTTACATTTCTGGGAGTAAACGGAGAAGATCTCATAATAAAACTGGACGAATATGGTGTTGCGGCATCAACTGGCTCTGCATGTTCTGTCAAGACGCAAAAGGCATCACATGTTCTGATGGCAATGGGTTTTTCTCATGAGCAAATTACTGGCTCGCTTCGGCTAAGCCTTGGCATATCAAACACAAAATCCGAAATTGATCAGACAGTTGATTCTCTAAAAAATATTGTAGTAGAACTGCGTTCGGTTTCTCCGTTTAAGGCAAAATACGGATTCTAGCTAAATCGCAAAAACGTACTCTTCTTTGATAATATCAAAACGGATGATACTGCAATTACTAGTATCAGTATTGCAATTGGTCCAAATTCCGGCACTACATAGGTTCCAATTATTTCGATATCAGAGTCGCCCTCTTGGAATTGTATTGTGATGAGTCTTGATTCCGGTCTTACTGATGACTCTTGGTATGGCACTTCCAGTCCGTCGATATAGATGATGTATTTGTCATCATCACCAGTTCTTCCGTTAGGGCCTGTCTTTGCATCAATCCATTCTCTTCCCAAGTCCAGTGTTATGGAGCCATCATCGTCTGCTTGTATTGTGATGATTAGGCCCAAAATTGCCGGGTCTACTATGATGTTCTTTACTGTGCCGCCGTTTATTGTATATGGCACATCAAACGTTCCTTGGTCGCCTGCTCTTACCTCAAAGATTTGCGATGGATTCTGTCCTGTAGCAGTTGTCTGAAAATTAAAACTAGTCTCAAAAACGTTTCCAGTGACACCATATGATGCCTGAATTACATATTTTCCATCCTGCTTAAAGTATGGTCCGTCTGCAATCAGTGAATAGCTATATGTGCCATCTTGTGCAACATCTACTTGGGCAATGTGTACCCGATTTGTGTCGCGAAACACTTGGACTAGTAAAGGCGTGTTTGGCAAAAACGCGTCTACCTTACCTGAGATTATGACTGCCTCGCCTTCAGAGTAAAATGGCTTGGCTACGCAGACCTGTTTGCATTCTGTCTGGGCAAATGCAAAGCCATAGCCTAGTGGCGCAAATGCAACCAAAAACAAAATCAAAATATGGCTAAACTTCACATCAAAGCTTTAGGATAATCGTATATTTCCTTTTCTCGGAATTTGTACTAAAAAATGAAAAAAGTATAGAGACTTTAGTATCTTGGTGAGATGCTAAGTCGTGTTCTTGCAGAAACTGCAATTATGGATACAATTGCTACTGCGAGAATGATTGCTGCCATTGTGCCAAATTCTGGAACTGCATAAGTACCTATGATCTCAATCTGTGAAGCGCCCTCTGGAACAATGATCTCGACCCATCTTGTTGAATCGTCGCTATCAACTTCCTCATAGTCTGCTTCATCATCATCAACTAGGACAATGAAGTCTACATCAGAGCCGTCCTCTGTTGCATCCAAAACATCTCTTGGAATTGCGAGTGAGACGAATCCGTCGCCTTCAGTTTCGATTTTCAGAATGAGTGATTTTGTTGCACTGCTGACAGAGGATCCTGTAGCTACTACTCCATCTGCTTCAAATGGAACACAGTAGACTTCTCCACCGCCTTTTACTGCAAGCTCACCATCACCACATGCTGCCTCTCCCATTGGTGCTTCACCTACGAGCTCAATTGCGACCTTGTCGTTGATTTCTTGTGGGCCATATTGTGCTCTGACGGTGTACATACCATTTGCGTTAAAGAGAGCGCTTGAGGTGCTAAACACTGTTTCAAATGTGTTGTCCTCTGAAACTTCGACTTGATGAATGCTCACAATGTTGTTTTGTGGACCAATCACTGTGACTGTTACTGGGAAGCCAGGTTTGATGTTTGCAACTGTGCCACTTACTACAACTTCAGACTCGTGGTCATAGACTCGACTGTCTGTCCAAACCGCGATTGGCAAGTCATTTTGAGCTGCCAAGTTGGCTTTTGTGTAAATGTCGTCGCTGCCACAATCTGGGCATGCCTCTTCGTCGAAAGTAGATGCATAAGTTGGTACTATTGCTAAAGTGCCTGCTGCAGCTAATATGGCAATTAGCACTGATAGTGCATAACTATTCATCTTGATTGGCGATTAGAATGCTGACTATTTATGTATATTTAAAAAATGAAAAAAGTTGAAGATCTAGTATTTTGGCAGGATACTTAGTCTGCTTCTTGATATGGCAACTATTGATACAATTGCCACTGCAAGAATGATTACTGCGATTGTGCCAAATTCTGGGATCACGAAGGTTCCGATGATCTCGATCTGAGTGTTTCCGTCCTCAAATGGTATGGTCAAAGTGCGATCTTCGGAGGTGGTCGTTTCCTCAAAGTCCACTTCTGCTCCATCTACTAGGACGAAAAAGCTGTCATCTTCACCGCTCATTCCGTCTGGACCAAGTCTTGCATCAAGGATGCTTCTTGGGATAATCAGTTTTACTTCGCCATCGTCCGTTGTCTCTATCTCTACGATTAGGGACTTTGCCTGGACGTCTGGGGTAATGCTGAGTATTTTACCTCCTTTTATGGAGTATCCGACTGAACCATCTTCTGGGTTTGCCAATGGGAATGTCTTGCCCTTTGGTCCTGGAATTATGTCTCCGGAGCCACCAAACTCAAAGCTTGTCTCTGCAGTTCTTGTTGCTGTTCCATATAGCACCTTTACGGTGTATTCTCCAGCAGATCTCCACAGAGGACCGCCAGCAGTCAGGTCAATTCCAAATGTATTCTCATCTGAAACTGGCAATTGTTGTATAGTCACAATGTTACCGTTAGCGGCAATGACTGTTATGGAGACATCATAGCCAGACAGTCTTTCTCTGACTGAACCTGATACTGTGATTGTCTCTCCGTCCTCGTATGCCTCTTTGTCGGTACTAACTGTGACTGCATCTACAAATTCCTGAGCAAAAGCTGGTACTGCTACTGAGCCTGTAGCCAGAATTGTAAACAACGCTAGTGTTGCGTACAGAGTATTCATCTTGCTTTTTCGTTCTAACGAATACTATTTAAGCTTAGGAAAAAAATCATTGACTAATAGCGAAAAATATTGGATTTTTGCGTGGATCTTGATTAACTATATATAAAGTCTTTTTAGAGTTTTTTTAGTTTGTTTGGTAATTTTCAAGATTTAGCTAATGCTATCCATGGTGAGAAAAGTGGCAACTAAAAAGACACACGTTCTAGTACCTGATCACATTTACGTACCAAAACACGAGATTATGACTAAAAAGGATGCAGAAGAAGTACTCAAAAAATTCAACTGCAAGCCAACTGAGGTGCCACTGATTTTTGCAAACGATCCAGCAATTATCGGACTTGGCGTAAAACCTGGTGACATGATAAGAATTACAAGAAAAAGCCCAACTGCTGGCGAGAGTATCTATTACAGATATGTGGTGGAGATCTAAATGACCGATCCATCTAACAAACGCTGGCCAATTATTCAAGACCTTCTAAAAAGAGAGGGAATTGCAAGACAGCACCTAAACTCCTTTGATGAATTTCTAGAAAGAGGTCTACAAAGTATCATTGATGAAGTAACACAAATTGAAATTGAAAACGCAGAATATCCATACAAGATTCAGCTTGGCAAAGTAAAACTACAACAGCCAAGGATGATGGAACTTGATGGCTCTATTACACACATCACACCAACAGAGGCAAGACTGAGAAACGTATCGTATTCAGCACCAATAATGATGGAGGCAAGCGTAGTAGAAGACGGCAAAATCCTAGAATCTAGATTCGTCCACATTGGTGACATTCCAGTCATGGTAAGATCAAACGCATGCATTCTGCACAACTTTTCCACTCAAAAATTAATTGAACACGGAGAGGATCCAAACGACCCAGGTGGATACTTTATCATCAACGGCTCAGAACGTGTAATCGTAGGACTAGAAGATCTATCCTACAACAAAATTATTGTCGACAAGGAAAAGGTCGGAGGCAACGATGTCTTCAAGGCCAAAGTCTATTCTTCCATTGTTGGTTATCGCGCAAAACTAGAACTTGTAATGAAAAACGACGGACTGATCGTTGCAAGAATTCCTGGCTCACCAGTAGACATTCCAGTAGTTACTCTGATGAGAGCCCTCGGACTAGAATCTGACAGGGAAATCGCAGCAGCAGTTTCTTTGGTGGAATCTATCCAAAATGAATTAGAGGCGTCATTTGAAAAAGTAGCCGAAGTCCAAACATCAAAGGATTCCATTGTGTATATTTCAAAGAGAATCGCGCCAGGTATGCTAGAAGAATTCCAAATCAAGCGAGCAGAAACACTACTTGATTGGGGTCTATTGCCACACCTAGGCAAGCACCAGGAAAACAGAAGAGAAAAGGCACAATTCCTCGGAGAAGCCGCATGCAAGCTAATCGAGCTAAAATTGGGCTGGATATCTCCAGACGACAAGGACCATTATGGTAACAAAGTAATCAAGTTCGCAGGACAAATGCTAGCTGACCTGTTCAGAACTGCATTTAGAAACTTGGTCCGAGACATGAAATACCAACTGGAAAGATCCGGACAAAAGCGAGGAATCAATGCAGTAGCAGCTGCCATCAGACCAGGTATTGTCTCTGATAAACTAAACAATGCAATTGCAACAGGAAACTGGGGCAGAGGAAGAGTAGGAGTAACACAACTGCTCGATAGAACAAACTATCTGTCCACAATTTCACACCTTCGAAGAATCCAATCACCATTATCCAGAACACAGCCAAACTTTGAGGCAAGAGACTTGCACCCAACTCACTTTGGAAGAATCTGTCCAAGCGAAACACCAGAGGGCTCTAACTGTGGTCTAGTCAAGAACTTGGCATTATCTGCTATAATATCAGTAAACGTTTCACCAGAAGAAATCATCGAAAAACTCTATGATTTAGGTTCAGTCCACTTTACAGACGCCAAAGAAGATCTGAAACGAGACGGAACACGTGTCTTCGTTGACGGAAGACTAGTTGGATATTACAAGGACGGCGACAAGCTAGTAGAATCATTGCGTGATCTGAGAAGAAACTCCAAGATTCACCCACACGTAGGCATTTCATTTTTCAAGCCAAACGTAGAAGGCGCAACAAAGCGACTGTACGTTAACTGTAATGCAGGCCGTGTCTTGAGACCACTAATTGTAGTCAAGGACGGAAAACCACTACTCACACAAGAACTAATCGACAAAGTATCAAAGAAACTCATGTCTTGGAACGACTTGCTCCGAATGGGCATAATTGAGCTAAACGATGCAAACGAGGAGGAAAACTGCTACATCACAATAGATGACAAGGACACAAAGAAATTCACTCACCTCGAAATATTCCCATCTGCAATTTTAGGAGCAGGAGCATCAATCATTCCATATCCAGAGCACAACCAGTCTCCAAGAAACACATACGAGTCTGCAATGGCAAAACAAAGCCTTGGATTCTCAACACCAATGATGAACACCAGCACATATGTTAGACAGCATCTCATGTGGTATCCACAAACACCAATTGTAACTACCAAAGCACTAAACTTGCTTGGAATGGAAGACAGACCGGCAGGACAAAACTGTGTCGTTGCAGTGTTGCCATTTGACGGATACAACATTGAAGACGCAATTGTAATTTCCAAAGCAGCAGTGGATAGAGGCCTAGGAAGAACATTCTTCTATAGAATCTATGAAGCTGAGGCAAAACAATACCCAGGCGGAATGAGAGACAATTTCGAAATTCCAAACGCAGAAGACAACATTCGAGGATACAAGGGAGAAAAGGCATATCGATTACTAGAAGAAGACGGCGTAATTGCAACAGAATCAAACGCAGTTGGCGGAGACATTCTGATTGGCAAGACCAGTCCTCCAAGATTCATGGAAGAGTATAGAGAATTCGAGTCCAAGGGACCATACCGAAGAGACACATCAATTGGCGTTAGACCATCAGAGACTGGTGTTGTAGATACCGTAGTCATGACACAATCCAACGAGGGCGGCAAAATGTACAAGATTAGAGTTAGAGACATGAGAATTCCAGAAATCGGTGACAAGTTTGCATCAAGACACGGACAAAAAGGAGTTGTCGGAATTTTAGCAAGATACGAAGACTTGCCATATACTGCAGAGGGAGTTATCCCAGACGTATTGATCAACCCACACGCATTCCCATCACGTATGACAGTTGGAATGTTCATGGAATCTGTGTCTGGCAAAGCTGCCGCAGTTAGAGGTGCAAGATTTGACGGCTCTGCATTTGTAGGAGAAAAAGTAGAAGAAATCAAGGCAGCACTTGAAGGCTCTGGCCTGAAATATTCTGGTAAAGAAATAATGTATGACGGCAGAACTGGAAAACCATTCCCAGTAGAAGTCTTCATCGGAGTTGTGTATTATCAAAAACTGCACCACATGGTGGCAGACAAGATTCACGCAAGAGCAAGAGGCCAAGTCCAAATGCTGACCAAGCAACCAACAGAAGGTCGTGCAAGAGGAGGAGGACTCAGATTTGGTGAAATGGAACGAGACTGCCTAATCGCATACGGTGCATCAATGATTCTCAAAGACAGACTATTGGATGAATCAGACAAGTCTGAAATCTATGTCTGTGAGCGATGTGGACTAGTTGCATATCATGATGTTAAACAAAGAAAATACGTTTGCCGTGTCTGCGGAGACAAGGCAAAGGTTTCATCAGTTTCTGTGGCATATGCGTTTAAGCTGTTGCTCCAGGAAATGCAAAGCCTCAACGTAGCACCAAGACTAATGATCAAGGAGAGAGTGTAATTGTCAGTTCAAACAGTAAAATCAATTGACGGAATCAAATTCTCAGTTTGGTCCCCAACTGAAATTAGAAAATACTCTGTAGCTGAAATCACGGCACCAGAGACATACGACGAAGACGGAATGGCAGTACAGGGAGGACTAATGGATGGAAGACTAGGAACACTAGAGCCTGGACAAAAATGCCTCACATGCGGAAACACTGCAGCAAGATGCCCTGGACACTTTGGCCATATTGAGCTAGCAGAGCCAGTATTGCACATTGCATTTATCGATAACATTCACAAATTACTACTAGCCACATGTCGCTCTTGCTCCAGACTAAAACTCCCGCAAGAAGACTTGGACAACTATGGCCAAATTCTAAAGAAAGAAGCAGCATACACAATAATTTCACAAAAGAGAATCCCAGATGAAATCCTGGATAAAGCAAAGAAGGCAAAGGAATGTCCACACTGTGGAAAGCCTCAATACGACATGATTTTCACAAAGCCAACAATATTCATCGAAAAAACCGAAATTGGTGAGCACAGACTATTACCAATTACAATACGAGAGAGATTTACACAAATCAGGGACGAAGACCTAAGACTCTTGGGCTATGATCCAAATACTGCAAGACCGGAATGGTTCATTCTCCAAGTATTGCCAGTACCGCCAGTAACAGTCAGACCATCAATCATTCTGGAAACAGGTATCAGATCAGAAGATGACTTGACCCACAAAATGGTCGACATTATTCGTGTAAATCAAAGACTCAAGGAAAGCAAGGACGCAGGAACACCACCATTAATCGTCCAAGACCTAGTTGATCTGTTACAATATCACACAACCACATACTTTGATAACGAAGTTTCTGGAATTCCACAAGCTCACCACAGATCTGGCAGACCACTAAAAACACTAACACAACGACTCAAAGGAAAGGAAGGAAGATTCAGAGGCTCACTATCTGGTAAAAGAGTAGACTTTTCCAGCAGAACCGTAATCTCCCCAGACCCAAGCCTTGATCTGTCCGAAGTAGGCGTACCAGAGGCAGTAGCGAAAAAGCTAACAATTCCAGAAATTGTAACTGAATGGAACATTGAGAGAATGCGAGAGCTGGTAATCAACGGACCGGAAAAGTTCCCAGGTGTCAATTATATCGTAAGGCCAGATGGTGTCAAAATTAGACTGGATTTCGTAGAGGACCGCTCTATAATTGCACAAAACCTCGAAGTCGGTTATCTAGTGGAAAGACACCTAGCAGACGGCGACATTGTAATGTTCAATCGACAACCATCACTGCACCAAATGTCAATTATGGCTCACTATGTGCGAGTTCTTCCAGGAAAAACATTCAGACTGCACCCATCAGTATGTCCACCATACAACGCAGACTTTGATGGGGACGAAATGAACTTGCACGTACCACAAAGCGAAGAAGCTAGAGCAGAAGCAATTCTACTGATGAGAGTACAAGACCAGCTAATCTCACCAAGATACGGAGGACCAATCATCGGAGGACTAAGAGACTTTATCACAGGATCATACCTTCTAACTAAAGATGATACAATGCTTACACCACAAGAATTTGCAAACTATGCAATGCTTGGAGGATACGAGGGAACATTCCCAGAACCAGCAGCAAAGGGAATGTATTCTGGAAAGCAGCTCTTCTCGCTGTTCTTGCCATCTGATTTCAACTATGTAATCACATCAAAATGGTCCAAGGGAACAAAAGGCGCACCAAAAGACGTTGTAATCAAGAACGGCCAGCTAATCAGCGGTGTAATTGACAAGGCGTCAATTGGCGCAGAAGAGCCAGAGAGCGTCTTGCACAGAGTCGCAAAAGACTATGGTAACGCAGTTGCAAAGAAGTTCCTCAACTCTGTACTAATTGTGGCAAAACAGTTCATCACTCACTATGGATTCAGCTATGGTTACTCTGATCTGGAACTATCAGAAAAAGTACGATCTGACATTCATGCAGGAACCGACGAAGCATACAACACAGTATATGATTTAATTTCACAGGCAAAGAAAGGCACACTAAAACTGACAAGAGGTCTTTCTGCAGACGAAGCACTAGAAGCGTACATTGTAAACGAATTGTCAAAAGCAAGAGACAAGGCTGGCAATACCGCAGACCAACAACTAGAGAAAAACAACGCAGCAAGAATCATGGCAACAACAGGTGCCAGAGGCTCATCACTAAACATTGGCCAGATGGCAGGTGCACTAGGACAACAGTCAATTCGTGGTAATAGACTAAACAAGGGCTACAACAATCGAGCATTGCCGCACTTTAAGGAAAATGACGACAACCCAGACGCACACGGATTTGTAAAATCAAACTATAGAGACGGATTATCCACAATAGAGTTCTTCTTCCACGCAATGGGAGGAAGAGAAGGTCTAGTAGATACTGCAGTCAGAACCCAGCAATCTGGTTACATGCAGAGAAGACTAGTCAATGCACTCGAACACATCAAGCTAGAATACGACAACACAGTGCGCGACCCACACGGCCACATCATCCAGTTCCTGTATGGTGAGGACGGAATCGATGTAGCAAAGTCTGACCACGGAGAAGCATTCAACATTAACAGACTAATCGAATCCGAGACAATCGTAGACACTGGCAAGAAAATTACCAAAGAAGAAGCAGAAGACATGCTAAAGAAATACACCAAGCCATTCAACCCAAGACTAACTGGTTTAGTAGAAGAATCAATCTTGCACTCTAAATTATCCAAAGAGGGAACAGAAAAAGTTCTCAAAAAGGCAGTTGACTTGTACCACAAGGCAAAGGCAGAACCAGGACAGGCAGTAGGAATCGTAACTGCACAATCCATCGGTGAGCCGGGAACCCAGATGACACTCAGAACCTTCCACTTTGCAGGAATCAGAGAACGAAACGTAACACTAGGTCTGCCAAGACTAATCGAACTAGTAGATGCAAGAAAGAAGCCGGTAACACCGACCATGGACATTTACCTAGAAGAAAAATACAAAAAATCTAGAGAAAAAGCAATCGAGGTAGCAAGAAACACACTACAGACCAAGATATCTGCATTGGTAGAAAATGTTGAAACCGACTATGCAACACAAATCACAATTGAGCTCAGCTCAACTGCACTATCTCAGAGAGGTTGCACAGTAGAAGAAGTCGAGGCAGCACTTGCATCAAACAAGAAATTCAAGATGGAGACTAGCGGCAACACCATTACATTAACACTGGCAGAAGAATCTGATGCGCCAACTGCAATTGCAATTAGAAACAAGGTACTCAATTCCATAGTAAAGGGAGTGCCAGACATTACTAGAGTTACAGTAGCACAAAAAGACGATGAATGGGTCATCCAGACAACCGGATCTAATCTGGCAAAAGTGCTAGAAATTGACGGAATTGACAAACAAAATGTTCGAACAAACAATGTCTTTGAAATTGCAGCAACACTAGGAATTGAAGCTGCAAGAAATGCACTAATCAACGAATTATCAACAACTCTGGAAGACCAAGGACTAGAAGTCGATTCCAGATACATCATGCTAGTATCAGACATGATGTGCTCTCGTGGATATCTCCAGCAAATAGGACGACACGGAATTGCAGGAACCAAAGACAGCGTACTAGCAAGGGCTGCATTTGAAATCACAGTCCCAACAATTGCAGAGGCAGCACTGACTGGAGAAATCGAGGAACTAAAAGGAGTTACAGAGAACGTAATCGTAGGATCAAACATTCCAGTTGGTTCTGGAACAGTAGACCTCTACATGCAAGTCTCCAAGAACTAATCATTAGTTATCTTCAAAAGCCGGCAGCGCATTTTATGAAATATTGTTAGTGCTATTTTTGATACCATTGCTTTTTTCAAGTGCATTTGCAGAACAAATCCCTGATTATTACAAGCCTTATGCGCCAATCTACTTTGATAGAGATGTCTATTCGTGGACTGACAAGGTTCGAATCACAATTGCAGCGCCTGCATGGAACGCAAATCAATACGGAATTGATTCAATTGGCGATGATTCCGATCATCCAATCAAAATATCCACATCATCTGCATCCCTGAATCAATACAAGCTAACAGAGACTAGTCCAAACAGCGGAGTCTTTACCGGAGAGATAATTCTGTCTGGATTTGCGCACGATGCAGACGGAGACGGCGATGATGACACCACGCCGAGAACAAGTGGCAGTGGCCCAACTGGAGGATTTTTGGAAGCAGACCGCGATGACGGATTGACTATATCGTTTGAATTTGCAGACGGCGTTGTTCTGACAGAGTCTGCCCAAATACAATGGAATGTTGGCGAAGTTGAATTTTCAAATCCAAATTATTTGGAGGATGACCAAGTTTTGATTCGAGTAATTGATCCTGACATGAACCTAAATCCAGAAACTCTGGATGATGTGCAAATCGACGTATCGTCTGACTCGGATTCTGCAGGAATCAAAGTCATTGCAACAGAAACAGATGACGAGTCTGGAATCTTTGAGGCTGTAATAATTCTGACGCAAAGTGATGATTCCAGTGGAAACAGACTGCGTGCACTAGATGGTGACACCATCACTGCGATATACAAAGACATGACACTGCCTGCGCCAAATTCCATACGGGATGATCTGGACATAATTGCAAAATCACAAGTTGGATCTGGCTCTCCTGATACATCAAAAATTGCAATTGATGAAATCTATCTGGCGGACTCGCAAGGAAGGCAAATCCAAAACCCAAAACAAAACCAGCAGTTCCAAATCATAACGCACATCCAAAGCCTAGAATCACACAAGCAAGACTTTACCAATATTATTCAAATCACTGACCAAAATGGCGCAGTTGTCTCATTGTCATGGATTGTAGGCAACCTAAATTCGGGCCAAAACTTTGAGATATCCCAGTCCTGGACCCCAAAACACAAAGGCCAGTACACAGTAGAGGCGTTCGTGTGGAAGTCGCTAGACGACGCATCACCACTAGCACAAGCCCGAGTGCAAACTGTAACAATTCAGTAAAGTAGCACCCAAGAATATTATATGTGATCTTACATTTCGAGTATAATGGCAAAAACAATGCTGTCAATTCTGACAGTAAGTGTATTGTTGTCTGCCGCATTTTTCACATCGTTTGCAGTACAAGCAGCCGAGGCCGCAAAGGCACAAGGCTCACCGCAAAGCCAAGGCGCAAAGGCCTTTGGTTCCAAGACTGCAAGCAAAATTTGCGGCGACAAGCTATGCAAGGACGTAAAGAAATCGTCTGCAAAACCAGAAATGCTGTCCGAAAAAGCAAAACCAGTAGCATGCACCAAAGAGTACATGCCGGTTTGCGGAGTAAATGGCATCACATATGGAAATGAATGCATGCTAAAGGCAGAAGGAATGGATCTTGCATACAAAGGAGAATGCAAGGCACCAGCAAAGCCTCAAGGAAAGTCAGCAGAAAAACCGATGGCTCACAAATCCACCATAACATCCAAGACTGCCACCTCTGCAACTGATCCGGGCCTTGGCCACGAGTCACACCAGCTAGTGTTGGTCTTGTCTCCAAGCAAGTCAATCTACAAAGGCACAATCACATATTCCGCATCCGAGCCAGTACAGCTAGTAGCATTGACTGGACCACTTGCCGAAGGTGAAGACCGGGGCCAGCCAATCTGGACACCAGACGGCAAAACAAAATTTGCACTGACACTGGTTGATCCACAAACAGCATCAGGCACATGGAACTTTGCAGGCAACGCACTTGCTGTACACACAAGAAACACGGAACCATTCACCGTAAGCTACACCGTTGTAGCGTCACAGTAATCTCTTTTCTTATTTTTAGTTAAAATCGCAAAACCGCACATTTGATCAAAACATCCAAGGGTAAATCTATAAAGGAGCTATTTCGGATCGACATTACACAGTGATATAATTGGGAAAACTCTTAGAAAAAGCACTCAAAGACGCACTAAACGATAACAAGTGTGTACTGGGCTCAAAGCAAGTGGTACAGTCAATCAAGGGCGCAAAACTAGTCGTAATTTCGAATTCAGTAACACCAGAAGAACTAAAAAAAATTCAGGACTCTACTAGTGACGGAAAAATTTCCACACTAAACTTTGATGGAACATCAATTGCGTTGGGAAAATTGTGCGGATTACAGTTTAGAGTTTCAGCAGCTTCACTAACATCCATTGCCGACTCTAATGTCAAGGCAATTCTAAAAGAAGAATCCAAATGACCACTGAAAGTTTAAATGAGAGCCATCTCGGTCTGAGATAATCCGTCGATATGCCACAAACAATCAAACTAACAACCGATCAAATGCGATTAATCTCGCTTTTTCAAAACGTAACCGGCGCGTCTGCGCGTGATTGTGTGGAAGACGAAAAGCAAAACCGCGTCATTTTTGTAGTAAACGAAGGCAAAATGGGCTTGGCAATCGGAAAAGGCGGTGCCCATATTCGAAACCTGCAAAACATTGTCAAAAAATCAGTGGAACTAGTTGAATATTCTGATGATCCTGCTGTGTTTTTGAAAAACATGCTAAATCCAAAACTTGTAACCGAAGTCAAACTAAACAAGCGCCTTGATGGTTCAACTCAGGCTATTGTATTAGTTGATGCCAAAAAGAAAGGAATCGTAGTAGGACGAGAAGGAAGAAACGCCGAAAAGGCAAGACTGCTGGCAAAACGCTACTTTGAGATTACAAGCGTTTTAATTAACAGTCCAGATGGAATGATGGAGTAGATATGGCAAAGTCACCACTAGGATTATTCGCAGGTAGAGTACTCAAGGCAAAGCGCAAGCGACAACGCTGGCAAATTGGCACCTACAAACGAAGACTGTTAGGATTAAACATAAAGGCAAACCCACTTGGTGGCTCTCCACAAGCAAGAGGAATTGTTTTGGAAAAAGTAGGAGTAGAGGCAAAACAGCCAAACTCTGCAGTCAGAAAATGTGTCCGAGTACAACTGATCAAAAACGGCAAAACAGTAACTGCATTTTTGCCACGAGACGGCGCAATGAACTTTATTGATGAACACGATGAGGTACACGTAGAAGGAATGGGTGCAACACAAGGTGGTGCAATGGGAGATATTCCAGGTGTACGATTCAAGGTTTTCAAGGTTAACGGCACTTCACTGCGAGAACTAGTTCGCGGAAGAAAAGAAAAGCCAAGGAGATAGAGAAATGGCCGAGACTCAGAATCTTTTGTTATTTAGAAAATGGGACTTGACTGGAGTTGAGATTAAAGACCCAGGCCTCAAGACAGTAATCTCACTAAGAAAGGTAGTATACCCACACACATTTGGATTATCAGCTCTCAAGAAATTCAACAAGGCTGATGTCAATATTGTGGAGCGACTGGCAAACAAGCTGATGCACTTTGGCAAAAAATATGCAAAAAACACCGGAAGAATGGGAGGCAAAAAGGCAAGAACAATGAACACTGTCAAGGCAGCATTTGAAATTATACACCTAAAGACTGGCAAAAACCCAATCGAGGTTTTGGTGCGAGCAATTGAGCATTCATCACCAAACGAGGACACAACAAGAATAGTGTATGGTGGTACTGCATATCACGTATCAGTTGATGTATCTCCACTTAGACGAGTTGACCTTGCACTGCGATTCATCTCTGATGGTGTCAAGGAATCATCGTTCTCAAATCCAAAATCAATGGAAGAATATCTGGCAGAGCACCTAATTGCAGCAGCTGCAAACGATGCGGCAGCTCCTTCCGTCAAAAAGAAAAACGAGCTAGAGCGCGTAGCACAGGCATCTAGATAGTATTCAGAAAATATCTATTCTACCTTAGAATTTCTTAATGCCTGCAACACATTATCAGGTAACATCTAGACTGTAATGACTCCATATTTCATATAGGCACTAATGTCGTCTAGCGCGAATTCTTTGTTTAGTGAATTGGGCGCGAAGGTATTCTTGAATTTCTGAGCAGACATGGCATACTAATTGCATCTTGATTCTAATTGGCTTTTTGACACTATACTTGGGATTTTTTAGTGGAAAAAGTAGCCCGAGGCAGATTCGAACTGCCGTCTCGGCGTATCCTCTCTAATGATCCAGAGCGCCGAATCCCTAACCTGAAGAATTCATTTGGCCGCTAGACTATCGGGCTACTGAAAAAACTCTCAAGCATTAGCAATATAACATTTCTACTTGACTCGGACTTCTTTGATTGCAGTTGCATAGTCGCATTCTGCTTTGAGTCTCATGTATGGAATTAGTCTATAGTGAATGGAATACAGATCGTTTTCCTTGAATAAAATATTTTTTTGAATCAGTGAGACCAAGCCCCTTGATGAGACTGCAAGCGGCAGATTGTGTTGCTTGCAGACAATGTCTCGCCTTTTTTGGTATTGCTGTAGAGTAAATGAGACGTCGTTTAGCTCCAATATGATGGGCCAGACAATTTCCTTCCAGACAAATCTTCGATTCTGCGTTCCGGATGCGTACTTGCCCTTTTCGCTCAAATTATTAATAATCTGAATAATTTAGTTATAACTGCATTTGTCCTCTCACATTTCTGAATCGCTTGCATTACTAAAGAAAGACTGGGATGTGGACCCAATACTGGAAGATTTCATGCTTGGAAAAAGAATGGATGTGACAGACCATGCCATTAAAGTAAAGCAGGTGATATTTCACATTCCATACCTGACAGAAGAGAAAAAATACATTTTATGGAAATGCTACTGGCCTGACTGCCACAATTGCTGCGAGCGACAGGGAAGACTGCCGTTGACGTCAGATGATCTAATCACAATAGGAAAAGGCCTAAAGTACCAGAAAACGTCCGACTTTGTCAAAAATGAAACAATAATTGCTACCTGGATGGAGGCAGGCCCGTCTGGGAATAATGTCTTGATGACATCTGTTAATCTCAAAAGAAAAACAGACGAAACAGAAGCGGACGATGGCACACACATCAGGTGTCGATTCCTAGATGAGAAAGGCGCATGTTCCATGCACCCAAATCGCCCCGGCGTGTGCTATCTGTATCCGTTTTCTACTTGGCTTGAGAATGAAAACGGCAATGCGCGGGTGCACTCGACATACCAGTTTACGGGTGATTGTCCCGGGTTTTACCTGGCAGATACGCTAGAGCCAATGAAAGAGGTGTTAACGGATTATTCCAAGTCCATATACGAATACAACATGCAG
>VHBK01000011.1 GCA_016872015.1 Nitrososphaerota archaeon
CAAGTTTGGCAGGTATGGCATATGAGCAACGGTTGCAAGTCTATCTATTTTGCTTACAGATAGTTTATCCTTGAATTCCTGGGCATCATTTTTTGAAATAACTTTTGCAGTCCACATTCTTGGGCTGCGGGTAAATATCTGAAACGCGGAACACTCTCGTTCCACTGCATTATCAATTGCTGCAGAAAGCGAGCCAGAAATGGATACGTGCAGTCCCACTCGCATATTGTTTTCCTATACCATCATAATTTAAACCAAAATCAGGCTCTGATTTTTAACTAGAATTTGTATTATTGTATGTGTGAAGCTTGGAACAGAAGAGATTGCAAAATATCCATTTCTCACAGAGGCGGGAAATTACCTGCGCGAAAAAGGATTCACGCTAGAGCAGTTTGGCAATGATGCAGATCTCAAGCCAATAATTGATCTGGCATTATCTCGAATCCAGACGGCAGCAGATGGCAAAATCCTCAATTCCGATTTTTCCATCAAAAACCTAGACATTGAGGTCTTTTCCTTTCTTGTAGCGGTAATACTGCTCAAACAGACCAACATGAATACACTAATCAAGAGATTCTCCCTAGCAGAGGCAAGGCGGGCAGAAAAATTCCTAGAAAAAGACCTAACCAACTCTCATACAAATGAAGAACTTGCAATCAAAATCATCAAGGATCTGTTCTCCATGAATGTCACAAAGTCAGGCGATTATTTTGTCATACCTGCGTCTGATTATCTGATGCATTCGGTGCATTTTCACGAAAAAGAATGGAAGCTAGTCAACAGGCTAGTCGATGACGGAAAAGTCTTCCTTTCCGCACATGAAACCGTCCGATTGATACGAAAAGAGCTTGACAATTTCATTGCAAAAAAAATCCAATCTGCAAGCATTCCTAGTATACCCGAGTCATTTAGAAAGCCAATTGACACATTATTGACACTGGCAAAAAAATTCACAGTCCAAATTGTAGAAACAACAGAACAGCCCCCGTGCATCAAGCACGCACTAGAAATACTACACAAGGGCGAAAATCTCCCCCATTCAGGCAGATTCATGCTGGCAACATACCTTCTCAACAAAGGCCAAACAATAGAAGAGATTGCGCCGCTTTTCAAAAATGCACCAGACTATAACGAAAAAATCACACTATACCAGCTAAAGCACCTAGCAGGAAACTTTGGAAGCGGCACCAAATACGCATGTCCTTCATGCGAAAAGCTGAAAAGCGAAAATCTTTGCTTTGCAACGCCAGAATGCGCAGGTATAATCAACCCACTCCAATTTGGAAGGAAAAAAATCCCAAATGCATGACAAAGACGTAAAATTCCTAGAGGATGCATTCAAGAAATACTATTTTGATCATTTTGATCTGATTCATACACCAAAAAACCCAGAGATGCGCGAGTTTGGCTATCAAAAATTCAATTCCGGCATGACTAGGCATATCTCGCTAAAATCAGACAAGGATCTGCATCTGTTGTTGATGAAAAACATTCCATCTGATGTATATTGCTCTAATGCGCGTTATTCATTCCCAAATTTGCCGATGGCAGAAAAAGACTGGCAAAATGCTGATCTAATATTTGACATTGATGCTAAAGACCTGCATCTACCTTGCAGGCAAAATCATACCATCAAAAAATGCACCTCTTGTGGTAATATTGGCAATTCTGAATTGTGCTCACAATGCAATGCGACCAAGTTTGATACAGTATCTGTGTTGTGCAATGACTGCATTGCCGGGGCAAAAAAAGAGCTCGACAAGCTGATTACAATTTTAATCAGTGACCTTGGCATACCAAGGCAAAACATTACTGTGTATTTCTCAGGAAACGAAGGGTTTCATGTCCATGTCACTTCAGTATACGAAACCTTGGATTCTAGGCACCGTGCAGAATTAGTAGATTATCTGACATTTCGCGGAGCAACTCCCGAAACCTTTGGCGCCAGAACAAATTTCACAAAATCAGTATTTCCTGATCTTGATGATAAGGGCTGGCTTGGTCGAGTATCAAAGGCAGTCTTTGGTGCAAAATCAAACAAGGCCAAAATATCAAAGCAGATAATATCTGAAGGATATTTTCCTTTCAAAAAAAGGATAGAGTCGCTCCAAAAAGAGATTGGTGCACAAATAGACCCAAATGTCACAATCGATGTTCATCGAATATTTCGACTGGGCGGCACAATCAACTCCAAGTCAGGCCTAACCAAGATGCTTTGCACAGATATTGCCAAGTTCAATCCAGGCTCAGATGCCTGCTTTATTGACGAAAGCGAAGTCCCAATTCTTGCCGACTGCCCAGTATCGTTTAGGCTCAAAAACAAAAAGTTCGGGCCCTACCACAAAGAACAGATAAGCTTGCCAAAATATGCCGCAGTCTACATGATTTGCAAGGGCTGTGCCAGCGTTTCCTAGGCGCAAAACTATCCCCAAGACATTAATTTATCTAAAATTGAGCAAATTTTGAATTTGTACAGTTCCTCACAGTCTAGTTCATCGCCCCCAGGCGCAGGCAAGCTAATCCGACTTGGCATAGTCGGCATAATTGGTATCATTGTTCTTGTAATGGTTGGAAACCAGGGCGTTATACTATCAATGAACATGACAGAGTTTGGCGACCAGTACACAAAGCCACTCCAATATTCCCTTATCTCTGCGGTGGTCCTAGCGGCAATAGCCCTAGTCAACGTAGATGCCAAAAACCGCTCCTCAATAGTATGGTATTCAATACATGTAATGGTGATGTTCCTAAACAGAACAGCACACGATCCAGTAACCAAAAACATTTCCAGCTTTAGGGATTACAAGCTAAGCGTCCCACAATTTGCAATTTGGCAGATTACCAAGATCTTTCTTTTTGGCGCATTCTTTGTCAATATCATGTTCGGCCTTGCACTGACACATCTCCTGGATGGAAACGATCTTGGAGTGGACAAGCTCCCAGGTTTGTTTTCACTGCCGTTTAGCACCCCACAATCATCCGATGCAGCACTCACAGTAATAGAATTAATTCCGGCACTAACTATTCTAGTCCCACCACTTTTCGGAGTAATTGGAATAAGGCTGGGGCTCTATGTCGGATTACACTCTATAGTCAAGGTAATCACATCTTACATTTCCGATTCGTCCCAAGGCAAACCCAAGTTCCTCAACTATGTCTCTACCATAGAGGCAGTCATAGGAATCGGCATAATCTGGGCCGGAATCAACATGTTCTTTACAGAACAAATCGACTACAACACAAAATATGTAATTGGTGCAACACTAGGCGCAGGCTTTGTCCTAATTGCATTTGCCATCTTTGATAAAATTCGCTCAAAGGTTCTGACTCATCCAATCAAGCGTGACATCTACATCCGGGTTTTTGCGCTAATTGCAATTGGAATCATTGCAGGAACAATAATGGCAGTAAACAACAGCATTGCAGACACTCGCAAAATCGAATACCTAGGCCCGTACACCCAGCAACAAATTACACTGAATCGATACCTAGGAGAGCTAGACAAAGTCACCATAACCACAAACGATGTCAAGCTGACTTCTGTATCGCCAAACAACATCAAATCCTACATACAACAAAACCGAGATGTTCTAGATTCAGTTAGGATCTGGGACTGGGAGGCAGCATTTGCCAAGCTAAAGCCGGAAATTGGTCTAATCCCATATATCACATTTGGAGACAATGACATTTTGCGATTCAACAGCACATTATACTGGACAGTATCAATGAAGCCAATCATACCCAGTACGGTAAGTCTTGAAAATCGGTGGTACAACGAGCACCTAGTATACACTCATGTCCCAGAAGGATTCCTTACTTTGGAGGCAACAACTGGCCAATCAGTAAACAGTGAAGATCTCTTTTCTCAGAGGTCCATCTATTATGGAGAGGGTGGACTGTTCCGAGAGACTTGGTCTGCATATCCAACAAATCGAGGAAGCACAAGCGCAGAAATCAACAACGCCCTATATTCCGGCGCAGGCGGCATCTCTTTGTCCCCACCACTAAGCTGGGTCTTTGAGCCAAACTTTTTGCTCTCATATCCAAGCACGCCAGTCCATGTAATGAGATACAAGGACGTCTATGACCGAATGGAAACACTATACCCGTATTTTCTCTATGACATGTTTGGCCAAAAGCTCGACATTTACCCAGTAACTGATGGCACAAGCACATATTGGCTCGTACCACTAATCATCGGGTTTGACACTCATTCTGTACCATGGTCCATGGGAAACCCGTATCTTAGACTGGTAGGCTTTGCCCTAGTTGACACCTATGATGGGGATATCACACTGCTCAAGCATGGCGATGACTATTTTGCCGAAATTCTAGAATCACAATATGGCGAAAAGTTCCAGCCAATCCCATCATGGTTAACTGAGCAAATCCGATACCCACAGGAGCTATTCACATGGAAGACAGAAATGTTCAACATTTACCACGTAACTGACACAGAGACGTTCATCCAGGCAAACACGTTCTTCCAGATTCCAGAAAAAATAGACGCATACTATGTTCAGGCAAAGCCTCCTGGATTTGACAGTACTCAATTCCTAGGATTATTGTCTTTGGAGCTCCGAGACTCTAGAGGAAAAAACCTCTCTGGATACATGATAGTGGAAAATGACTTGCCAACACTTGGCAACATGCACTTCTACCAGGTCCCGCTCAACTCTACTACAAAGCTTATCGGACCTACTGCGGTCAGAGAGGCACTAGAAAAAGACAATAATTTTGCACAGCTAAAGACACTGCTTAGAACTCCAAGAATTGGCGACAATATTTTGTACAAGGTGGGCGAACATGACGTGTACTTTATTCCAGTATATACTGCAGGCTCTGGAGATGGAGTAGTAGCACAATTAGGAACAATTGCCGCAGTCGGCGCCGCATTCAACGGAGAATACTATGTCGGATTGGGAAATACGCAACAAGAAGCCTTTGAGGCATATCTGCAAAAGCTGGCAGGAGTAGTTCCATCATCTACAACATCCAAACCAGAGCCAGGATTTGACAAAGAGGCAAGAATTGCCAAGATAAAGTTGGCATTTGAGCAAAAGGGACTGGAAATAATCACACCTACAAGCCTGTCCGTTCCACTTTCGTTTAAGGAAGGCGAAGTATCGCTATTCTCACAGGTTGATGCAGAGGCAACAGACAAGCTACTAGACGAGTTCCTAGATGAATTTGTACTGCAAAAGACAAGGCGAGTCCTGATATGGCAAGAACAAGACACCATCAACATTGGTGTCCTATCAACAGTCGAAGGCGTGCCTGAGCTTCACTATATTTCTGTGATTGTGGGCAAGTAATCAAATAAAAGAAGTATTTTCCCAAATTTCTCTAATGTTGTTGCTAGTGGACAATGGTTCCATTTTCACAAAAAAGATTGTCGAGTTTTTGAATCTTACAAAAACAGATCATATTGCCCTGCCATTTGACAAGATAAACCCAAACGAGCTTAACAAATTTGACTCCATAATTCTCTCTGGGCGAAGGCATAACGATCAATCAATGAATGCGCTAAACTCCAAGATCATCAATCATTGCATAGCACAAAAAAAACCAATACTTGGAATCTGTTACGGGGCAGAAATTCTTGCATTAACGGTTGGCGGAACAATTCGCAAAATGTCCTCAATACAAAAGGGACCAGGCACCATACAAATAACACAACAAAACCCCCTGTGTAGCGGTATAATGCAAGTGTACCAAAGCCACAGCTACGAAATATCCACCCTAGGCAAATCCTTGACACAACTTGCAAGCTCTGATTCCTGCAAATACGAGATAATCCAATACAAAGATACCAAAATCTATGGAACCCAGTTCCATCCAGAAATGACCCAGAATGGTTTGTTCCTAATCGAGAAATTCATCAAGCTCTGATCAGTATTAATACAAAATATCAAGTCAAAAAACAATGAGTGAGCACGAGCTATTACTTCCGCAGGTAACTGAGGAAAACATTTGCCTTCCACTAGCAATAAGCGCAGTCTCAAAGTACTGGAATGTAAACCTGCCAATATCTGAGGCAAAGGAAATTGCAAAAAAATACCCAAATGTTCGGGGAAGTATTCTAATTGAGGGAATCGAGCTTGCAGAGCGACACGGCCTAGGCAGCCTAATTTTACACTCTACCATACCAGAACTCAAAAAAATAATCGACATGGGAATTCCACCGATTGTTATTCTGCCAGGACTGTACGAGACAGTCCAGCACACATCAGTAATTTCTGGCTATGACGACTCTGAGAAGATTATAATCCATTATATTCCACAGCAGGACCAAATTGGCGCAATACCTCAAAAACAGTTTGAAAAACTCTGGCAGGAAGACGGCATGCTGATGATACTGCTTGCCCCGCCAGACATAATCTCCAAAATACACGTGGATAACAAGTCCAAGGAAAAATCAAACCGGCTCTGCTTTGTCTCTGAGAAGCTAAACCTGCAGGCAAAGCAAGACGAGGCAATAAAGTCACTAAAGGAGGCAATCACATTGGATGCCTCTAACTCTACTGCCCTGTGCCTTTTAGGAGGTATATACAACGAGAAAAATTCAGCAGAATGCGTTTCATTTTACCAAAAAAGCATAAACTCTAACAAAAAATGCTATCTGGCGTATCGTGGCCTAGGCAACTATTACCTCAAAGCAAAACAGTATGACAAGGCAGAATCAAACTATACTTCCGCAATAGAGATAAACGAAAGCAGGTTTGGCCCAATCTACAAAAACCGCAGAATTGTGTACATGTCGCAAAACAAAAACAAGCAAGCAAAGCAGGACTTTGAAAACTATCTGAAGTATTCCCCAAACGCAAAGGACAGAGCCGACATAATACAAGCAATAAAGGAACTCTAGTGCGGTGTGCGGGAATTGAACCCGCGACCTTCAGCTTGGGAAGCTGACGTCCTGCCAGGCTGGACTAACACCGCGCAGATCGAGTTTTTCAAATTAGCGTTAATATAGTTTTGAGAGTACTATATCACCATGGATGCAAAGTGCCCAGAATGCGACATGACTGCAAAACTAGACGATGATGTAACGCAGGTAAAATGTCCGCATTGCAATTTTGAGGCAGACTATGACACCTATTTGGAAATAATGAAGGACAAGGCAGTCAACATGTCAATTGATTATTTGCCAAAAAGGCCCGGACTATAATTTTACCAAAAAGAGCCCTTGTCTGTGCAGTCAAGGTGCGCACCACAATTACTGCAAACCATGTGGCATGCTTGTATGTCGTCCATTTTGTTGTTGCATCTGGGACATGCGATTTCTTCTTTCATGGTAAATAGTATGAAACATTTGCTTTTATTTTTTCACATGGTTTATTAGCAGGCCAAAAAAACTGAGCAATACTTGGCTAACTTTAAGCTAACAATATCGGACAAGAAAGGAAAGTCAGTCTCCAAAGAGATCAAGGACAAAGAAGCAAATATCTTCATTGGATTGCATCTTGGCGGAGAGGTTGACGCAGCAATTGCAGGCCTTGCAGGAAAACTCAGAATCACTGGAGGCAGCGACAAGTCCGGAATTCCAATGCGTGCAGACATTTACGGCTCTGCAAGAAAACAAGTCCTCATATCAAAGGGAGTGGGCCTGAAGCGAGTCAGCGACGGCCAACGCAAAAGGCGACTAATGCGAGGAAATACAATCTCAGAAGAAATTTATCAGCTCAACTGCTCTTATGACGGCGAGATCAAAATAGAAGAAGCTCCTCCGGCAGAAAACAAGGCATAACTTAACATAGTACAGTTTTCGAAGTTTTTCATTGCATTGGCGTGAAACTTTACCTGACTGGTATGTAAAAAAATATGGTTACCAACCATGTGTCAACATTGGCACTGCAGGACATGTAGATCACGGCAAAACAACGCTAATCCAGGCACTGACAGGCCAGTGGACCAGTGTTCACAGCCAAGAACTAAAGCGAGGAATCACTATTCGAGTTGGCTATTCCGATGCGGCATTTTACAAGTGCAAAAAGTGTGAGGTGCCATTAGGCTATTCCACAACGCCGACCTGTCCTAATTGCGGAAAGGAAAGCGAGCTGTCAAGAGTAGTTAGTTTTGTGGACAGTCCAGGCCACGAAAGCCTCATGGCAAACATGCTCTCTGGCGCTGCGCTAATGGATGGCGCGTTACTTTTAGTTGCGGCAAATCAAAAGGTCCCGCAACCCCAGACAAAAGAACACCTCCTGGCACTGCAAATTCTTGGAATCCAACAAATTGTCATTATTCAAAACAAAGTTGATCTAATATCATACCAGGACGCGACTGCAAACTATGCAGACATTGTAAAATTTGTCAAGGGAACAAAGGCAGCCAAGTCCCCAATAATTCCAATTTCAGCCCAATCACGACTAAACATTGATGCTCTAATTGGCGCAATAGAGGAAACAATCCCAACTCCAACCAGAGCAGAATCCAAAGAGCCAGTAATGCACGTACTAAGATCATTTGATGTAAACAAGCCTGGAACTAAAATCAAGGACATCAAGGGAGGCGTAATTGGTGGAAGCCTCACACAGGGAACATTCTCAATAGGTGATGAAATCGAGATAAAGCCAGGAATCCTGAACCCCAAAAAGAACTCTTACGAGCCAATCAGAACTCAAATCATCTCTCTGGGTACTGCCGCAGGAATTGTAGATAATGTAAAGCCTGGAGGCCTAGTGGCAATTGGCACAAAACTTGATCCGTCAATGACACGAAGTGACTCGTTTGTTGGAAGCGTCATTGGCAAGCCAGAAACATTACCCGATAACGCATCCGATGCACGACTAGAGGTAAGCCTCTTTGATTCCGCAGTTGGAACAATGAATGACATCAAGGTCTTGCCAATACAGGTAGGAGAGTCACTGCGACTAAACATTGGCACAGCACCTGTCTTGGCAAAAGTAGCCAAAGTCAAATCAGAGAAAATCGAGGTCCAGTTCAAGCGACCAGTATGCCTCTTTGAGAAAAGCAATGTTGCGCTGAGCCGCAAAATAGAGGACAGATGGAGACTAATTGGTGCAGGAATAGTTGGTTAAGGTAATATGCGATACGAGCTTTCTAATCCATCTAGCTAATCACAGAATAAAAAATCTAGCCACACTAGACACCGACATTGGAGAAATCCAGTTTTTGGTGCCAGATATAGTTCTTGCAGAGCTAAAAAATCTTGCAAAAAAAGAGGAAAAAACCAAAGAGGCAACAAATACCATCCATTACATCAAAAACTGGCAGACAATCAAAATTGGCGGAAGCTTTGCAGACGACTCTATTCTGTATTATGTCAAAGATGTAGGCGGAGTAATCGCAACAATAGACAAGGCCCTAAAATACAAAATAAAAAACCACGGCGGCTCTGTCATATCTATTGCAAACAACAGAATAGTGCTTGAAGCCAGCAAAGGTTTAACTTGATTATTTCAGAATAATACCCATGGAGTACAATGGAGTACAAATCAAGTGGTATGGCCATGACACCTTTACATTATCGTATAACAATCTGACTGTCTGCATTGATCCGTACCAGCTAGAAAAAAAAATCAATGCCGATATTGTTCTAGTATCGCACAATCACTTTGATCACCTAAGCAATGACGATCTGCAAAAAACATCCACAGAGAAAACCACAATCATTGCAGCAAAGGAATGCCTAGGCCAAATCAAGGCAAAAAGCAATCAGGTAATTGGAATAGAGCCAGGCGAGGAAAAGACTGTTTTCGACATCAAGATAAGGGCGGTTCCTGCGTACAATCTTGACAAGATAAATCCGCAAACAAACCAGCCGTTTCATCCAAAGCAGGACAAAAAGGTCGGATTCATCATTACAATTAACAATTCAACGTTTTATCATGCGGGAGACTCTGACTATATTCCTGAAATGAATGAACTTTCACCAGACGTATTCTTTGTGCCAGTAAGCGGCACATATGTCATGACAGCAAAAGAGGCGGCAAGCTCTGTTCTGGGAGTAAAGCCCAACCTTGCAATACCAATGCATTATGGAAGCATTGTTGGAAACAAAGATGATGCAGAGTCGTTCAAAAAACTTGTTAGCTCGTGCCAAGTTCAAATACCCACAAAAGAGTAATAAACACACTTTGGGCAAAAAACACAATTGCTTTCTAACAAACGACTTTTCTCTGTAGGTAGCTTTGAGTTTTACCTACATCACTTGCTCATAATTGGCATTTTGTCATTATCATTTTCCATATCTGCAATGATCCGAGGCCAGGCAGCTGACTATGGATTTCAGCTAAACGAGTTTGATCCGTATTTCAACTACAGGGCAACCCAGTTTATAGTAGAAAACGGAATCCCTGCCTATTTTGAATGGCATGACGACATGAGCTGGTATCCATTTGGACGAGATGTTGCAGGCACATCCCAGGTCATGCTGCATATTACCACTGCAGTGCTTTATGGCGCGTTTGGCGGAGACTTGTATGGGTTTACAATTGTGTTTCCTCTGGTTGTTGGCTCGCTTACCACAATTGTAGTATTTGCACTTGTCCGGGTAATTGGCGGAACTACAGCCGGCTTGTTTGCGTCCTTGATGTATTCAATATCATTACCAATAATCTCAAGAGGCATGCTTGGCTGGTTCAAGTCTGAACCATTGGGACTGTTCTATGGATTATTAGCAGTGTATCTGTTTTTGAGTGGAATAAAATCATCTTCGCACAAAATAGCCGCAGCAAAGCTAGTCGGTGGGGGAATACTCCTTGGCTTTGCGTTTTCGGCGTGGGGCGGAACTGACTTTTTTGTCCTCCCAATAGGACTTTTCATTTTATCATTACCGTTTACCAGAAAGGACACCAATTTTCTGAGATGGGCAATACCTCTGTTCATATTGGGCCTGGCGATCTCTCTTGCACCACTTGAAAGGCCAGGTCTTGGATTCTTTGGCAAGGCAAGTGGACTTTTGATAATCGGTCCGACATTATTCCTGATCGCATCGTCATTTATCCAAAAAATTGCTGGTGAGCAAAAGGCACGACGCTACACTGCATTGTTTTTGATTGCAATAATACTTGCCGGAATTGGAATACTTTCTGCAAACGTGTTTGGCCTGCCTAGCTTTAGATACCTTAATGCAGTAAATCCGTTTTTGACCACACTTGATCCGTTGACTGACTCTGTAGCAGAGCACGCCACAACCACGGTATTTCAGTCATTTTTGTTCAATTCGGTGTTTATGATATTTGGAGGAATCGGAATCTGGCTTGTCTTTAAAAATCTCACAAATGACGCAAATCAGCGAAGAGATGTTCAAGTATTTGCACTGATCTTTGGCCTGCTTGGCGTATACATCAGCTCCGCATTCATCAGACTGGAATTGTTCTCATCTATTGCACTCGTGATATTGGGTTCTATCGGCCTTGCGTTACTAACAAAAGAAATCTTCAAACCCGCAAGGCAGGAAAGCAAAAAACTAGTCAAATCTCATCCAAAGACAATCAAGATTTCATTTTTGGTTGTAATTACAATATTTCTGATCACACCGATGATGGTACCTGCAAGTGCAAACTGGATAAGCGGCGGAAAGGCACCACCAACAATACTAAACGGCGGAAGCAACTACAACATTGCAACAAGTGACTGGCTTGATGCTATGGACTGGCTTAGAGAAAACACGCCAGATGACGCAGTTGTGGCGTCGTGGTGGGATTATGGTTATTGGATTACGACATTAGGGGAGAGAAGATCCATAGCAGACAATGCTACTTTGATTGACTGGAGAATAAAGCAGATGGCTCAGGCGTTTTTGAGCACGCCTGACCAAGGATGGAAAATACTGCAAGAAATGGACGCTGACTATGTCCTGATTTATGTAGCTGCACAGAAAATCAACACGGAAGATCCTCCACTATTCTTTGTCCAGGGTGGCGGGGATGAGAGCAAAAAGCAATGGTTTATGAGAATTGGCGGATTTGACACACAAAAATTCCTCTATGATGATGGTGTCAGTTCTACCCCTGAATTTTGGAGCAATACACTACTTGGTAGAATGATTCCATTTACTGTATATGGCTATGTTGACCTTGCAAGCCAGAGACAAGCCGACATTTATGTTTCAGGATTCACACCAGTGTATCTTGATGATATCAAGTATCCAAAAGAAGGAAACGGCCCACTAAAGCTAGCATACATGTCTCCTGGCTTCTTCATAAAAGAAACCGGTGCAATCAACGGCGTTCTGATTTATGAAATAAACAAGAACTATGTACCATCAGAAGCTCCAGCCGCACAGGCCACTACACCAATAGCACCGACTGAAGCCCCAGAATCGACTAATCCAATTGCGACAATATTTACAAACTTTGGTGACATTGTAGTTGAGCTAAATCCAGAAATCGCGCCAAACACAGTTGCAAACTTTGTAAAATTAGCCGACTCGGAATTCTATGACGGAACACTTTTCCACAGAATCATATCCACATTTGTAATACAGGGAGGAGACCCAAACACAAAGGACCAGCCTCCAGGAACATGGGGAACTGGCGGACCTGGCTATAGCATAGATGCAGAAATTAGCAATCTCAAGCACACAAAATATGTAGTGTCGATGGCACGCGGAACCGACATTAACAGCGCAGGATCACAGTTCTTTATCATGACTGGCGATGCTCCATTCTTGGATGGTAAATACACAATATTTGGCAAAGTCATTCAAGGCCAAGAAGTAGTTGACAAAATAGCTTCACTGCAAACTGATCTAAATGACAGGCCAGTTGACTTTGAGTCGGCACGAATTAAGAGTATTAGAATTTCCTAGTCCCTGAACTTGTTCATTATTCTATAGCGAGCATACTTGTCGTCTGGCGAGAATTTAGCGGGATGGGCAGTCACGGTTTTTGCCTGACAGGCGGTACATTCTTCCTTTAGTGTGTATTTTTTGCATTCTGGGCACTTGCGAAGCTGGAACTTCAAGTTATCCTTCCCGTGTCTTTTTTGATTCTTCTCTGGTAAAGCTAAAGGTGCCGTTGCTTTTTTCTATGATTTTTTGAATTTTATCCAGAATTGGCTTGAGCATTCTCTCCGCTGTCTTAAAGTCAGGACCTGTGACACTTAGTCTGTATTTTGGCGCGCCAATATAGGTCACGGAAATGCTTGATGTCTGATCGCCAATGGAATCCAAGATTGCGTTCTTGATTACTTCAACACCGTTTGATTGGTTGCATGTAAGCTCACAAATTCCACGTATCTCTACAGATGGTGGCTTTATCTTGGAGCTTGTCTCTTGTATTGCAGAGGCTGTCTTTTTTGCCAGCTTGAGCTCATCTAATACTCCAATTCCCTTTGTTGCCACATCTAAAAATGCGTCATAAACAAAATCGTATTTTGAGAAAATTGCATCTTCTAGCTTTTCAATGTCTTTGTCTGTTAGCCCTGCGGATGTCTTTACTGCATCTAGTAGTGTTTTTCCTTTTTCAATTCTTTTTACCTCTAGAAGCTTTTTCTTTTGCTGCTCCTTTGATACCTGTTTTAGTGAAAGATCAATTTCAGATCGTCCTGGATTTACCTTTTTTACCAAAAGGACCTTTTTTTCGCTCTCACGCACAAACTTGCTAACAGAGCGAACCCATCCGGGGGCAATCTCAGATACATGCAAAAATCCCTGCATATTGTCGTATTCATCAAGTGTTACGTATGCACCATGATCAGTAAGTTTGGTAATTGTTGCAAGAACAATCTCTCCTATCTCTGGAAGCTCCTGAGTTTGTGTGACCAATGCAGCTCTGGCTTGGACTACATAATTTAATGTTGTCTAAAAGTCAATGCCTTTTTTTGCACGAATACCTTTCTGAAATGGATGTTTTATTTCTCGCATCTCAGTTACCAGATCTGCCGCATCAATTATTTGCTGTTTTACATGATTTCCAGTCAGAACCAAAGTTACTTTTTGTGGTTTGATTTTTATCAAATCCAAAACGTCCCCGACATCAGCTAGTCCTAGATTTACTGCATAGTTGATTTCATCTAGGATTATAATGTTGTATTTTTCTGAGAGGATTTTTTGTTTGGCGATCTCTAGTGCTTCTTTTGCAATTTTCTGGTGTATTTCTTTTGGGGTCTTGTCATCCAAAATACCAACAAAGCCCTTTCCTACTGCTGTCAGCTCAAACTCTGGCTCTAGTCTCTTTGATGAGCTCATCTCGCCATAATGCCAGGATCCTTTGATGAACTGGATCATGCAGATGGTATAGTCGTGACCTATTGCTCGAAGCGCCATGCCTAGTGCGGCAGTGGTTTTTCCTTTGCCCTTACCTGTGTATACAATCACAAGACCTTCATCCATAATCGAAAAACCATTTTAGGCTAGAAAAAGATTGGTATAGTTCCAATTTTAAGAGATAGAAAATGAAAATCCCCAGAATAGTAATTGCGGGAGCCACAAGTGGTGTAGGCAAGACCTCGATTACGTGTTCTATTATTCATGGAATAAAACAAAAGGGATACTCTGTTCAACCATTCAAGGTCGGCCCTGATTATATTGATCCGACATATCTTTCCGCAATATCGGGCAATTCTGCAAGAAATCTCGACTCGTGGATAATGGGAGAAGATGCAACACTTGAGAGCTTTGCAAAAAATTCCCAATCCGATGTCTCTGTCATTGAGGGGGTAATGGGGTATTATGATGGATTTTCCGGAGCAACAAACCAGTCCAGCACACATCACATTGCAACAATTCTGGAGTCGCCAGTTATTCTGGTATTAGATGCAAGCAAGACTGCACGTTCTATTGCAGCGACTGCATTAGGCTATGTGAAATTCCATAAAAATTCCAGAATTGCGGGCCTAATTCTTAACAAGCTTGGAAGTAAAAAGCACGAAGACATGTGCAGGATAGCACTTGCATCACTAAAAATTCCAATTCTTGGCTGCATTCCAAAAAATTCTGACTTGTCGCTAGAATCACGACACTTGGGCCTAATTCCTGCAGTAGAACAAGCACACTTAAAGCAAAAAATCACAAAAATAGCAAAGACAATTTGTGGAAATATAGACATTGAAAAGATAATCTCTATTGCAAATCGTGTTGGCGTAATATCAAATCCACCAAAGCAAAAAGTGCAAAAATCCAAAACTACAATAGCCGTTGCCCTTGATAAATCGTTTAATTTCTATTATTATGATAACTTTGATTCTCTGCGCAGAAATGGCGCAAAAATAGAGTTTTTCAGCCCAATTTCT
Source organism: Nitrososphaerota archaeon (assembly GCA_016872015.1). Classification (GTDB taxonomy): domain Archaea; phylum Thermoproteota; class Nitrososphaeria; order Nitrososphaerales; family Nitrosopumilaceae; genus Nitrosotenuis. The sequence goes on from VHBK01000011.1 coordinate 15,205, forward strand.
GATGTTTCTCCGCCAGAATGCTCTGGAATTTACATTGGGGGGGGATTTCCAGAGGTGCTAGGCCAGCCACTTGCAAAAAACCAATCAATGAAAAAATCAATAAAAAAACTAGCAGAGCAAAACATGCCAATATACGGTGAATGTGGAGGCCTGATGTATCTTACAAAATCAATTGAATATGATTCCAAAAAATATTCAATGATAGGCCTATTTGATGCCACAACAAGCATGGAAAAGAAAATGACGCTAAACTACACTAGGGCAAACGTAGTTTCAAATTGTGTAATTGCAAAAAATGCAACAAGGCTGTTCGGCCATGAATTCCATTATTCAGAGCTAAGCTCAATACCAAAGGACGCTAAATTTGCATATGATCTTTCAATCGGAGTTGGAATCAAAAACAAAAAAGACGGCCTAACTCAAAATAACGCTCTGGCATCATACATGCACCTTTACTTTGATAGGGCAACACATGCTCAAAACTTTGTAAATAACTGCGTCAAATTTTCCAGAATCTAGTCTCCTCGAATTATCTTAAAGAGAGCATTAACAATTGCAGATGCACAAGGGGTTCCGCCCTTTCTACCATTATTTGTAATAAATGGAACCTCTAGCTTTTGCAGATCATCCTTGGATTCTGCAGCGCAGACAAATCCAACTGGCACACCAATTATCAGGCCTGGTTTTGTTATTCCTTCTTTTACCATCTGAATTACTTCTAGGAGGGCGGTGGGGGCATTGCCAATCACCACAACTGCACCGTTCATCTCTTTTGCTCTAATTCGCATGGCTGTTTGGGCACGAGTTTTGTCCAGCCTGGTTGCCTCCTTTACGACGTCTGGATTTGAAATGTCGCAAATGACACTTGCCTTAAAGTCGGCCAAGTTTTGCTTGTTTAGAAGGCCGATTATGCCATTTACGTCAACTATAATGTTCTTGCCTGATCTTAAGGCGTCAAGGCCTGATAATACCGCATCTTTATGAAATACCAATCCGTTTTTGCCTGCAAAGTCAAAGTCAGCAGTAGAGTGAATCACCCTTCTCACTATTTTCCACTCATGTCCTTTGTATGGGTGGGGCCCAATCTCACGCTCTATTATCTCCATACTTTCGTCTTCTATGGATTGGCCTTTCCTAGTTTGCATTTTCTACCTCACGTGCTCGCTCTAAAACAAAATCAATCATCTTGTCGTCTGTTCCAATGTGTTCTGTTATGATGGTTTTTTTCAAATTGGATTTTTCCAGTGCTGGATTGAGATCTTGGTAAATGTCTCTTTTTACATGTGCGCCTTCATGCAGAAAATAAAACACAATTACTAGGACTTCGGGATTGTTCTTGTCACATTTTTGTATTCCTTGAGCAATGTTTGGCTCTTCGATTTCCAAAAAGCAATATTCTACGTTTCTGTAGCTTGGCTTGAGATTATCAATTACATATTTCATTGACATCTGGGCATTTGGGTCCTTGCTGCCATGACCTATTACCAAAACATCCACTTTATTGCTTGACAATACAATGTTGTTTTTCTTTAATGCTGATTCTATCTTGGAATTGACAATGTCAACCATGGTCTTGTGCATGCTCATTGGTTTTGTCACTGCGAACTTGACCTTGGTCTTTGCCTGAAGTTTTGCCGCTTCTGTTACTGCAATTTTGACTTTTTTTCCTGGGTATAGAAAATACGGAACTATGGTCAGTGCATCGATTTCAACTTTAAGGCAATTTGTAATTCCTTCTTCAATAAATGGCGGAACCACCTCCAAAAAACAGTAATTTACGAAGGCATAGTTTCCCCCTTGCTGGACTTTTTTGCAAATGTATTCCAGCTCATCTTTTGCCTCTTGCTCTCTGCTTCCCCTGTCAATTAGTAGTAATCCGCGCTTCATTTTTCAATCCTTGCTATGGCAATTGTAAGATCTGGCGGGAATTTCTGCTTTTCAACGACTAGTTTTCCACCTGAGCTCTTGATTGCGGCAGCCTCTGATACACTTGGGGTTCCCTCATAGGCCTCCACCATCTGTGAGGGATTTGGGATGCTAACTTTGGCAAGCTCCTCTCTATCAAAATATTCCAGTGGTGTCTGCATGTCTCTTGCGGCATCTACTAGTCCCTGAACGTCTTTTGGCTTTTTGATTGAAACAAGTCTTGCTATGCATTTTGCATTAAGATCGTATTTTATCAGAGTATTATCAAGACATTCTTTGATCTTTTCTTTTGAGGTATCTCCATGTAATCCAATGCCGACAACAAGTGTCTTGGGCCTGTATATTACAGAATTTCTTGCAACTGTATCATTAATTTTTTTGTCTGATATGATCAAATATGCTTTGGAATCTGATTGGAGCATTTCCTCAATGGATTGGTAAGCTGTAACGTTTTTTGGTAGCTCTGACTTCCACCAGTTTTTTTCTCCAGCGTCTTGATACATTCCAATTTTTTCCTCATTTACCATAAACGCGCTGATTCTGGTGACATTGGAATCGTTCTCTATTTCCCAGCCAAACTCTTGGCCAACCAAGTCCACCGGTATCGTTTTGTTCACGTCTGCTGCCGTAGTCACTACAGGTGTTGCGCCAAGCTTTTTGGCAATCTCTTCTGTCAGCTCGTTTGCTCCCCCTATGTGTCCAGACAGGGCAGAAATCACAAAGCTTGCCTTGTCATCAATTACTATTACTGCCGGGTCTGTCTTTTTGTCCTTGAGAAATGGTGCTACTAGTCTTATTACTGCGCCGAGGGAAAACAGGCAAACTAAACCGTCGAATTTTCCAAAAAGCTCTGCTATTTTGGTTGATGTTTGTTCATCATACCACATTACAGCAATGGTGTTATCTTGGAATTTTGATGGAGCAAAGATTTCCCAGCCTGGGAAAAGTTGTTTGATTGTAGATGCAATTTTGATGCCGTTTTTTGTAATTGCCAAAATTGCGACCTTGTCCATGTCTTGCCGTTTTTTGTTGCTAGATAAAATTTCTTGCTAGGGATATCTGCCTAGTGTACAACCATCAAAATCAAAGAGAATCACGTCGATCTCTACTCTGTTTTCAGAATGAGTGCGCATCTGCTCATAGGCTTCCTTGCAGACGGCAGTAAAGAATACGCCTATCTTGTTTTTGACAATGATTTCTTGTACATGCCTTGCGGTGTTTGCTTTTTTTATTTCCTCTATGACTTCTTGACTTGCATTGCACTTTTGTGCCGTTTTTGCTAAAAAATCCATGTCTACTTTGGAGCCCTTTACATGAGTCTGTTTTACACCCATTGCGATCTTGGTTAGCTTGCCGATAAATCCAGCAACATGTGCTTTTTTGATTGATTTTTTAGCACATTGCTGAATTGTATATCCGGAAAAATCTCCCATCTGGACAAAACAATGATCTGGCAGCTTGATCTCTTTTTTTGCAAAATCTTCAGATCTTCCACCTGTTGTCAAAACTACTGTATTGTCTCCCATTGCAATTGTGACATCGAGGCTTTGACGTATTGATGCAGCAAACGACGCTGTGGAATACGGAATTACTATACCTGTTGTACCAAGAATCGATATTCCTCCAATGATTCCGAGTCTTGGGTTGTCTGTCTTTGGCGCAATCTCTTTTCCCTTTGGAATAGAAATCACAACTTTGATTCCTTTTTTTTGCAAGATCTCTTTTCCTACCTCTTTCAAATTTTGGGCTATCATTTTTTTTGGTGTGGGGTTTATTGCAGCAGAGCCAACATCTAGACCGAGGCCAGGCTTTGTTACACGTCCTACTCCCTCACCACCGTCAATTTCGATCTGACCTGTGTTGTCTGTTATTTCCAAGTCAACAAATATTTCTGCACCATGAGTAACGTCTGGATCATCCCCACCATCCTTAATCACAGAACACTTTGACGTGGTATTACTAAATTCACAGCTTGCGATTTTGATTGTTATTTCTTTTTCTTTTGGCAATGAAACCTTGATAGAATTGATTTTCTTTTTTGTAATTATTGATACTAGTGCTGCTCTTGCAGCTGCTGTCGCACATGTTCCCGTAGTAAAACCCGTTCGCAGTTTTTGGCGAGGCTTTTCTGTCTCACTCACAATGAATAATTCTATTTTTGGATAATAACTCTTATTGGGTTACTTGAGAATCTCTGAAATAATTATCCACATTGCTATTGCACCAAGCCCACCATACAGCAATAAATGAGTCATCTTGTGTGACACCGGTCTTTCTTGGACTTCTCTTAGCTCGTCTACATTGACTCCAAAATTGCGCTTGAGTCCCTCTCGATATGCTTCGTAACCAAAATGGACTTCGTCAGTAGTCTTTTTGTCATAATATTTCCAAAATTCCGTCTGTGCAGCTTCTACGTTCTTATGCGTAGAGTTGCTCTTTTTTTGTTCTAGTTTTAGGATTTGATATGCATGTGTTATTTCCTTGAATTTTTTCTCGGCATCATTGTCTTTGTTTCTGTCTGGATGATATCTAAGTGAGAGTTTCCTGTATGCTTGTTTTATCTCCTTATGCGACGCATCTTTTTGCAATTCAAGAATTTCATAGCACTGAGCTACATTCAACGTTTAGTCTTAGCCTAGTTTAACATTTAAAATTATATTTGATTTTTTAAATTCATGGTAAAACAACTCACAATTGCGATCTCTGGTTCTACAGGATTTGTCGGAACAAATCTTCGAAGATTCCTCTCAGACCAAAACATTTCAGTAATTTCTCTGTCTAGAAGAAAACACAAACATCTCAAATCAGAAAAAAACATTGTTTTTTCCGATCTGGAATATATCTCAAAAATAAATTGTGATGCACTGGTTCATCTAATTGGCACAGGTGCCCAAACCAAGTATGCTGATTATGATCTAGTAAATGTCAGACAATCACAAAAAATCATAGAGTTGTGCAAAAGATCACGCATAAAAAAAATTGTTTACATAAGCGGCTTGGGCGTAAGTAATTCTACAACATTTGGATACTTCATATCAAAACTAAGGGCAGAACAACTAATCATCAAATCTGGCCTTGATTACACAATTCTTAGAGCATCATATATTGTTGGCAAAGATGATCCGCTGACACAAAATCTCTCAAAGCAAATCCGACAAGGAGTAATACAAATACCTGGCTCTGGATTGTATAGATTACAGCCTATTGCAATAAGTGATGTTTGCAAAGTAATTTTCAATTGCGTTACTAACAAAAAATTCTCACACCAAATAGTTGATCTGGTTGGCCCAAAGACGATTAGCTTTGAGAACTATGTGAAAAAATTCATCAAAGGCAAAAAAGCTAAAATCAAAAAAATTCCACTGGAAGAGGCCTATTTTGCCGCACTCAATAATCCGAAAAAGATCCCATATGGAATTGATGATCTCAATATTATGATTGGTGACTTTACGTCTAGTCACAAAAAACTCGAAAAACTTTCTGGAATTAAACTAGAATTTCCTGTGTTATAGGCCTGCTGCCTTTCTGAGAACATCTGCCTTGTCTGTTTTTTCCCATGGCAAGACAACGTCGGTTCTTCCAAAATGACCAAATGCTGCAGTATCTTTGTAGATTGGTCGCTTTAGATCTAATTGGGAAATTATTGCTGCTGGTCTCATATCGAAGTGCTTTCTTACTAGATTTTCAATTTCTTCTTCTGTAATTTTGCTTGTACCAAATGTGTTTACCATTAGGGATACTGGCTCTGCAACACCGATTGCATATGCGACTTGGACTTCGCATTTTTCTGCCAAACCTGCGGCAACAATGTTTTTTGCAATGTATCTGCACATGTAGCAAGCTGATCTGTCTACTTTTGAGGGATCTTTGCCAGAAAATGCCCCACCACCGTGTCTGCCTGCACCGCCATATGTGTCTACGATGATCTTTCTTCCTGTTAGGCCGGAATCTCCTGGCGGACCTCCAATGACAAATCGTCCTGTTGGATTTATGTGAATTTTGATCTTGTCGTGCCACCACTTGCCGCAAACTGGTTTGATGATCTTTTCGATGATCTGCTTTCTTATCTCATCATTGCTGACTTCTGGGGAATGCTGAGTTGAAATCACAATTGTTTCTATTTTCTTTGGTTTGCCGTCCTCATATTCTACTGTGACTTGGGACTTGCCGTCTGGTCTTACCCATGGTAATTCCTTGCTTTTTCTCAGCTCAGATAGTCTTCGTGTAAGCTGATGTGCAAGCAATATTGGCAACGGCATTAACTCATTTGATTCGTTTACTGCATAACCAAACATCAATCCTTGGTCTCCTGCACCTTGATCCTTGTTTTCAGTTGCAGTTACTCCCTGTGAAATATCTGGACTTTGTGCATGGATTGAAACCATAACACTACACGTGTCTGCATCAAAACCGTATTCTGGCTTGTCGTATCCGATTTCTTTAATTGTTTTTCTAACTACATCTTGAATGTCGAATTTTGCTTTTGTTGTAACTTCGCCTGCAACTACAACAATTCCAGTCGTAGTCATTGTTTCTACTGCGACTCGTGAGTTTGGATCCTGTCGCAAAAACTCGTCAAGCAATGCATCTGAAACCTTATCACAAATCTTATCAGGATGTCCTTCTGTTACTGATTCAGAAGTAAAAAGGAAACTTCGCGCCATTAGGATTACCTACAGGTCGTTTTCTAGTTTGATGAATAATACGTTGTTTCCTCTAACTATGACTCTGCCGTAATTTGCAACAATTTTGCCGTCATGTAGTTCTTCAGCATCAGTCATAATCAGATTCATGTAGGAATCGACATTGTCCATTTTACCCTTGTATTCAACTTCGTTCTTTAGTCGTACGGTGACTTTCTTTTTAGTGCTTTTTTGTAGTGTTGTTAAAGGTCTTTTTGCGCTTACTTGTGACAATGGTTGTTCTCTTGAGTTGCTAGCTTGGTAACCAGAATAAAAGCCTTGCCTATTTTGTTGCAAAAATGCTGGATTCGTTTATTTTTTGTATTTTTCTATATTTTATTGGTATGATCAGAACAGGACTTAAAAAATTGGATCAAATTCTTGGCGGTGGATTGAAAAGCTCAACAATTACTGATATTTTTGGCGCAAGTGGAACAGGAAAAACTCAACTTGCTCTACAAATAATCCTAAACTCTATGTCTGAGAACAACAAAATTTTCTATCAAGACACAACAGGAAATTTTCGACCTGAACGACTTGTAGAAATGGCAAAATACAAAGAAATGAGTATTGATTTTCTTGATAAAATTACTGTTGGAAGAATAACAAATGTAGTGGAGCAGCAAAATAGCCTTGATAAAATTCAGGAATCTGATTTTTCTCTAATAATAATTGACAATGTGACTGATCTGTTCTCATTTGAATATCCAAAAGAGGAGCAAATTCTCGAAAAGACAACACAATTTTCCAAATACATGAAAAGACTCTCTCAAATTACATCACAAACAAAAATTCCAATTGTAATTACAAACATGATGCGCAAAGCTGATGAATTTGAACAAGAAAATATGGATTCTATTGTGTCGCTATATACGCACATCAAGATCAAGCTTTCCAGAAAACAAACAAACTATGAAGGTCAAGTAATCAACCCAATGAAAAAAAATCATTTCCTATACACAATAACAAAACAAGGCTTGACTGATCTGCCTTAAGCTATTTAACTCTGGCATACATCCACAAATTATGGCAGGAATTTTCGACTCCATACCTATGATTTCTGTGGTGTTATTTGCGATTGGAGTTGTCGGAATAATGGTCTATGAGCGAGCAAAGTCAAGAAAAGACGCACAACAAACTACTTGACTCTGTTTTAGACAAATTCCATAGCCTAGGTTTTGCGCATCTAACAGAGATCCAAAAAAAGGCAGTACCGTTAATCATTCAAAAAAAAGACTCGTTAATCATAGCACCAACCGGTTCTGGGAAAACCGAATGTTCCGTGATCCCAGTGTTTTCGTTTGTGTCATCAGCTAGACAGACAGGAAAAATAAAGGCATTATACATCACGCCTCTTAGAGCATTAAATCGAGATGTATTCAAAAGAATAATCAGGTATGCAGAATCAGAAAACCTGACAATAGAGATTCGTCATGGAGATACATCCCAGGCAGCCAGAAAAAGAATAACTGCTCTTCCACCAGACATTCTGATTACTACGCCGGAAACACTGGTGATCTTGCTGACGCAGGAAAAAATGCTAAATGCACTATCCGAGTTGGAATGGGTCATAATTGATGAAATCCATGACTTGTTATCCAATGAGAGGGGCTCTCAGCTATCGCTTAGTCTTGAGAGACTGCAAATAAACACAGATCACCCAATAACAAGGATAGGCCTTTCTGCAACAGTTGGAAATACTGATGATGCGGCAAAATTTCTAGTTGGAACCAAGAGAAAATACCAAATAATTCGTGACACCACCATTCGAAAATATGACGTGGAGATCAAACATGTAAATGGAACTATAAGCGATGTGGCTGATTTTATGGTAGAATATCTTGCCAAGCTGAATCTGGATTCACCAGTATTGCTTTTTACAAACACGCGTGGTGAAGCGGAATTTTTGGCATCAATTCTGCGTGAAAAATCCCCAGCCTCAGTAGAACTACACCACGGTTCGCTGTCACAACAAGTACGCGAAGAAACAGAAGACAACCTCAAGTCTGGCAAGTCACGACTGGTTGTATGCACGTCATCTCTTGAGCTTGGGCTGGACATTGGATCAGTTGAGCTTGTAATGCATTATGGCTCTCCAAGACAGGTCTCCAAATTTATGCAAAGAATAGGGCGAAGCAAGCACAACAAACATTCTTCCGCAAAGGGCCTAATTGTAACAAATAATGTGGATGATGAGCTAGAAACAAAAGCAATTTTGGAGCGAATCCACGAAGGATCTATTGAGGACCAGCTGATCCATGATGGATCACTTGATGTCCTCGCACATCATCTGGTGGGGCTATCGATGCAGCTTGGCTCCATGTTTGTTGCCGATGCATTAGATCTTTTTAGAAATTCATTTCTCTTCAGAAATCTTACACTAGATGATCTGGTTGGCGTTCTTGAGCTGTTAGAATCCAACCATCTGATATTCTTTGATAAGGAAAAGATGACCTTCAAGAAAACTTCCAAGTGCTATAGATATTATTTTGAAAATCTGTCTACAATTCCTGACATTTTAAAATTCAAAGTAATTGACACTGTATCAAAAAAGATCATTGGAAGCCTTGATCAGAGATTTGTAGGGGATTTTGGTGATCCTGGAAATGTCTTTGTTTTGCGCGGCTCTCAGTGGAGAATCATCAACGTTGATGAATCCTCACTAAAAGTAAACGTGGAACCGATTCGTTCAGGTGGAATCACAGTTCCATATTGGGAGGGAGAAAATATTCCAGTCGACTATAAAACCACGTCAAAGGTAGGTAAATTCCGAAGCAAGATACGTGCAGGCTCACTAGTCTTGCCTGACAATGTCATCACTCGGCTTGATCTACCAATAATTCCTGATGACAAAACAGTCGTAGTAGAGTCTGTGCGCGGCCAGGGAATGATAGTGATTCACAGCTGCTTTGGCACAAAAACAAACTCTACTTTAGCTACACTACTCTCATCGATGCTTTCTTCCAAGACAGGACTGCAGGTAGACGCACGATCGGATGCATATAGAATTGTTTTATCATCCAAGGGGCGAATACTAGAAAATCATGTAAAGCAAACTCTTGCCGATACATACAATCTATATGAAATAGTTACTGCATCGCTAGGTGGGACACATAATGTAAGCTGGCGAACCTGGAATGTTGCAAAAAAATTCGGCGTCGTTGGAAGGGGTGCAGTCTATGAAAAAAAATCAGCGAGATTCCTCTTTGAGAGGTACATCAAAACTCCTCTTGTCAAGGAAGCCTTGCGGGAATTATTCCATGACAAATATGATCTGGAAAAGACAGCGCAGATCCTAGCAGATATTAAATCTCAAAATATTCAAATCCATTGGCTTGAGCAAAACAAGTTCTCCAAGCTTGCCGAGCCGATTCTGGATCATACTACAAAATATTATTCATCGCCCACTAGCATTGACAAGGGAATACTGGATTTAGTAAAAGCACGTCTTTTCAAAACATCGCACAGGTTCATCTGTGCTAGATGTGGGAAATGGGAACGAGTAATGAAAACAAATGAAATAGAAAACATCCCAATTTGTCCATATTGCAAAGCAAGACAGGTATCTGTGACATTTTATTCTGACTATGATTTGGCAAAAATCATACAGAAAAAAGCTGCAGGAAAAAAGATCACACACGATGAAAATCACAGATTTTCCCGTGCGTGGAAGGCAGCGTCTCTTTTGGAAAATTTTGGAAAAACTGCCCTCATAGTTCTGTCTGGCTATGGAGTAGGGGTTGACACTGCATCGCGAATCCTAAGAAATATGGTTGATGAGGAAACACTGTATCGGCAAATCTATGAAGCAGAGCGTCAGTACGTGACTACGCGAGGATTTTGGGACTAGTTTTTCTTCTTTATGCTTGAATATGGAGTCACGAACAGCTCAGTTCTTCCCTCCAAGCCCTGCTTTGCAGTGACTCCGGTAACTGAGATTATCTCTCCTATGGTGCACTCGTCTAATAGTCGTGCTTGATTTCTCCATCCCTTGAGCCAAATCTGAGCAGTATCGTCCTCTACATACATTTCAGAAAGTGTTATTGTTTCTCCTGTCTTTGTCTGGACATTTCTTCTATCTGGTGCTTTTAGAATTATTGCCTCTATGCAGTATGTGTTGTTGTCTGCCTTGATATCAGTAATCTTGGTTCGTAGATCCGCAAGCTTTGGCAAGTCCTCATCAATTTTTCTAACAAATGATTCAGAGTCTATTGTGACATTATTTCCATAAAGTTTTGATGGCATGCATTCCAGCACATCCTCTTGTGCAAATGACTCTGTTATACTTGCAGTGTCAATAATGTTATAGAGTTGTTTTTGCTTGTCGACACCAAGAATCATTTTCTGTCCGTTTTCGTTTTTACTTGAAGACAGAATTCTGATCACTAGTGGTTCTACTTGTTTTTCTGATTGAACGTCAAGCGTGGTTGATTCATTCCCATGGATCTCTAGTTCTTGTTGGTTTGTCTTTGCCTTGACGCCGATGAGTCGTGCCTTGGTTCCTGCTGGAATGACTTTGGGCATCTCTGAATCTGTCTTTCCCCATAGTACTGCTCGCATGGAGCGACCGTCGCTTCCCTTTAGTCTTAGGCGCAAGGCAGTTCCAGGCATTCCTTTAAAGTTTGTAAACTCTGAAAATGTAATTGGGCCATCAAGCATTCCAGATACTACCACATTGTTGTCTCCTTCTTTTAGCTCAGAGACATCCTTAGTAATGGAATCAATGGATGGAATTGCGCTTTCTGTCTCTGTTCTTTCTATGCTAGAGCCAGAGCCAATGTTTACTGTAAGCTGACCGTTGAGATCGGACTTGACATACGCCTTGATTATCTTGATTAGGTCTCCTGGACTTAGGTTTGTCATCTCTGGCAGGTTTGCCTTTTCATCCCAGAGCTTTACTACTACTGCCGAGTCCTTGTCATATACTGTCATGTTTCGAAGGTAAAACTGAGACCCGTCCTTTCTTGAGAATTGTTTTTTTGGTGATACGTTGAGTACACGTGTCTGCAATGTCACTTCTTTTGCTCCAGCATGCAAGTCTTTGATCGCAATCTCGCTTTTTGGTGGCTCTGAAATTGTAACTCCTAGATCAGATGCCACAAGAAATAATGCACCTTGGTCTGTAAGATAACCCGCACCGATCTTTTCCTTTTTCTTTGCGATCAAGGCCTCTACATCAGATTTTGAGAGATCTGGCTTTAGCTCCAGCAATTTAGAAAGTAATGCATCAAATTCAGACAATTTGATCTACTATAATTTGATGTACTAATAAGAATTTCACTAATGTAAATTAAGAGATGGGATCACATCAGATCAATGTCCGTTACAACCAGATCGCTTTTCAAATCATATGGAGATCTAGTGGCAGTCAATGGAATAGATCTTGACATCAAACCAGGTAAGGTGTTTGGATTTTTGGGACCAAACGGAGCAGGGAAATCAACTACGATCAAGATGCTTACAACTTTGATTCCACCAACAAGTGGTACAATTGAAATTTTGGGAGTAAATGCGATCAAAAATCCTCTTGAGGTAAGAAAAAAGATAGGAGTTGTACTGCAACAACCAAGCTATGAGCCAAACTTGTCCGTAGAAAAATCTCTGGAAAAATATGGCATGATGTGGGATGTGGATAAAAAAACCCGAAAGCAAAGAACAGAAGAGCTAATCGATGTATTTGACTTGAGAGAAATAAGGAAGAAAAAGAATGAAGATCTCTCAATTGGGCAGCGCAGGCGCGTTCAGGTAGCTCGTGAATTTATGCATGAAATGGAATTGTTGTTTTTGGATGAGCCAACAGTAGGCTTAGATCCAGGCGCACGACGCAATCTCTTGAACTATCTAAAAAACAAGGCAAAAGCAGGCTTGACTATATTCTATACTACACACGTTTTAACCGAGGCAGAGTATCTCTGCGATGAAATTGCAGTAATTAACAAGGGCAAAATTCTGGCAGTAGACACTCCAGACCAACTCAAATCAACGTTTGGTCAGGAAAAAACAATCAAAATTCATCTTCTGGACAGAAATGACAAGCTAGCTCAATTGCTATCTGGAATTTTCGGCTGTACCCTTGACTTTAACACCGGAACGGACATCATAATACAGTCAAGCAAGGCAGAAATTGTATTGTCTCATGTATTATCGATTCTAATTGAAAACAATATTGCAGTGGAGGATCTATCTGCAATGCCGACTACGCTCGAGGAAATCTTCCTTAAAATGGTAAGGGACACAAATGAATCCAACAATTAGGCTAGTAAACAGAAACCTGACAATCTCTCTGAATCCAGGATTTCTCGTATGGCAGGTAATATTTCCAATAGTGTATATTTTTGTGGCAGGCTTTGCGTATACCGCATTAATCGATTCTGTACAATTTGGGGAAATGTCCTTAGACTATCCAGCGTTTATCGCATCTGGCATGATTGGCTTTAACATAATGAATAGCACGTTAGTTTCTGGAATCATAATCTGGAATGACAGAAAACATGGAATGTTTGAGCAAATTTTGGTTGGGCCGTTCAAGCGCAGCCATTACATTTTGAGCAATGTTTACACAATAGCTATTGTTGGATTGATCAGCGCCGCCTTGATCACGGCAATTGGTTTTCCATTATTTTTCAAGTCAGTCCAGTTCAATTTGCTTACTATTCCGTTTCTTGTTTTTGCTTCAATTGTAGGTTCTATTCTGTTTGGCTCTATCGCATCAATAATCTCCACTAGGCTTCGTTCAAGTGAGGGATTCAACGTAATGATCAACACAGTTTTTCTGTTCTTTGCCTTTGTGAGCACTGCATTTTATCCAGCTCAAGGAGCACCAGAACCTCTGGCAACCGGATTTTATCTAAATCCACTTACATATCTAGTTGATATCATTCGTGCGGGAATTTTTGGTACATTTAACGAATTTGTCATGCTTGAGATGGCAGTCCTAGTCAGTGTTGCGACAATTTTGTTTGTAGTTGCAATAAAACTTCTCACAAAACTAGATCTGTAAAATCAAGTAGCCCGGCCCAGACTCGAACTGGGGTCAAGGGCTCCAAAGGCCCCTATGCTTGACCGCTACACTACCGGGCTTCCTGTAATGACTCCTCAAAAACCCCTATTATTGATATTTTCTATTATTTTCTGATTACTTGGATTAGTTTTTTGTAAGGATCTTCCATCGATGCCAAAGTTTTTTGTGCATTTATTTGCAAGGATTTGTTATCAGAAGACAGAAACTTTTCAATTAGTGAAATTATTTTATCTGGATTTGATTCAAGTTTGACAAGTTTTTTTCTCACAAGATAGTCTTGGACCAAGTTCGGAGCTGCGTTGTATGATATTGTTGGAATTCCAAGCAGAGCAGATTCTGCAGTCATTGTTCCGCCAGATCCCACAAAGACATCCACATTTTGTAGTAATTCACTACCAATTACAGCTTTGTGCAAAACTTTGACCTTATCTCCTAGTGTTTTTTTGAGTTTAGCAATCTGAGATTTGTATCTTGGAAGCACCAGTATGTTGTATTGTGGAAGCCTGCTAGCAACTCTCTGAATAATCTGTATGGTGTGGTTGTTTTTTTGTACGTATGAAGCTTGTTCTTCTTCTACTCTGATTAGAATTGTTTTCTTCTTGTTTTTTGTAATTCTCGGTTTTTTTACATCTCTGACAATCACCGACGCGTCAATTGCCTTGTATGGTATGACGTCTTTTTGCACAATTCCATATTTTGTAAATTCTTTTTTTGGTATTATCCATGGAATTAACAGCTTATCGACAAATGGTATTGATAGTTTCATTACCGCTTTTGCATGTGGCGAATCGCAAAAAGTAACATGCCTGATTCCGAGGCCAAATGCCACCCGTGCAGCCTCTGGAGAACAAAAGCTTACGGCAAGATCTGGCTTGAATCTCTCCATACGTGTACCAAGACTGATGCTTCTTTTGAGTGAGGCATCCAGTTTGCCAGATTTGGTGTTTCCGCCATATTTTCCTACTATTGTCAACTTCATTTTCTTTAGTTTTGAAAGTTCGTTTACTTCGCGATAGTCTCGAGTTGTACACAAGATGGAATTATTTTTCCTCAATTGCTTGATCATTGGATCGAAAAACAAGATTTGTTTTGGTGTCAAAATGTCAAACCAAATCTTCAAGACATCCAATCTGCTGAGTTTTGATACAATAAGTTTTTCTTAGTCTTGTGCCTAGCCCCATTGAATTGGCATCTGACAGGGTAGTTGTTTATGGTTTGAGCACGGAGGGCTACTCTATTGCATGTCAAATGGCAATAAACGGTGTCAATGTCTTTATCATTGACGAGTCTTCCCAGTCTGCAATTTCACTAAAGGCAGAGATTGCCAAGACCTATCCTAATGTTTCTGCGCTAAAAGAAGACGAACCATTGCTTGCAATGGAACCAATCGATGTTGCAATATCAAAGGCACAATACCTCTTTTTTGCACCAAGAATAAGAAAGACGGGCCAGGAAACAAAAACTGAAGTCCATTCTAAATTCAAAGATGCTACATCATCGCTCAAAAAGGGTAGCTCAGTTGTCTATACTTTGCCAACAGGAATTGGTGGTAACAGTGAAAACATTTCACTACTAGAACATGTGACTGGACTTGAAGTAGGAAAATCAATTTCATATTATTACTATCCACTTGGAGGCGGAAATCAGCCACCCAAAGTAATAGGCTCATTTAACAACAAATCAGATCCCGCCCTTGCAAGTCTTCTTACCAATTCCAAAAAAGAACTGTCATTTGTAGGAATTTCATCATCGGAACATTTCCACGCAATAAACGTACTATCGAGATTTTCCACACTATGCAGTGTTCTTGAAGTATGCAAGTTTGCACAAGATGACACTACAAAGACAGATTTGCAATCCGACGATTTTCAGAATTTATTTCTAGATGATATGGTAAATGGGCTCTATGATCTGCGCTCACTTGGCACTTCGTTTGAAGGTGCAAACACACTGATGTATCTAATTAATGGAAGTCTCAAGGGAATAGATGGGTACATAAAAAGACTGATAGATGAAATTCGTGCAACGCTGAAGAAAAACGATCTAAAGGCAAGCAGAACAAAGATTGCATTGTCATGGTCACTGGATCAACATGAAATGCGAGGAGACAAAATAGAGATGCTACAAAGTCTGATCACCAAACTGCGTGACTACATTGGAGATGTGGAAGCATACGAAGATCCAAATCTAGATCTTTTCCATAATGACAAAACAACAATCCTAGTCATATGTTCAAAAGCAGACTATGAACACCTACGCAAAAAGAATGATAACGATCTCATAATAATAAAAGGAAATCCACTGTGTGAAATATCACACAAAGAATAAAACTAGAATACAAAAAATTACCTTTCATGTCAGAACAAAATGAAGATCAAATTACTACTGAAGAGCAAACTTCAAGCAATGAAATTGAACAGCTAAAGCAAAGCCTGAATAATTGTGAAGATAAGCTCAAGCGATCGCTTGCTGATTATATCAATTTAGAGCGCAAAACCAAATCTGACATACAAAACGGTATTGCAGAAAAACTAGACAAATTCATCATACAATTCTTAACAATATATGATGATCTTGTGCGTGCAAAAGAAATACTAAAAAAAGAAAACCCAGAAGCACAAGGCCTTGATGGAATTCTAAAAAATATTGATTCGCTATTGGAAAGCTATGGTGTCACACCAATTAATGCACTAGGTGAGATATTTGATCCAAATTTGCATGAGGCAATTGCGGTCATAAATGATAATTCTCTGGATGATAACACAATTACAAAAGAATTAAGGAAAGGATATATTTCTCGTAATAGGACGCTTAGACCGACACTAGTCGAAATAGCAAAAAAATCGCAATAAAATAATCAAATGGTGAAAAAATGGCAAAAATAATTGGAATAGATCTTGGAACAAGCAACTCTGCGGCATCTGTAATGATGGGTGGCAAGCCAGCCTTGATCCCAGCTGCTGAGGGCACCTCAATAGGTGGAAAAGCATTCCCATCCGTTGTTGCCTTTACAAAGGAAGGCCAACTCCTAGTCGGTGAGCCAGCAAGAAGACAGGCAGTCACAAATCCAGACAATACCATAATTGCGGCAAAAAGAAAGATGGGCTCTGACCATATCTTCAAAGTACAGGGCAAAGACTACAAACCACAACAAATCTCTGCGTTTATTTTGCAAAAAATCAAAAAAGACGCCGAAGCGTTCTTGGGAGAGCCAGTAACCAAAGCAGTAATCACGGTTCCTGCCTATTTTGATGACAACCAAAGGCAGGCGACAAAAGATGCAGGAACAATTGCAGGCCTTGATGTTGTAAGAATTATCAACGAACCAACAGCTGCATCTCTGGCATTTGGCCTAGACAAGGCAGGCCAAGACATGAAGATTCTTGTGTTTGATCTAGGCGGTGGAACACTAGATGTTACAATAATGGAAATGGGCGGTGGCGTCTTTGAAGTACTGAGTACATCAGGAGACACACAACTAGGTGGAACAGACATGGACAAAGTCCTAATTGATCATGTCGTAAACGAATTTCGCAAAACAACCGGAATTGATCTGACCAAAGATAGTACTGCGATGACAAGAATCCGAGAAGCATCGGAAAAAGCAAAGATAGAGCTCTCCACTGTAATGGAAACTGACATTAACTTGCCGTTTATCTCATATGACCAATCGTCAGGCCCAAAGAATCTAGAATTAAAACTAACTAGGGCAAAATTCGAGGAACTAATCAGACCAATTGTAGAGCGATGCAGAACTTCAATTGATAACGCATTACGTGATGCAAAACTTTCTACAACAGATGTCTCAAAAATTGTACTGGTTGGTGGTCCTACACGTATCCCAATGGTCAAAAAGTTCGTAGGTGATGTCATTGGCAAGGGACCAGAATCTGGAGTAGATCCAATGGAGGCAGTCGCAATGGGTGCCGCAATCCAGGCAGGAATCATCGCAGGTGATGTTACCAGTGATATTGTATTGTTGGACGTGACTCCGTTAACCCTGGGAGTTGAAACACTAGGTGGTTTGAGAGAGCCGCTAATTGAAAGAAACACTACAATTCCAACCTCAAAAACCAAGGTCTTTACAACAGCCGCAGACAATCAAACTGCAGTTACCATTCATGTAGTTCAAGGTGAGCGACCAATGGCAGCAGACAATGTGTCGCTTGGCAGCTTTAATCTTGCTGGAATCCCACCAGCACCAAGAGGAATTCCACAAATCGAAGTCAAATTCGACATTGATGCAAACGGAATCATAAATGTAACAGCAAAAGACCTTGGCACATCAAAAGAGGCAAAAATAACAATCCAAGCAGGCACCAAACTGTCCAAGGAAGAAATTGATAATCTAAAGCAAGATGCAGAAAAGTTTGCCGAAGATGACAAAAAGAAAAAAGAATCAGTCGACATCAAAAACGAGGCAGAAAGTTTTGTCTATACCACTGAAAAACTTCTAACACAAGACCTCAAAGACAAGCTGACACAAGAACAAGGAATCAAAATCTCCGAATCTGTCAAAGAACTCAAAGAAGTCCTGGATAAAACCCCAGACGAAATTAAACCAAAACTTGAAGCATTAAAAACTCTGGTAAACCAAATCACAACCGAACTATACAAAAATATCTCGCAACCACCACAACAAGAACAACAGTCAGGACCATCTGAGCAAAACACCCAGAACCAAGGCTCCACAAACTAATTACTAATCATTCCATTACAATAAGAAATGTCTGCAAAACGAGACTATTACGAAGTATTGGGAGTATCAAAATCTGATTCTACAGATTCCGTAAAATCGCAATACCGCAAGCTGGCGCTAAAATTCCATCCTGACCGAAACAAGTCTCCAGAAGCAGCAGAGCACTTTAAGGAAATCTCAGAAGCCTATGCGGTACTATCTGATCCTGAAAAGAAAAAACTCTATGATCAATATGGCCATGCAGGAGTTGACGGCAAATATTCTACAGAGGACATTTTCTCTGGGGCACGTGGAAACTTTGATGAAGTATTTTCTAATTTTGGAGCAGGTGGTTTTGACTCTATCTTTGAGTCATTATTTGGGAGAGGTGGTGGGTTTGGCGGATTTTCAAGACAGCGAGGCCAAGATCTTTTGCACGAAATATCGGTGTCACTTGATGATGTGTTTAGGGGCAAAAAACTAGAAATCGATATCAAAAAGAATGTTGACTGCAAGGACTGTGACGGTTCTGGATGTGCGCCAGGTACACATCCTGAAACTTGTCCTGCTTGTAGGGGTCAAGGCCAAGTAAGAATCACACGTAACATGGGATTTTCTACATTTGTCACCGTTCAACCGTGCTCAAAATGTCATGGGGAGGGAAAATTCATCTCAAAGCCTTGCTCTGAATGCAAGGGATCTGGAAAAACCCGTGGCACCAAACATCTTTCATTTGATCTTCCACCAGGAATTGACAATGGTGATTATGTGATATCTGGTGAGGGTGAATCGATACAACATGGCCAAAATGGCGATCTTGTAATCCGAGTCAGAGTTCAACCGCATCAGCACTTTAAAAGAGACGGTGCAGACGTTTTCTATGATGCCAAGATCTCTATAATTGATGCATGTATAGGCAGAACAATCGAAGTACCTGCACTCGAAAAGCCAGAAAAAATCAAAGTAGAGGAAGGAACACAACCAAACACAATTGCAAAGCTAAAGGGCAAAGGTCTCCCATACATGAATTCTAGGGGGAGAGGTGACCAATACGTCAGATTGGTCATAGACATACCTACGAAGCTGAACAAGCAGCAAAAGGAATTGCTAGAAAAACTAGGTCAAACCTTTGAGTAAACTACTTGCTAATCCTTCTTATTGAAATTTGGTGGCCGTTTCTGTAATGGGTAGTGTGTGTTGATTTTATCAGTTCTGCAATCTTGGCATCAGAAAAATATCTGACGTTATAGCGACCTAGTGTTTTTTTGCAGTTACTACAGTATATCTCTTTGAATTCCAATTGTACCTATTTGACTGTGATGCTAATAAATGACTTTTATTTTGGATGCAAAGACCATTGTTTGCGGGAGTCGCCAAGCCCGGTCAACGGCGTAAGGTTCAGATCCTTATCTCCTAGGAGTTCGTGGGTTCAAATCCCACCTCCCGCATAAATCATAAAACTAATTCAAAACTATGAACAACTTTAAACCATAGTTAGTTCTAATGTTTCCCAATGGGAAAAATCATTAAAGTTGGCGGCAGAGGAACATCGCGAAGAGAAGCAGATCCTGACGATGAAAAGTGGGCTGGCGAAAAATTCAGAGAACACCAGAAAAAAATGAAGGAAAAAGCAGCAGATGAATATGTCGTCTCTGGCCGTGGTACAGGTAAAAGAAAACTTGGTGATACTCCAGAAACTGAGAAACCTTCTACAAAGGGTCGCTACGTTTCAATGGGTAGAGGAACAGGAAGAAGAAAGTTAGATTAAACTAATTTTTCTTATTTTTCTAATATTTTTGTAATTTTTGACTCGAGGGTTTTGCTTATCTTTTCACCGGAAACCTTGCCGCGAAGTGACTTCATTGCCATTCCCATAAGCATTCCTGCAGAATGAGTGCCTTGTTTTTGTATTACTCCAATGTTATTCTGAACTAACTCGTCTAGGAATTTTTCTAATTCCATGTCATCAAATGAGGATTGATTCTGCGCAAACTCGTCAGGCGATTTTATTTTCCCTGACATTATGTTCTCAAAGATAATCTCAATTGATTCCTTTGCAATTTTATTGTCTGATAATAACTCAAATGTTCTTGTAATATGTTCTGGCTTGAGTAGTGTCTGGTCTAGTCCCTGTCTTTGCAAATTAGTTATGGTAGAGCACAAGACAGACGCCACAAAATTTGGATTCTTGTATTTTATGCAAATTGACTCAAATAATTCCAAGTAATCGGAATCAAAGACTTGTTCTGCTAACTGCAAGTTTAGCCCATATTTTTTTTGTAGCTCTGATATGGTCTCGTCCCAAGATTTTGGAATGTTTTTGTGCGCAAATTCAAGTTCTTGCCTGCTTACTAGTATTGGCGGAATGTCTGTTTCTGGGTACATTCGTGATGAGCCAGGCCTTGGCCTCAAAAATACTGTATCGCCAGTATTTGTTGCAGCACGGGTTTCTGCAGGAACTCCTTCCTTTGCAGCTTTGATTCTGTTAATTACTGCATCTAGCGCAAACTCTAGCTTGTCTTTTGGACCTGCAACTATGAAAAATCCATCATTTTTTTCTAACTTTAGTAGTGCACGTAATTTGTCAACATAGTCTTGCTCTATGCCATAGTTTGGCAGCTCATCAGAATGAAAAATTCCACCAATCCCAAAAAACCGTACCTGTTGCCCAAGCTCTTTTCCTAGTCGTACTCCCTCATATGGTTCATATCCAAACATGCCTGCAAAATTTTTGATTCCCAGCGACTTGATGGTCTGGCCATCCTTGATTGACTTTTGAATTATCTTTGATTTGCAATCTGCAAAAAACGATGTAACGTCGACGCTCTGATCTCTTGTTATGGAATCAAGATCTGTTTTTTCTAGTTTTTGTGCTATTAGTTGTAGTCCGTGCTGTCGTTTTGCTTCATACAAGATCACTTTTTCAAGCTGGTCTAGCTGTTGGACTCCCTTTACCTCTACAATTCCACCTCCAGTGACTGAAACATTTACGTCCTGCCTGATTGATCCTATTCCACGAGTTACTCTGCGCGTTACCCTGAGCAGCCTTCCAAGAGTCAATGCAATTTTTTTCACAAATGCTGGATTGCCATCTACTGGCTCTAGTGCGATTTCTACTAGTGGTACTCCGAGTCTGTCAAGTGCATACTCCCTAGTGTTTTCTGTATCTTTGAGTAATTTTGCAGCATCCTCTTCAAGGCAAATTGTCTGGATGCCAACATCTTGGCCGTCCACTCGTATATGTCCACCTTGTGATACTAGCATAGTTCTCTGAAATCCTGATGTGTTAGAGCCATCAATTACTATTTTTCTCATAACATAGCTTTCATCAAAAATGTCTGATTTTAGTGCAGACGCAATGATTAGGGCAGTGTCTTTTGCATCCTGATCTAGCTTGTGTGGAGGCTCATCGTCGTGTTCCACAAGGCAGCTGCTCTGAGGATTTGCAAAATACTGTATTTGTTTTGATTTTGACGATTCAAAGAGCGCCGCTGGGTCGTATTTGCCAAGCTCGCTTTTTGCCAGCCTCAATTTTCTTGTAAACTGGAGTGGATATTCTTCTAGTTCTAGTTGTTTGCAGCCACAAAACAACTTTTTATTGGTGGCTAACTGCTGATGTATCTCAAGGCCTACCCTTAAGCCAATTTTGTCTATTTGAGGCTCCACACAAAACCTATCTGTGATTGCCTTAAATCTTATTCTCTAAATTCAGATGCAATATTTTTTAACATAATATTTTTGATGTTTTTAGCATCTGTGCCTAATGCCCACATTGCTTTTACAAGTGCAATCTCAGAAATCGTATCAGACAAAGGTATCACGCCAAAATGCATCAGATCTCTTCCACTCTCATAGATTGCCATGTTTACTTGACCGTCCAAGCACTGCGATGCCATTCCCAAAAAGATGTCTTGTTGTTTTGCTTTTTTTATCACATCGTACATTGTTCTACCAACATGCCCAAGGCCAGTCCCCTCAAAAATTATTGCTTTGTATCCTTGGACTAGTAAATCCTCAACTAGTTTTGGATCGTATCCTGGATGATACTTCACCAGCGCCACTTTGGAGTCTAGTCCTATCTTTGGAGTATAGTCTTTTTGGTTGTAGTATCGTCCAGTAAAGTTCTGAATTATTGAATCGCTAGATACAACAAATGCAGGCTTTGCGCCGACTGTCTCAAAGGCATTTCTCCTACTAGTGTGGTTTTTTCGCACGCGTGTTCCAAGATGACACGCAATGTCATTATCGTTTTCAGAATTGTGCATTGCAACAAAGACGCCACTTGCGCCAGATTTTACGATGAATTTTGTAGCTCCAATTAGGTTTAGTGCGGCATCAGATGAAGGCCTATCTGATGATCTCTGAGAGCCGACCAATACTATTGGCTTTGGAAAACCGGCTAGTGCAAATGACAAAAATGCCGCTGTATACTGCATGGTGTCAGTTCCATGCGCAACTAGGATTCCTTTATAGTCAGAATTTGCAAGCGAATCGAGCTTTTGCGCAGTTTTTACCCAATGTTCTGGTGTTATGTTTTCAGAATATTCAGAAAACAACACTTCGGCATCAATATTTGCAATTTCTGCCAGTTCTGGCACGGATGCATTTAGCTCTTGTGCAGTGAGTGCTGGTGTAACACTGCCGGTTCTATAGTCAATTCTACTTGCAATTGTTCCACCAGTGGATAACAACAAAATTTTTGGCAATGCCGGATTATACTGTATTGGTTTGTTTGACTCCTGAAATGGTTCTGTACCAGATACATATTCAATTTTTTTTATCTTGTCTAGTCCCAACCCAACAT